>NZ_BAAANG010000003.1:231352-380264 GCF_039529675.1 Microbacterium paludicola
GTCGTCTGGGTGCAGGACTATCAGCTGCAGCTCGTTCCGAAGCTGCTCCGCGAACTCCGTCCGGACGTCACCATCGGCTACTTCCACCACATTCCGTTCCCCGCATACGGCCTGTACTCACAGCTCCCGTGGCGGCGTCAGGTGCTCGAGGGCCTCCTCGGCGCCGACGTCATCGGATTCCAGCGACAGGCCGACGCCGGGAACTTCCAGCGCAGCGTGCGGCGGGTGCTCCACCACACGACGCGCTCGAACGAGATCGTTGTGACCTCGCCGCAGGACGGCAAAGAGGACTCGCGGGTCGCGATCGCGAAGGCCTACCCGATCTCGATCGACGCCCAGTCCTACATCGAGCTCGCCCAGGATCCGAAGGTCAGGGCTCGCGCGGTGGAGATCCGCGAGCAGCTGGGAAACCCCAAGACGATCCTGCTCGGCGTCGACCGCCTCGACTACACAAAGGGCATCCGCCACCGCCTCAAGGCGTTCGGCGAGCTGCTTCAGGACGGGCGGCTCACGGTCGGCGACGCCACGCTCGTGCAGGTCGCGAGCCCGTCGCGGCAGCGGGTCGACGCCTACGCCGAGCTGCGCGACGAGATCGAGCTGACCGTCGGCCGCATCAACGGCGATTACGACACAATGCACCACACGGCGATCCGCTACCTGCACCAGGGCTTCCCGCGCGAGGAGATGGTGGCGCTCTACCTCGCGGCCGACGTGATGCTCGTCACCGCGCTGCGCGACGGCATGAACCTCGTCGCCAAAGAGTACGTCGCCGCCCGCACCGACAACACCGGCGTGCTGCTGCTGAGCGAGTTCGCCGGAGCGGCGGACGAGCTCACGAGCGCCCTGCTCGTGAATCCGCACGACATCGGCGGCCTCAAGGACCTGATCATGCGCGCCGTCGAGATGTCGCCGGGGGAGCAGTCCCGCAGGATGCGCGCGCTGCGCCGCCGTGTCCTCGAACACGACGTCGAGGACTGGTCGCACGACATCCTCAACGACATCGACAAGATCCGCACGGCGCGTAACGCTCGTCGCTGAGCCGAAGGAGGAACCCCATGGCCCCCGCGTGGACGTCCGCCGTCGAGGAGATCGCGCGTACGGAGAGACTGCTGGTCGCCCTCGACTTCGATGGCACGCTGGCTCCCCTCGGCGACGATCCGATGGCGGTCCGGGCGCTGCCTGAGGCGGCGGAGGCGGTGCGCCGGCTTGCGGCGGCGCCCGCCACGACCGTCGCGTTCGTGTCCGGTCGCCAGCTCACGGATCTGCGGGTGATCGGCGAGCACGCGGACGACTCGGTCGTGTGGCTCGCCGGCTCGCACGGGGCCGAGCACTGGCGGCCGGCCGGGATCGAGATCGTCGCGGACGACGTCCCCATGGCGGACGTCGTGGAGCGCGCGGGCGTCGCCGATGCCCTGGTCGCCGACGTCGAGCGCGCCGTCGAGGGAATCGACGGCGCCTGGGTCGAGCCGAAGGCCTATGGCTTCGCGCTGCACACGCGCCTGGCCCAGGAGCAGGACGCCGCCCGCGCGCAGTCGCTCGTCGACGCGCTGGTGGCCGAACGCGCCCCGGAGTGGCGTCGCCGCACGGGCAAGAACGTCGTCGAATACGCCTGGCGGCATGAAGGCAAGGACACGGCGATCGCGCGCCTGCGGACCGAGACCGGGGCGACGGCCGTGGTCTTCGCCGGGGACGACGTGACGGATGAGGACGCCCTGCGCAGCCTGGGCGAGGGCGACCTCGGCATCCGCGTCGGGGAGGGCGAGACGGCTGCCAAGGTGCGGGTCGCCGACCCCCTCGAACTCGCCGAGTTGCTCACCGCTCTGGCCGTCGCGCGAGCATCCTGAAGGCGCCGTCGGTGCGTCGTAGGGCGCTTTGTCCGGGCGGACGGGAGCCCCTCCGCACCGGGCATAGACTGCCGACATGGTCGACCTCGCAACACCGTCCTCTACGCCCGACATCAAGCCCCGCAGCCGCGTCGTCACCGACGGGATCGAGGCGACCACCTCGCGAGGAATGCTCCGCGCGGTCGGGATGGGCGACGCCGACTGGGCGAAGCCGCAGATCGGCATCGCCTCCAGCTGGAACGAGATCACCCCCTGCAACCTGAGCCTCGACCGCCTGGCGCAGGGCGCCAAGGAGGGCGTGCACTCGGGCGGCGGCTACCCGCTGCAGTTCGGCACCATCTCCGTCTCGGACGGCATCTCGATGGGCCACGAGGGGATGCACTTCTCGCTCGTCTCGCGTGAGGTCATCGCCGACAGTGTCGAGACCGTCATCCAGGCCGAGCGCCTCGACGGAACCGTGCTGCTCGCCGGCTGCGACAAGTCGATCCCCGGCATGCTCATGGCGAGCGCCCGCCTCGGCCTGTCCAGCGTCTTCCTGTACGCCGGATCGATCGCGCCCGGCTGGGTGAAGCTGTCGGACGGCACCGAGAAGGACATCACGATCATCGACTCGTTCGAGGGCGTCGGCGCGTGCCGCGCGGGCCTCATGAGCGAGGAGGACCTCAAGCGCATCGAGTGCGCGTTCGCGCCCGGCGAGGGTGCCTGCGGCGGCATGTACACGGCGAACACGATGGCGTCGGTCGCCGAGGCCCTGGGCCTCAGCCTCCCCGGCTCCGCCGCGCCGCCCGCCGCCGACCGCCGCCGCGACTACTTCGCGCACCGCTCCGGCGAGGCCGTCGTCAACCTGCTGCGCCAGGGGATCACGACGAAGGACATCCTGACGAAGGAGTCGTTCGAGAACGCGATCGCCCTCGCCATGGCGCTCGGCGGCTCGACGAACGTCGTCCTGCACCTCCTGGCGATCGCCCGCGAGGCCGAGGTCGACCTCACGCTCCACGACTTCAACCGCATCGGCGACAAGACGCCGCACGTCGCCGACATGAAGCCCTTCGGCAAGTACGTCATGAACGACGTCGACCGTCACGGCGGCATCCCCGTGATCATGAAGGCGATGCTCGACGAGGGCCTGCTTCACGGCGACGCGCTCACCGTCACCGGCAAGACGCTCGCCGAGAACCTGAAGGACCTGAACCCCGACCCGATCGACGGCGAGGTCATCCACGGCTTCGACAACCCGATCCACGCGACCGGCGGCATCACGATCCTGCACGGATCGCTCGCCCCCGAGGGCGCGGTCGTGAAGACGGCCGGATTCGACGCCTCGGTGTTCGAGGGCCCCGCTCGCGTGTTCGAGCGCGAGCGGGCCGCAATGGACGCCCTCGCCGAGGGAACCGTGAAGGCCGGCGACGTGGTCGTCATCCGCTACGAGGGCCCCAAGGGCGGCCCCGGCATGCGCGAGATGCTCGCCATCACGGCGGCCATCAAGGGCGCAGGGCTCGGCAAGGATGTACTACTCTTGACGGACGGTCGATTCTCAGGCGGCACAACCGGACTGTGCATCGGCCATGTTGCACCCGAGGCGGTGGACGGTGGTCCCATCGCCCTGGTGCGCGATGGTGATCTGATCAGGGTCGATATCGCGGCTCGCTCTCTCGACCTACTCGTCGACGACGCAGAGCTCGAATCCCGCCGTTCCGGCTGGGAGCCCCTGCCCCCGCGCTACACCCGAGGCGTTCTGGCGAAGTACTCGCGACTCGTGCGCTCCGCAGCGGAGGGCGCGACGACCGGCTGATCCGCGTCCCTTCACGCGGATCCATCGACCCGACTTCAAGGAAGCATCACCATGCCGTCCGATTCCACGTTCCATTCCGTGACGTCCGGCGACGCGGCGAAGGTCCTCCCGCGGCCTCCCGCGTCCCGTCCCGCCGCTCCGTCGGCCCCCGTCATCACGGGTGCCGAGGCCGTCGTCCGCTCGCTCGAGCTGCTCGGCGTCACCGACGTCTTCGGCCTGCCCGGCGGCGCCATCCTGCCCGTGTACGACCCGCTGATGTCGGCCGAGAAGCTGCGCCACATCCTGGTCCGGCACGAGCAGGGCGCCGGTCACGCGGCCGAGGGCTACGCGGCCGCCGCCGGGAAGGTCGGCGTGTGCATCGCGACCTCCGGTCCCGGCGCGACGAACCTCGTCACCGCCATCGCCGACGCCTACATGGACTCCGTTCCGCTGCTCGCGATCACCGGGCAGGTGTTCTCGACGCTCATGGGCACCGACGCGTTCCAGGAGGCGGACATCGTCGGCATCACCATGCCGATCACCAAGCACTCGTTCCTCGTGAAGAACGCCGCGGAGATCCCCGCCGCGATCGCCGCGGCGTACGAGATCGCCTCGACCGGCCGCCCCGGGCCCGTGCTCGTCGACATCACGAAGGACGCCCAGCAGAACGAGGCGCCGTTCGTGTGGCCGCCGAAGATCGACCTGCCGGGCTACCGGCCGGTGCTCAAGGCGCACGGCAAGCAGATCCAGGCCGCGGCCGCGCTGCTCGCGCAGGCGCAGAAGCCGGTGCTCTACGTCGGCGGCGGCGTGATCCGCGCCCGGGCCGCGGAGGAGCTGAAGACCCTCGCCGAGGCGAGCGGCGCTCCGGTGGTGACCACGCTGATGGCCCGCGGGGCGTTCCCCGACTCGCACCCGCAGCACCTCGGCATGCCCGGCATGCACGGCACGGTGCCCGCGGTGCTCGCGCTGCAGGAGGCCGACCTCATCGTCGCCCTCGGCGCGCGGTTCGACGACCGCGTGACCGGCAAGGCCGCGCTGTTCGCCCCGAACGCGCAGGTCGTGCACGTCGACATCGACCCCGCGGAGATCTCGAAGATCCGCACGGCCGACGTGCCGATCGTCGGCGACCTGAAGGACGTGCTCGTCGACCTCGACGCCGCGCTCCACGCGATCGGCGACAAGGCCGACACCTCCGAGTGGTGGGCGTACCTCCGAGGGTTGCAGAACCAGTACCCGCTCGGCTACGCGCCGACCACCGACGGCCTGCTCGCGCCGCAGTACGTGATCAGCCGCATCGGCGAGCTCACCGGCCCCGAGGGCATCTACGCCGCGGGCGTCGGACAGCACCAGATGTGGTCGGCGCAGTTCATCAAGTACGAGCGCCCGAACTCGTGGCTCAACTCCGGCGGCGCCGGCACGATGGGCTACTCGGTGCCCGCCGCCATGGGCGCGAAGGTCGCCCAGCCCGAGCGCGTGGTGTGGGCGATCGACGGCGACGGCTGCTTCCAGATGACCAATCAGGAGCTCGCCACCTGCGCGATCAACAACATCCCGATCAAGGTCGCCATCATCAACAACTCGTCGCTCGGCATGGTGCGCCAGTGGCAGACGCTGTTCTACGACGGCCGCTACTCGAACACCGACCTGAACACGGGGCACGAGTCGATCCGGGTTCCCGACTTCGTGAAGCTCGCCGAGGCGTACGGCTGCCTGGCCATCCGCGTCGAGAAGGCGGAGGACGTGGATGCCGCCATCCAGAAGGCCCTCGAGACCAACGACCGCCCCGTCGTGATCGACTTCGTCGTGAGCGCCGACGCGATGGTGTGGCCGATGGTGCCGCAGGGCGTCAGCAACAGCTACGTGCAGTACGCACGCGACCACGCCCCGGCGTTCTCGGAGGACGACTGACATGACGACGCACGTGCTGAGCCTCCTCGTCGAGGACAAGCCCGGTCTGCTGACCCGCGTCGCCGGCCTGTTCGCGCGCCGCGGCTTCAACATCGAGTCCCTCGCCGTGGGCGTGACCGAGGTGCCGGGCCTGTCCCGGATCACCGTGGTCGTCGACGTCGACGAGCTTCCCCTCGAGCAGGTCACCAAGCAGCTGAACAAGCTGATCAACGTGATCAAGATCGTCGAGCTCGATCCGTCGTCGAGCGTCCAGCGCGAGCACATGCTCGTGAAGGTGCGCGCCGACAACGCCTCGCGCTCGAACGTGCTCGAGGTCGTGAACCTGTTCCGCGGCAGCGTCGTCGACTACGCGCCGGATGCCCTCGTGATCGAGATCACGGGCGACAAGGGCAAGGTCGACGCCTTCCTCAAGGCGATCGAGCCGTTCGGCATCCGCGAACTCGCCCAGTCGGGCCTCGTGGCTCTCGGCCGCGGCTCGAAGTCCATCACCGAACGCGTGATGCGCGGCTGACCCGCTTCCGGTTGCTGAGCGAGCGAAGCGAGCCGAAGCGACCGTCACGAACTTCCCACACCCCAACCCAAGGAGAACCACCACCGTGAGCACCGAGATCTTCTACGACGCGGACGCCGACCTGTCGCTCATCCAGGGCAAGAAGGTCGCGATCGTCGGTTACGGCTCGCAGGGCCACGCCCACGCGCAGAACCTTCGCGACTCGGGTGTCGAGGTCGCCATCGCGCTGAAGGACGGGTCGAAGTCGACCGCCAAGGCGCAGGAGGAGGGCTTCGAGGTCAAGAACGTCGCCGACGCCACCGCGTGGGCCGACCTGATCATGATCCTCGCCCCCGACCAGCACCAGCGCGGCATCTACTCCGAGTCGATCGCCCCGAACCTGACCGAGGGCAAGACGCTCGCCTTCGCGCACGGCTTCAACATCCGCTTCGGCTACATCGAGGCTCCCGACGGTGTCGACGTGATCCTCGTCGCGCCGAAGGCGCCGGGCCACACCGTGCGCCGCGAGTTCGTCGCGGGCCGCGGCATCCCGGACATCATCGCGGTCGAGCGCGACGCCTCCGGCCAGGCCTGGGATGTGGCGCTGTCGTACGCGAAGGCCATCGGCGGCACCCGCGCGGGCGTCATCAAGACGACCTTCACGGAGGAGACCGAGACCGACCTGTTCGGCGAGCAGGCGGTGCTCTGCGGTGGCATGAGCCACCTCGTGCAGGCGGGCTTCGAGGTGCTCACCGAAGCCGGCTACCAGCCGCAGATCGCGTACTTCGAGGTGCTGCACGAGCTCAAGCTCATCGTCGACCTGATGTGGGAGGGCGGCATCGCCAAGCAGCGCTGGTCGATCTCCGACACGGCCGAGTTCGGCGACTACGTCTCGGGCCCCCGTGTCATCGACGCCGGCACGAAGGCGCGCATGCAGGAGGTCCTCGCGGACATCCAGTCGGGTGCGTTCGCCAAGCGCTTCATCGAGGACCAGGACAACGGCGCGCAGGAGTTCCTCGCGCTGCGCGAGAAGGAGCAGGGGCACCCCATCGAGGCCACGGGCAAGGAGCTCCGCGCCCTGTTCGCCTGGAAGCAGACCGACGAGGACTACGTCGAGGGCTCTGCCGCTCGCTGACGAGACCGCTCTATCTGAGCAGGAACAAGACCCCCGCACCCACAAGGTGCGGGGGTCGTCTCATTCGTCCACAGGGGACATCCACCGGTGAAGGCGTCCCCGGGTGCGCGGATCCCGGATCCGGGTCGCGTGTGCGCGTCAGGATCGCTCCATGACGTACACGAAAGCGGACGAGCGCCGCATGAACGAGCTCCGCGAGGAGCCGCTGGATGATGCCCACCTCGAGGAGCTGATCGGCCTCCTGCTCGCCGGCGCGATCCGGCGCCAGCTGTGGCTGCTGTTCCTGGACGAGGACGACCGCCTCAGCGAGGCGATCATGCCGACGGATGACTTCCCCCACGATCCGCACGAGCCGAACATCGTCGACGACCTGGGGCCCGTCACCGCGGCGCACCTGATCGCGGCGCGGATGCCCCTCGTGCTCGAGGCCGTGGGTGCCGCGGCGCTCGTGCTGGTGTGGGAGCGCGAGGGCACGGCCGACTTCGAGCGCGAGGAGCTCGCCTGGGCGGCCGCCATGGCGGAGGCCCTCCGGCTGCAGGAGGTGCCGCTGCGCGCGCAGTTCCTGCTGCACGACGACGGCGTGCGGCCGCTGACGCCGGACGACTATGCCCCGGTGGGCGCCGGGCGCGGGGGAGGCCCGGCGTAGGCTGATCCGCATGTCCGAGGGGTCCGAAGCCGCGCGCGAGCGGCTGCTCGAGCGGCGATCCGACGCGCTGCGGCGCCTCGCCGCACGCGCGAGCGACCTGTCGGGAGTGGCGGCGGCGCGAGGCGACGCGACCGCAGACGACGAGCACGACCCCGAGGGGGCGACGCTGTCGGGGGAGTGGTCGCGGTTGAGCGGCCTGAGCGATGCCGCCCGACGCGAGCTGCAGGAGATCGACGCGGCGCTCGCCCGCATCGACGCCGGAACCTACGGCGTGTGCGAGGTGTGCGGCGAGCCGATCGCGGCGGGGCGCCTGCTGGCGCGCCCCACCGCGACCCGCTGCATCCGCTGCGCGGTGTGACCCGTCACCAGATGTGCGGGTACACCTCGTAGGTGATCCCCTCGGGCATCGGGTCGATCAGGTAGATCTCGAAGTTCGCCGATCCGCCGGCGGGAACCCGGTCGGTGTAGCCCTGATCGGCGAGCACGATCTTTCCCGAGGCGTCGCGCGCGATGAGCGTCAGGTCGAGGCTGTCGTGGTCCTCCGCGAATGTGCTGGTGATCGTGCCCGTGACGGTGGTCGAGTACTCGTCGGTCACGGCCTCGAGGCCCTCGACGGCGAACGCGCCGCTCATCTCGACCTGTTCCGACCCGAAGCCCTCCTCCGGAAGGACATCGAGCTTCGCGATCTCGTTGTCGCCGATCTGCGAGAAGATGCCCGTGTAGATCGTCGTGCCCGGCAGCAGCATGCCGCCGATCGACGAGCTGTCGAGGATCGTGCCGTCGGCGTCCACCGCCTCGACGCTCGCATAGAAGTTCTCGAGCGCGTTCGCCTCGTCGGCGTTGGTCACCTCGACGGTGAACCAGTAGTAGTCATCGTCGGGGCCGCGCGTGCCGAACGCGGTCTCGCCGAACTCCACGGATCCGGCGACGACGCCGGCGCCGTCCTCCCCGTCGGTCGTTCCACCCTCATCGATGCCGGGGTCGGTCGCGGGTCCGTCTCCCTGCCCGTAGATCTCGTCGCACTCCTCCTGCGTCAGCCCGGCGTCGTCGCACGCCTGCTCCAGGATCCCGTTGGGCGCGTTGCGCACCTGGTCGGCGATGAAGCTCGAGACGGCGACGGTGATGGCGATACCGGCGATGAGGCCGAGGCCGCCGAGGATCACGGCGGTCAGGCCCATTCCCTTGCCGGGCTTCTTCTTGACCAGGACGATGATGCCGATGACGAGCGCGGCAAGCAGGAGCAGGCCCGCACCGAAGATGCCGAACGGGATCAGCGCGCCGAGGAAGCCGAGGATGCCCAGCACGAGGCCGGTGATCGCCAGGCCCTTGCCGGGGGCCGGCGGCGCCATCGGGGCCCCGTTGTACGGCACACCGCCGTAGGGAGTGCCCGCGCCACCGGAGCCGCCGGGGGCGCCCGGGTAGCCCTGCGCCGGCGGCGTCGGCTGCGCGTACGGCGGCACGGAGCTCTGCGGGTAGCCCTGGCCCGGGGCCGGAGGCGAGTACGGGGCCTGGGCGCCCGGGAACGCCGGTGCCCCGGGAGCGGAGTACGTCGGCTCGGCGGGAGCGGCGTAGGTCGGCTCGGCGGGTGCCGGGGGAACGGTCGCGTCGGGCTCCTGCGGGGCGGCGGGCTGCTCCGGCGTCGCCGGCTCCTGCGCGGCCGGCTCCTGCGCGGCAGTGGCCTCGGGCTGCTCGGGCGTGGGCTCGGACGATCCGGGAGCGTTGTACTGGGGCGGCGTGTACGTCGGCGGCGTGTAGGCGGGCGGGGTGTAATCCGCCGAGGTGTAGTCGGGGGCCGCGGGAGTCGGCGGGGTCGGCGGCACAGGGGGAACCGGCGGGACGTTGCCGTCGTTGGGAGGGAGGGACATGAGGACTCCTCGGAGCGATGCTGGACGTGGCGGATGTCCCGGGAGAGTCCGAGCGATCGCCTCCCCCAAGGTGATCCTGCGAGAACCCTAGCGCGGCAGCGGCCTCCCGCGCGGGGGAAGGGGTGCCCGACCGCGTCAGGCCGAGGACGTCTGCTGCTCGTCGCGGCCGCGGAGCCCGGCGAGCTCGTCCTCGAGCGATTCGACGCGTCGGCGCAGGGCGAGCACCTTGCGCACCCCGGCGAGGGTGACGCCCTCGTCCGTGAGGTCGAGCACCTCTCGAAGCTGCTCCACCTCGAGCCGCGAGTAGCGGCGCTGACCGCCGTCCGAGCGTTCGGGGGACACGATGTCCTGGTCGTCGAGGCGGCGCAGCGCGGCCGGCGGAATCCCCAGCAGCGCCGACACCTGGCCGATCGTGTAGAACGGCGCGTCGTCGTCCTGCAGCGGCCCGCCTTCGGCCTGCTTCCTGTTCGTCGGTTCCGTCATCGCCGTGATCCCATCCGTCCGTCCATGCTACGACGGGCGTCGGGACTGTTCGAGGGTTCTGCGACTCCAAGCGCGAACAAACCTCCATTTGCGCAAGGAGGTTTGCTCTTCGTAATCTGGCAATGATTCGGCTCGATCCGAGAGCCTTCACCCGCCCGCGACGCGCTGATGAGGAGGAGGACCGCGCATGTCGCTGATCGTCGAACGAGAGGGATCCATCCACGAGGGGAACTCGGGACGCCCGCTGCGGATCGGGATGGTCGCACCACCCTGGTTCGAGCTGCCGCCGCGAGGGTACGGCGGGACGGAGGCCGTCGTGGCGAGCCTTGTGGATCAGCTCGTCGACCGAGGGCATGAGGTCACGCTCGTCGCGTCGGGGGAGCCGCGCACCCGCGCCCGGCGGCACGTGCGCGTGTACGACCAGCCGCCGTCCCATCTGCTCGGCTCGAGCGTGATGCCCGAGCTCGTGCTCGCCGCGGAGGCCGCCGCGGCGCTCGATGACCTCGACCTCGACGTGGTGCACGACAACTCGGCGGCCGGGCCGCTGCTCGCTCGCGGCCGGGACATCCCGACCGTCGCGACGATGCACGGGCCCGTCGCGGGCGAGAACGGCGACTACTTCCGCCGGCTGGGTTCCTCGATCGATCTGGTCGCGATCTCCCACGCGCAGCGCCACCAGGCGTCGGGGCTCAACTGGGTCGGCACCGTGCACAACGGCATCGACGTGGCGAGCTTCCCCTTCCGTGAGAACAAGAGCGACGTTGTGCTCTGGATCGGACGCTTCAGCCCCGACAAGGGCGCGCACCTCGCGATCGAGGCCGCGCGGCGGGCGGGGCGCCGCATCCTGCTTGCGGGAAAGCTGTCCGAGGCGGCGGAGCGGGACTACTTCGAGCGTGAGGTGCGGCCGCTGCTCGGCCGGGATGCCGAGTACCTGGGCGAGGCGGATGCGTCCCTCAAGCGCGAGCTGTTCGCCATGGCCGCGTGCCTGCTCTTCCCGATCCAGTGGGAGGAGCCGTTCGGGATGGTCATGGCCGAGGCGCTCGCGTGCGGCACGCCCGTCGTGGCGACGCCGCGAGGAAGCGTCCCCGAGATCGTGCGCCATGGCGAGACCGGCTTCGTCGTCGACGGCGTGGACGCGCTGGCGCAGGCGGTCGGGCGCGCCGCGGAAATCGACCCCGCTGCCTGCCGTCGTGATGCCGAGCAGCGCTTCGACCTGCCGGTGATGGCGGCGGGCTATGAGCGGGTGTACCGCATGCTGGCAGAGGGCAGCGAGTCGATCCGGACGCTCACCGCGACGCCGGCGGCCTGACCGTGATGAAGGAGCAGTGAGGGAATGACGTCGGATGCGGCGCTGTGGCAGCCACTGCTTCACGACAGCGAGATCGTGCTGCGCGCCCCGACCCAGGTCTGGTCGGGGTCGGACGGGTCCATGGGAGGGGCGCCGATCGACGGTGTCTTCCACGGCGACGTCCGGCACATCCGCTCGGCCGAGCTCACCTGCGACGAGTCTCCGATCGAGTGGATCGGGTCGACCCGCCAGGGCGCCTCGCGGATGGTGTTCTCCGGCCTGCTGCGCGGGATCGACGACGCGATGCCGGACCCGCGTGTGCGCCTGACCCGCGAGCGCGTCGTGGAGGCGGGCGCGATGCGCGAGCGCCTTGTGCTGCGGAACGGACGCGACGTGCCCGTCGAGGCGACGCTGCGCGTGAGGGTGCGTCCCGAGTTCGCATCGCTGCACGCGGTCAAAGCCGGTGACGTCGCCCCCGCGGCGTTCGAGATGAGCGTCGCAGAGGGCTCGGCCGTGGTCAGGGCCGGGCCGCAGCGGTTCGCCCTGACCGCGGGCGACGGCGCGGTCCGGCTGGGGGAGGGCGTGGTCGACGTCGAATGGCGCGTCCGCGCATCCGCCGGCGGGGAGGCCGAGGCGTCCTGGAGCGTTGCCCTCGCGGACGACGCCCTCGTGGTGCGGGCGCCCGAGCGCTCCGCCCCGTGGGATGCGAGCGCGCTCGCCGCATCCTGGCTCGGCACCGCGCCGCGCCTCGCGCGGTGGCTGCGGACCGCGCTCGACGACCTCGATGCGCTCCGCCTCGCGCTCCCGGACCATCCCGAGGACGACTTCTACGCCGCCGGCGCTCCGTGGTTCTTCACGCTGTTCGGCCGGGACTCGATCTGGACCGCGCGGCTGCTGCTGCCGATCGACGTCGGCGTCGCGGCGTCGACGCTGCGGGTGCTCGCCCGACTGCAGGGCACCGAGGATCATCCGGCGTCGGCGCAGGAGCCAGGCAAGATCCTGCACGAGCTGCGGGCGACGAGCCTGGAGATCCCGGGGGAGCAGGTCGTGCTGCCGCCGCGCTACTACGGCAGCGTGGACGCGACGCCGCTGTGGATCTGCCTGCTCGCGGATGCCTGGCGCGCCGGGATGCCCGAGGACGAGGTGCGGGCGCTCCTGCCGGCGCTGCGTCGCGCGCTCACGTGGCTCGTCGAGCACGGCGACAGCGACGGCGACGGGTTCATCGACTACCTCGACCGCTCGGGCCGGGGCCTGGCGAACCAGGGGTGGAAGGACTCCGGCGACTCGATCCAGCAGCGGGAGGGCGCCCTCGCTCGGGGCCCGATCGCGCTGTGCGAGGTGCAGGGGTACGCGTACGAGGCGGCGCTCGCGGGCGCAGACATCCTCGATCACTTCTCCGACAGGGCCGAGCCGACCGCGCACCTGCGCGACTGGGCGGCGGCGCTGCGCGAGGGCTTCGCGCGGGCGTACTGGATCGAGACCCCGGAAGGGAGGTACCCGGCCGTCGCCCTGGATCGCGACAAGCGCCCCGTCGACACGCTCACCAGCAACATCGGGCATCTGCTGGGCACCGGCATCCTGGACCCGGAGGACGAGCGCCACGTCGCATCCCTGCTGCTGGGCGACACGATGGCCTCGGGTTTCGGGATCCGCACGATGTCGACCGGGGCATCCGGATACTGGCCGCTGTCGTACCACGGCGGGAGCGTCTGGACCCACGACACCGCGATCGCCGCCCACGGCATGCTGCGCGCCGGGCTGCACGACGAGGCGCGCACCGTCACGGAGGGAATGCTGGCCGCGGCGGCCGCGTTCGACTACCGCATCCCCGAACTCCACAGCGGGGATCCGCTGTCGGAGACCCTCGCTCCTGCACCGTACCCCGCGGCCTGCCGCCCGCAGGCCTGGTCGGCCGCCGCGGCGGTGGTGGCGCTGAGCGTCCTGAGCGGGGGATGACCGGCATCCGGACCCGACGAGGTCACGCCGGCGCGATGACGGTGACGCCGACCGAGCGGGCGGCATCCGCGAGCCGGGCGTCGTAGGTCACGATCCCATCGAGTTCATCCCCGACCGCGAGTGCGGCCGCGAGGTGGATCGCGTCGAGGCTGTGCAGTGACACCGGATCGAGGCGGCCCGCGGCGTCCAGGATCTGCGGAGTGAGCGCGATCAGCGCGAGGCTGTCCAGCACGAGGCGTGCCTGCGGGGTCGCGTCGGGATCCGCGCGGCGCAGCGAGCGCATCAGCTCGGTGCGGGCGAGGTCCGAGCTAATGAGGGTGCGATCATCCTGCGATCTGCCCCATTCGAGCAGGGCATCGCTCTCCGCCTCGCGGCACGCGAGCTTCACCAAGGCGGACGTGTCGAGATAGTGCACCATCCCGTCAGTACCGCTCTTCGTCGCGCATCGCCATCAGCGCTGCCGTCGCGGTGCTGTCGGGGTCGACGTCGCCACCGGGCAGGGAGAGGGCGGCGAAGCGACGACGCGCGGGGCGGACCGAGCCGGCGGCTCTCATCTGATCCAGCGGGGACTGCGGCAGCGACGAGAGCTGCGCGACCGGCCGTCGGCGGTCGGTGACGACCACGGTCTCACCCGCTGCCACGCGCGCGACGACGGCCGACGCGTTCTGCTTGAGCTCTCGGATGCCGATGTGCTCCATGTGCTTCATTGTAGAACATCGGCGTCTGCCGCTCAGTACAAGTACGTGCGCGGGGAGCGGAGGACGACGTGATTCGCGAGGCGGCGCATCTCGGGGGTGATCACGCCATACGCGCCGGGAGCGCTCAGGAGCGCGAGCCGATCGAGCACCTCCGTCGCCGCGTCGCAGTCTCGGTCGAGCGCAGCGATCGGCGCCGAGAGCAGCGAGGTGACCTCCGAGAGGTGTGTCCCCACGCCGTCCGCGACGGCGACCAGGGCGAGCGTCGCCGCCGGCGGGATCGGCGATGCGTACCAGCGGTCGCGCTGGCTGAACTCGAGCACGGCCGTGCTGATGTCCAGCCGGCTGCGCTTGTCCGCGAACCGACCCCTTCTCGTCCTGAGCACCTGTCCTTGCAGCCTGCGGAGCAGTCGAAGGCGCCACGCGGCGTCCGTCAAGCCGGCAGCGGGTGCTCGGTCCCAGGCCAGCGTGTGTGCGAGTTCCTCGGTGAAGCGGGCCGGCAGGCGCCCATCCGGGCCCTGTGCCAGGCCCTCGCCGACTGCGTCCAGGGCGGTCGCGAAAGCCGCGGTGAGAGCGCTGAGCTCCGCTGGTCGCAGGGGCTCGGGGTGCAGCAGTCCGCGCTCCTGGAGATGCGACTCCATCGCCACGCGGTCGGGTGGGAGCAGGAGGGCGAAAAGGCCGGCGAGCGACGAGTCCAGGGGTGCCGCGCCCGAGTGCCACGGATCGGCGAGGCGGGGCACGAACCCGAACTCGATGTCGAAGTCGTGCTGCAGCAGCGCCGGGTCGACGGGCGTGGGCTCGTCCCACCACGCGACGTCCGGACGGCGGGACGGCTGGCCGCACCGCAGCAGGCGCACGGCGGAGTCGCCGACGTGGGCTGGCTCCGAGCCGCTCACGACGATCCGGTATCGCCCTTCGGCGGGCTCGGCGACGTGAAGCCCCGCGTCTTCCCAGCCCCACCCGACGCGTCGCAGATCGGCGAGCGGTGTCCAGGACTCACTGAGCGCGAGCCACTCGTCTTCGCCACCGGTGACCATCTGCATCGCCCGCGCAACGGTGTGGATCGGGGCGTGGCTCAGCATCCGGAATGTCCAGGCGTCATCCGGACTGTGGACCGGGATGACGTCGACGGTGGAGAAGCGTGAGCTCTGTGAGGAGAACATGTCGCCACGGTAGGCACGGGCAGGCTCGCGCGTGGGGCGATCCGGCGGCTGTCGGGGATAGAGTCGCAGGCGGCGGGACTGTGGACGAGAGGCCGATGCGTTCGGCATCCGGACCCCCGATTCTGGTACCCTGGACTGTCACGCGTGTGCGCGTCGTCCGGGCTGTCCCGGAACGGACCCACGCGAGACGTACGAACACAATCCAACTGCCGCGGCTCGACCGTGGTCCCGCGCGTCCGGACATCCGGGGGTGTGAGACCGAGCCAAGGCCCGAGAAAACCTCCAACAAGGACAACCCACTACATGACTAACGCAACGACCGCCCCGGCCACCAAGCAGGTCGCGATCAACGACATCGGCTCTGCTGAGGACTTCCTGGCCGCGGTCGAGAAGACCCTCAAGTCCTTCAACGACGGCGACATCATCGAGGGCACGATCGTCAAGATCGACCGCGACGAAGTGCTGCTGGACGTGAGCTTCAAGACCGAGGGTGTCATCCCCTCGCGCGAGCTCTCCATCAAGCACGACGTCGACCCCAACGAGGTCGTCAGCGTCGGTGACGTCGTCGAGGCCCTCGTTCTCCAGAAGGAGGACAAGGAAGGCCGTCTGATCCTGTCGAAGAAGCGCGCGCAGTACGAGCGCGCCTGGGGCGACGTGGAGAAGATCAAGGAGAACGACGGCGTCGTCACCGGCACCGTCATCGAGGTCGTCAAGGGTGGCCTCATCGTCGACATCGGCCTCCGCGGCTTCCTGCCGGCCTCGCTCATCGAGCTGCGCCGCGTCCGCGACCTCACGCCGTACCTCGGCCAGGAGATCGAGGCCAAGATCCTCGAGCTCGACAAGAACCGCAACAACGTCGTGCTGTCGCGCCGCGCCCTCCTCGAGGAGACGCAGTCGGCCACGCGCACGCAGTTCCTGAACAACCTGCACAAGGGTCAGGTCCGCAAGGGCGTCGTCTCGTCGATCGTCAACTTCGGTGCGTTCGTCGACCTGGGCGGCGTGGACGGCCTCGTGCACGTCTCCGAGCTCTCGTGGAAGCACATCGAGCACGCCTCCGAGGTCGTCGAGGTGGGCCAGGAGGTCACCGTCGAGATCCTCGAGGTCGACCTCGACCGCGAGCGCGTCTCGCTGTCGCTCAAGGCGACGCAGGAGGACCCGTGGCAGGTCTTCGCCCGCACCCACGCGATCGGTCAGATCACGCCGGGCAAGGTCACCAAGCTCGTTCCGTTCGGTGCGTTCGTCCGCGTCGCGGACGGCATCGAGGGCCTCGTGCACATCTCGGAGCTGTCGGCCAAGCACGTCGAGCTCGCCGAGCAGGTCGTGTCGGTCGGCGAAGAGGTCTTCGTCCGCGTCATCGACATCGACCTCGACCGTCGCCGCATCTCGCTCTCGCTCAAGCAGGCGAACGAGATGGTCGACCCCAACGGCACCGAGTTCGACCCGGCGCTGTACGGCATGGTCACCGAGTACGACGAGAACGGCGAGTACAAGTACCCCGAGGGCTTCGACCCCGAGACCAACCAGTGGCTCGAGGGCTTCGACGAGGCCCGCGAGAAGTGGGAGCAGGAGTACGCCGCTGCTCAGGCTCGCTGGGAGCAGCACAAGACGCAGGTCGCCAAGGCCATCGAGGCAGAGGCAGAGGCGGGCGACGAGTTCGCCGCCGGCCAGTCGTTCAGCTCGGAGTCGGCCGGCGCCGGCACCCTTGCCGACGACGAGGCCCTCGCCGCGCTGCGCGAGAAGCTGGCCGGTCGCTGATCCTCAGCTGACTGACTGACACGGGGTCGGATCCTTCGGGATCCGGCCCCGTTTCTCGTTCTGCGGGCGGCTGCGGGCCGGGCCTCTCGTCCACAGGATCGGGTCGGGCGGGGTTATCCACGGATGAGCGGTTCTCTCCGCTGACCTGGGAGAATGTCGGTGGTCCGCGGTTGAATTGCAGCATGGACTTCCTCACCGAGCTGCAGGGCCGCGTCGACGCTGTGACGTCGATGACGGTGCCGGATGCCGCCGCGGTGAGGGCGCTTCCGGACGACGCGGTGATCGCGCTGATGCGGGCCGGGGCAGACCTCGTGCGCTTCGGTCAGGGGATCCAGGCCGTCGCGGCGGGCGTGGCCGCGTCGCGGTCGCGGCCGGCGGACGGGCACGGCGGGCTGGCGCAATCGCGCGGGCACCGCAACGCGGTCGAGATGGTGCAGGGGCTGTCGGGCGGGTCGAAGGCGGACGCGGCCCGGCAGGTGCGGATTGGGCAGGCCCTGCTGGAGGGCGTTGCCGATGCTTCGCCGGACGACGCCGCCGGGCCGGTGGAGACGTGGCACGAGTGCCTGGATCGCGCGCTGCGGGAGGGAGCGTGCACCGCGGCGCAGATGGACGCGATCCTCCGCGGGCTCGGGGTTCCGCCCGAGGGAGCGGTGGACGTCTGGCGCCTCGCGTGCGAGCAGCTGCTGCTCGAGGTGCCGCACCGCACTGTCGAGGACCTGCGCCTCGCGGCGCAGAGCGTGCGGGATGGGCTCGACCCGGAGGGCGCGGAGGAGCGGTTCCTGGCGCGGTTCGAGCGCCGGTCGTTCCGGATGTGGACCGATGCCGACGGCGTCCAGCGGGCGTCCTTCGCGTTCGACGATGACGGCGCCGCCCTGCTGCGGTCGGTGATCGCCGCGGCGATGCGTCCGCGGCGAGGAGGTCCACGGTTCGTTGACTCTGCAGAACGGGAGCGGGCAAAGGCGCTGGTGGAGGATCCGCGCTCCAACGAGCAGCTCGCCTATGACGTGATCCTGGGTGTGCTGCGCGCCGGGGCGGTCGCCGACGCCGAGAAGGTGTTCGGCACCCGGCAGCCCGGCGTGCGAGTCGTCATCGTGAAGGGCGCCCCGGTCGGGCACACCGAGGACGGCGGGCATCCGCTGCCCGCGCCGGCGGTCGAGCAGCAGATCTGCGACACCGGGGTGAGGGAGGTCACGGTCGACTCGTGCGGGAACCCTCTGGATGTGGGCAGGGAGCAGCGGCTGTTCACGCCGAAGCAGCGCATCGCCCTGGCGGTGCGCGACGGCGGATGCACCTGGCCGGGGTGCGGGATGCAGGCCTCCTACTGCGAGGCGCATCACATCGACGAATGGTCCGCGCACAAGGGTCGCACCGACGTCGGCCGCGGGGTGCTGCTGTGCCGGTTCCACCACATGAACCTCCATCACCGCGGGCATCGGATCACCCGCGATGCGCTCGGACCGTTCGTGCTCCACCCGCCCGGCGGGCCGCCGGTGGAGCTGCGATCCCGCTCGCCGCTGCGCTGGATGTGGGATCCACCACCGCGGGCCGCGTGAGGCGCTGCTCGGTGACGAGCTGCCGATCGACCGCCTGCGGGTGACACCCGCCGGAACCCCATCTACCGCCGATCTGCCCGAATGGGCGGACTGTGTCGCAATGTTGCACCCGGATTCGTGAGCCGAGACACAAAACGCAAGCATTGTGCTCATGCCCTCCGCCGTCGCCGTGCCAGAGACCGCTGCGTCGACGCGTGCCGGGGCCGGCGCCGTGAGTCTCACGGAGGTCGGCCGCGCGTTCGCGTCGCCGACGGGCACCCGCGAGGTGCTGCAGGGCGTCGACATCCGGATCGCGCCCGGCGAGATCCTGTCGGTCATCGGCCCCTCGGGCTGCGGCAAGTCGACGCTGCTGCGCCTCATCGCGGGCCTCGACGCCCCGAGCACCGGCTCCATCGCGGTCGACGGCACGTCGATCAGCGACACCGACGAGCGGACCGCCGTCGCCTTCCAGGAGCCGCGCCTGCTTCCCTGGCGCACGCTCGCCCAGAACGTCGAGCTCGGCCTGCCGCGCGAGACCCAGCGCAGCGGCGCGGGCCGGCGCGCCGGACGCGAGCGCGTGCGCGAGCTTCTGCACCTCGTGGGCCTCGACCACGCGGCCGACCAGCGCCCCCGCGAGGTCTCCGGCGGCATGGCGCAGCGGGCGTCGCTCGCCCGCGCGCTCGCCCGCAACCCCGACGTGCTGCTGCTTGACGAGCCGTTCGGCGCGCTCGACGCGCTCACCCGCCTGCGCATGCAGGACCTGCTGCTCGACATCCACGCGGCGCAGCCGACGACCATCGTGCTCGTCACCCACGACGTCGAGGAGGCGCTGTACCTCGGCGACCGGGTGCTGCTGCTCCGCTCGCTGCACGCCCCCGCGGTCGATGCCCCGGCGGCCGAGGTCCGTGCGCGCGTGCTCGCCCTCGGCTCGGGCGCCGGCATCGGCGCATCCGGTGCGGCGCTGCCCGCCGCCGTCGAGCGGCACCTGGCGCCTCCGGCGCCGGCCGCGTCCGCCGGATCCATCGCCCGGGTCGTCACCGTCCCTGGAACACGACCTCGCGACCGTGCGGACCGCACGCTCGCGGACCTGCGCGCCACCCTCCTCGAGGGACTCGGCGTGCCCACCCATCACCACCAGCTCGCATCCAAGGAGAACCGATGAGCACCGTCATCCGCCGCACAGCCCCCGCGATCCTCCTCACGGGCGCCATGGCGATGCTCGCCACGGGATGCGTTGCCGGTGAGAACGCCGCGGCTCCCGCCGACGCCTCCGGTGCCGAAGCCCCCGGCGAGTGGTCGACCGACACGGTCACCGTCGACTGGGCGACCTACAACCCGCTCAGCCTTGTCGTGAAGGACCAGGGTCTCATCGAGGAGGCGCTCGGCGACGACGTCACCGTCGAGTGGGTGCAGTCCGCCGGATCGAACAAGGCGAACGAGCTGCTGCGCTCCGGATCGGCGGACATCGCCTCGACCGCCGGCTCGGCCGCGCTGTTCGCGCGCGCCAACGGCTCGCCCATCAAGGTCATCGACATCTACTCGCAGCCCGAGTGGTCGGCGATCGTCGTCGGCGCGGACAGCGACATCACCTCGGCCGAGCAGCTCGAGGGCGCCTCGATCGCCGCGACGAAGGGCACCGACCCGTACTTCTTCCTGCTGCAGGCGCTCGAGGAGGCCGGCCTGTCGGTCGACGACGTCGAGGTGCAGAACCTGCAGCACGCCGACGGCCGCGCGGCCCTCGAGGGCGGCTCGGTCGACGCGTGGGCGGGCCTCGACCCGATCATGGCGGCCGCCGAAGTCGAGTCGGGCGCGAAGCTCATCTACCGGAACGTCGACTTCAACACGTACGGGTTCCTGAACGCGACCGAGGAGTTCATCGACAACCACGGCGACGTGGCGCAGGTCGTCGTCGACGCGTACGAGGAGGCCCGCGCCTGGGCCCTTGAGCACCCGGAGGAGACCGCGGCGCTGCTCGCGGAGGCCGCCGGCATCGCCCCCGAGGTCGCCGCCACCGTCATCCAGGAGCGCTCGAACCTGGATGTCTCGGGTGTGCCCGGTGAGGACCAGCTCGCGGTCCTCGAGAAGATCGCGCCGGTGATCGTCGACTCCGGCGACGTCGCCGGCGGCGAGCAGGCCGTCGCGGACGCCCTCGACTCGATCGTCGAGGACAGCTTCGCGAAGCAGGCAACGGGCAAGTGACGTCCCAGCCGAACGCTGCGGCGGTGGGCGGCGACGCCCCCGCCGCCGCGGCGCGCGCGGACGCGGCAGCCCGCCCGTTCTGGACGCGGCGATCGACCCGCATCCTCGGCGGCCTGCTGCTGCCCGTGCTGGTCATCCTGGTCTGGCACCTCGTCACGGCCGGCGGCCTGGTGCCCGCCTACCGCCTTCCCGGGCCCTTCGCCGTGGTGCAGGCGGCCGGCCAGCTGCTCGAGAACGGCGACCTGGGCCTGCACATCGCGATCTCGACGCAGCGCGTCGTGATCGGCTTCCTTGCCGGCGCGGTGATCGGCCTGGCGGCCGCGTCGATCGTCGGCCTGTCGCGGCTGGGCGACATCCTGCTCAGCCCGACGCTCGTCGCGCTGCGCGCCGTGCCGTCGCTCGCGTGGGTGCCCCTGCTGATCCTGTGGCTGCGCATCGGCGAGGAGTCGAAGATCACGCTCATCGCGATCGGCGCGTTCTTCCCTGTCTACACGACCGTCGCCGCGGCGCTGCGCCGCGTCGACCCGCACCTCGTCGAGGCCGGCCGCTCGTTCGGCCTGCGCGGCTGGTCGCTGCTGCGCACGATCCAGCTTCCCGCCGTCGTCCCCTCGCTCGTCTCGGGCCTGCGACTGGCGATGGCGCAGGCATGGCTCTTCCTCGTCGCGGCCGAGCTGCTCGGCGCCTCGATGGGCCTCGGCTGGCTGCTGTCCGACTCGGGAACGACGGGACGCGTCGACCGGATCCTGCTCGCGATCGTGCTGCTCGCGCTGCTAGGCACCCTGACAAATGCGCTGCTCGTGCTGTTCGAGCGCGCCGTGCTGCGGAGGTGGCTGTGAGCGAGACCGTGATCGACGAGGCCCGCCTCACCGAGACCCGCGCCTACCCGGCGCCGGCCGACTTCGCCGCGCAGGCCAACGTCGGCGCGGAGGCGTATGACCGGGCGGCCGCCGATCCGGTCGCCTTCTGGGAGGAAGCCGCCCGGCGTCTCGACTGGGCCGAGACCTGGCACACCGCGCACGAGTGGCAGCCGCCGCAACCCGGCGCGGACGGCGCGCTGAGCGTCCCCGCCGCGCGGTGGTTCGTCGGCGGGCGCCTCAACGTCGCGTACAACTGCGTCGACCGCCACGTCGAGGCGGGCCGCGGCGACAAGGTCGCGCTTCACTTCGAGGGCGAGCCCGGCGACCGCGTCGCCGTGACCTACGCCGACCTGCAGCGCCGCGTCTCGCAGGCGGCGAACGGCCTGCTGTCGCTCGGCATCGAGCCCGGCGACCGCGTGGTCGTCTACCTTCCCGTCCTGATCGAGACGGTCGTCACCGCGCTCGCGTGCGCGCGGATCGGCGCCGTGCACTCCCTGGTGTTCGGCGGCTTCTCGGCCGAGGCGGTGCGATTCCGGATCGAGGACACCGGCGCGAAGCTGCTCGTCACGAGCGACGGACAATGGCGCCGCGGCAGCGCCGTGGAGGTCAAGTCGGCCGCCGACAGGGCCGCCGCCGACGTGCCGCACCTCGAGCACGTGCTCGTCGTGCGCCGCACGGGCCAGGACGTCCCGTGGACGGACGGGCGGGACGTGTGGTGGCACGACGTGGTCGACACCGCCCCCGAGACGCACGAGCCCGTCGCGTTCGACGCCGAGCATCCGCTGTTCATCATCTACACCTCCGGCACGACCGGGAAGCCGAAGGGCCTCGTGCACACGTCCGGCGGCTACCTGACGCACGCGAGCTGGGCGCACTGGGCGCACTTCGACGCGAAGCCGGATGACGTCCACTGGTGCACAGCGGATCTCGCGTGGGTCACCGCGCACACCTACGAGCTGTACGGCCCGCTGTCGAACGGCCTGACCCAGGTGATCTACGAGGGAACGCCCGACACCCCCACGCAGGAGCGGCACCTCGAGATCATCCAGCGCTACGGCGTGACGGTGTACTACACGGCGCCCACGCTGATCCGGACGTTCATGACCTGGTGGGGCGAGCGGATCCCCGAGGGGTACGACCTGTCGACGCTGCGGCTGCTGGGCACGGTGGGCGAGGCGATCAACCCCGAGGCGTGGGTGTGGTTCCGCCGCAACCACGGCCGCGACGAGCTTCCCGTGGTCGACACCTGGTGGCAGTCGGAGACGGGCGCCGCGATGATCGCGCCGCTGCCCGGCGTCACGACGCTGAAACCGGGATCGGCCACGGTGTCGCTCCCCGGCATCGATGCGGCCGTCGTCGACGAGAGCGGCGAGCCCGTCGCACCGGGACGATCCGGCACGCTCGTCGTGCGGCGCCCGTGGCCGGGAATGGCCCGCACCGTGTGGGGGAACCCGGAGCGCTACCGCGACTCGTACTGGGCCCCCTACGCGGGCAAGGGCCCGCACGGCGGCTACTACGTCGCGGGTGACGGCGCGACGGTGGACGAGGACGGCTACATCTGGATCCTCGGCCGCCTCGACGACGTCGTGAACGTGTCGGGCCACCGGCTCTCCACCATCGAGATCGAGTCGGCGCTCGTCGCGCACCCCGCCGTCGGCGAGGCGGGCGTCGCGGGCGTCGCTGATCCGCTCACCGGACAGGCGGTCGCGGCGTTCGTCGCCGTCCGCGAGCCGGTCGACGTGGACGCGCTGCGCGCCCAGGTCGCCCGCGACATCGGACCCGTCGCGAAGCCGAAGCACGTCGTCTTCGTCCCCGAGCTGCCGAAGACGCGCTCGGGCAAGATCCTGCGCCGCCTGCTCGCGCAGCTGTGGCAGGGCGACCCGCTCGGAGACACCACGTCGCTGCAGAACCCGTGGGCCGTCGACGGCGTCCGCGCCGCGGTGGCTGCCGCTCAGAACCAGAAGGAGACCGCATGACCGAGTCGAGATCCGAGGAGCACCGTTTCGGGTTCCGCACCCGCGCGCTGCATGCCGGCGGCTCGCCCGACGCCGCCACCGGCGCCCGCGCCGTGCCGATCTACCAGACGACGTCGTTCGTGTTCGACGACGCGAAGGACGCCGCGAACCTGTTCGCGCTGCAGAAGTACGGGAACATCTACTCGCGCATCGGCAACCCCACGGTCGCGGCCCTCGAGGAGCGCCTCGCCTCGCTCGAGGGCGGGATCGGCGCCGTCGCCACCGCGAGCGGCATGAGCGCCGAGTTCATCACGTTCGCCGCGCTCGTCGGCGCCGGCGACCACGTTGTCGCCTCGGCGCAGCTGTACGGCGGCACCGTCACGCAGCTGGACGTCACCCTGCGCCGGTTCGGCGTCGACACCACGTTCGTGGCCTCGAGCGACCCGGCCGACTTCGCCGCCGCCATCCGGCCGAACACGAAGGTCGTCTACACCGAGGTGATCGGCAACCCGGGCGGCGAGGTCGCCGACATCGCGGGCCTCGCGGAGGTCGCGCATGCCGCGGGCGTGCCTCTCGTCGTCGACTCCACGCTCGCGACCCCGTACCTCACGCGGCCCCTCGAGCACGGCGCCGACATCGTCATCCACTCGGTGACGAAGTTCCTCGGCGGCCACGGGACGACCCTGGGCGGCATCGTGATCGAGGCCGGCAGGTTCGACTGGGGCAACGGGAAGTTCCCCACGATGACCGAGCCCGTGCCGTCGTACGGCGGCATCAGGTGGTGGGACAACTTCGGCGAGTACGGGTTCCTCACGAAGCTCCGCAGCGAGCAGCTGCGCGACATCGGTCCCGCGCTGAGCCCGCAGGCCGCGTTCAACCTGCTGCAGGGAGTGGAGACGCTGCCGCAGCGGATCGACGCGCACGTCGCGAACGCGCGGGTGGTCGCGGAGTGGCTGTCGACCGATCCGCGGGTGTCCTTCGTGACGTGGGCGGGGCTCGAGGGTCACCCGCACCGCGAGCGCGCCGAGAAGTACTTCCCGCTCGGGCCCGGCTCGGTGTTCGCCTTCGGGGTGAACCCCGCGGGCGAGCACGCCGACGACGACGCGCGCGCGGCTGCCGCGCGCGCCGCGGGGGAGACCTTCATCGACTCCGTGCGGCTCGCGTCGCACCTCGCGAACATCGGCGACGCGCGTACCCTGGTGATCCATCCGGCATCCACGACGCACCAGCAGCTCACGCCCGAGCAGCTCGTCGCCGCCGGGGTCCCGGCCGACCTGATCCGCATCTCGGTCGGACTCGAGGACGCCGAGGACATCATCTGGGACCTGGATCAGGCCCTCACGCAGGCGACGGGAGTCACGCGATGAGCAACGCCGGACTGGTGGCCTGCGAGCTGCCCTGGGCGAAGGAGCCGGTCGCCGGCCGCACGTGGGTCGGACCGGGCGCGCAGGAGCGCTACGACATCCTGCGCCGCACGAAGTCGATCGCGATCGTCGGGGCGTCCGACAACCCCGCGCGCGCGAGCTTCTTCGTCGCGACCTACCTGCTGTCGAGCTCGCCGTACGACGTGTACTTCGTCAACCCGCGGGCGACGACGATCCTGGGTCGCCCGGCGTACGCGTCGCTGGCCGACCTGCCGGTGGTGCCGGACCTCGTGGATGTGTTCCGTCGTGACGAGGACCTCCCGGGCGTCGCACAGGAGGCGGTCGACGTCGGCGCCAAGACGCTGTGGCTGCAGCTCGGGTCGTGGAACGAGGAGGCCGCGGCGATCGCCGAGGCCGCCGGGCTCGCGGTCGTGATGGATCGTTGCGTCAAGATCGAGCACGCCCGCTTCCACGGCGGCCTTCACCTCGCCGGCTTCGACACCGGCGTGATCAGCTCGAAGCGCCAGCTGCTCTCGCGCTGACGTCGGACGGCGGTCAGCCCTCCATGCTGCCTTCGAAGAGACCGAGGACGTTGCCGTCGGGGTCTTCGAACAGGGCCCACCAGCTCGTCTCGGTGATCGCCTCGCGCTCCTTGAGAACCTTGCCGCCGTTGGCGGTGACCTTCGCCAGCGTGTCGTCGATCGAGTCGACCTCGACGATCGAGCGCGGCTGCGTGAAGCCGTCCTCGCGCGGCGTCAGCGCACCGCCCGAGATCTTGTTGGGGTTCTGCCACATCGGATACTCCTCGAACCCGGGCGGCGCACTGATCTCCCAGCCGAACAGATCGGCGTAGAAGTCCTTCGCGCTCTCCAGGTCGTTGACCGGGATCTCCAGGTGGGTGACGTCGCCGTGTGCCATGACTGACCTCTCTCGCGTATCCGGGGTGGACGCGCTCACCGTATTCCCCACCGCCGACACCGGCAAGGGCGGGGCCGTCGCGAACCCGGGTAGCGTGCTGGTGTGACGATCACCCTCGAAGCGCGAGCCGTGCTGCTGGACATGGATGGGACCCTCGTCGACTCGACCGCCGTCGTCGAGCGGCTGTGGCTCGAGTGGACCGAGAAGCAGGGCCTGGATCCGGACGCCGTCCTCGCACTTGTGCACGGGCGTCAGGCGACGAACAGCATGGCGGTGCTGCTGCCGGACCGGCCGGTGGAGATCAACCTCGCGGAGTCGCGCGAGATGCTCGCACGCGAGACGGCCGAGACCGACGGTGTCGTCGAGATCCCCGGGGCCGCGGCCCTGCTGCGGGCCCTGAAGGATGCGCCGCACGCGCTCGTGACGTCGGCCGACCTCGGGCTCGCCCGTGCGCGCATGACGGCCGCCGGTCTCGACGTCCCCGAGATCGCCGTGACCGCGGACGACGTGCGCGCGAGCAAGCCACATCCGGAGGGCTTCCTGCGGGCCGCCGAGATCCTGGGGATCACTCCCGCCGACTGCGTTGTGTTCGAGGACTCGCACGCGGGGATCCAGGCCGCGCGCGCCGCCGGAATGCGCGTCATCGGGGTGGGAGCGGCCGCCGTCGCGCACGACCCGACGCACGCCGTCGCCGACCTGCGGCAGGTGTCGGCGACGCGCACCGACGACGGCATCCTGCTGACGATCGACGCCTGAACTCCCGGGCGCCGACGGGCGCATCCGGCCGTCGCCCCTCGCTGTGTGACGTCGCATGAAGCGCGCCGCGCACGACTCCCTATGGACATGGTGAACTGGCGCCACAGCCCCTGTACACGAGGAGACTCCACCATGTCCCGAACCCCCCGCATCCGCGCCCCGCGTCTGCTTCGCGCCACGATCGCCCTGGCGGCCGTGACGGCCATGGTCGCGGGCTGTGCGGCGGGCACGCAGAGCGAGACCGGAGCCGCGCCGGGGGAGCCCAAGGCCGGCGGCACGCTCACGTACCTCGAGCCGCAGACGTGGACGACGCTCTACCCGCCGTCCGCCGGTTTCTACCCCAACGGCGGCATCGTGAACAACATCACCGACCGCCTGCTGTACCAGAACCCCGAGACGCTCGAGCTCGAGCCGTGGATCGCCACCGACCTGCCCGAGGTGAACGAGGACGCGACCGAGTACACGTTCGACATCCGGCAGGGCGTCACCTACTCCGACGGCACGCCGCTGGATGCCGAGAACGTCGTGAAGAACTTCGACCTGTACGGCAAGGGCGACACCGATCGTGCGCTGCCCGTGTCCGAGGCGATCAACAACTACGACCACGGCGAGGTCGTCGACGAGGACACGGTGAAGTTCCACTTCTCCGCTCCCGCGCCGGGCTTCGCGCAGGCGGTGTCGACCATCAACTCCGGCCTGGTCTCGAATGCCACGCTCGAGAAGACGAACGAGGAGTTCGGCCCGGGCAACGCGACGACGGTCATCGGATCCGGTCCGTTCGTGATCTCGGACGAGAAGATCGGCACCGAGCTGTCGATCACGGCCCGTGAGGACTACGACTGGGCGCCGCCCTCGCTCGAGCACCAGGGCGCCCCGCTGCTCGAGGGCGTGACCTACACGGTCGCGGGGGAGAGCAGCGTGCGCGTCGGCACCGTCGTCGCCGGTCAGGCGGACATCGCGCGCGACGTGTACGCGCCCGACGAGGCGCAGTTCGCGGCCGACGGCCTCGCGCTTCACTCGGCGAGCACCAACGGCGTGAACAACGGCTTCAGCCTGCGGTTCCGCAACGAGGTGCTGTCCGACCTGAAGGTGCGCCAGGCGATCATCGCCGGCGTCGACCGCGAGGCGATCGTCTCGACGCTGTTCTCCGACAGCTACCCGCTCGCGACCGGCGCGCTCGCCCACACTGCCCTCGGCTACCTCGACACCTCGGAGTACTACGCGTACGACCCCGAGAAAGCCGCCGCGCTGCTGGACGAGGCCGGATGGACCGTCGGATCGGACGGAATCCGCGAGAAGGACGGTCAGCGCCTCAGCCTGACGTTCAACGAGGCGCTGCCGCAGCCGCGCTCGAAGGACGTCGTCACGCTCGTGCAGGAGCAGCTCGCGCAGATCGGCATCGAGGTCGAGCTCTTCCCCGGCGACCAGGCCGCGCAGACCGAGGCGTCGCTCTCGGCCGACACGATCCAGGTGTACCACTCGATGGTCGGCCGTGCGGACTTCGACGTGATCAAGTCGCAGTTCCACAGCGACAACCGCAACGCGCTGCTGAACCGTTCGAACGAGGACGACAGCGTCGGCGATCCCGAGCTCGACGCGCTGCTCGAGGCGATCGCGTCGGCCCCCACGACCGAGGAGCGGCAGGCCGCGTCCGAGGCGGCGCAGCGTCACATCGCCGAGAACGCGTACTTCCTGCCGATCTTCGAGGAGCCGCAGGTGTTCGGGCTCCGCGCCGACGTGCAGGGCTTCGCCACCGAGTCGGTCGGCCGTCCGTGGTTCTACGCCGCGTGGCTCGACCGCTGACCCGCGCCGGATGGGCTACATCCTCAGGCGGGTGGGGCAGGCGCTTCTCGTCCTCGCCCTCACGTACACCGTCGCGTACCTGCTGCTGGCGGCGCTCCCCGGCGACGCGGTGCTGGCGCGCTTCGGCAGCCCGGAGCTCGGCCTCTCGCAGGAGCAGCTGGCCGAGATCCGGGCGACGTACGGCGCCGATCGCAGTCTGATCGAGCGGTACGTCGACTCGACGCTGGGGGTGCTCCGCGGCGAGTTCGGCTACTCCGTGGCGAACGGCGCCGCGGTCGGTGCGCTGATCGCGACGTCGCTCCCGCCGACGCTCATCCTCGCGTCGCTCGGGCTCGGGGCGGCCGTGTTCCTCGCGGTCACGATCGCCTTCACGGCCACGTACGGCGGCGCCACCTGGCTGCGGCGGCTGTTCCGGGGGATCCCGCCGTTCCTCGTCTCGCTGCCGGTGTTCTGGATCGGCATCGTGCTCGTGCAGGTCTTCTCGTTCCGGCTCGGCTGGGTGCCGGTGATCGGCGCGGATCCGGTCGAGGCGCTCATCCTGCCGGTCGTGACGCTCGCGATCCCGATCGCGGCCCCCCTCGCCCAGGTGCTGATGCGCAGCATCGACGAGGTGCGCGAGCAGCCGTTCGTCACGGTCGTCAAGGCGCGTGGCGCGAGCACGTCGTGGCTTGTGTGGCGCACCGTCGCCCGCAACGCGCTCGTTCCCACGCTGACGATGGCGGGACTGCTGTTCGGCGAGCTCGTCGGCGGTGCGGTGGTCACCGAGGCGGTGTTCGCGCGCGCGGGTCTCGGCCAGCTCACGGCGCAGGCCGTCGCCAACCGCGACACCCCCGTGCTGCTGGCGGTCGTGATCCTCTCGACCGTCGTGTTCGTGGCGATCAACCTCGTGGTCGACCTGCTGTACCCCGTGCTGGATCCGCGCCTGCGACGGGGATCCGGCATCCGCCGATTCGCCGACGCGGCGAAGAAGGAGGTGGTCGCATGACGCTCGCCGTCTCCGCCCCGCGCGGCCTCGCCCGCATCGACTGGCGCGCCCTGCTGCGCCCCGGCACGCTCATCCCGATCCTCGTCATCCTCGCCGCGCTCGCGTGGGCTCTCGCGCCGGGACTGTTCGCGCCGGGAAGCCCCACCGAGTCGTCCGGGGTCGCGCTGCAGGCGCCCAGCGCCGCGCACATCTTCGGCACCGACGCCACCGGCCGCGACCTGTACACCCGCGTGGTGCACGGCGCGTCGCAGTCGATCACCGCCGCGGTCGTCGCCGTCGCCGTCGGCCTCATCGCCGGCACCGCGATCGGCGTGACCGCCGGCGCGGTGGGCGGAGCGCTCGAGGAGATCCTGATGCGCCTCGTCGACGTGCTGCTCGCGATCCCGGCCCTGCTGCTGTCGCTGAGCGTCGTGATCCTGCTCGGCTTCGGCACCACGAACGCGGCCATCGCGGTCGGCGTGACCTCGATCGCGGTGTTCGCGCGGCTGGCGCGATCCCAGGTCGTCAGCGTGCGCTCGACGGAGTTCGTTGAGGCGGCGTACGGCTCCGGCGGCACGTTCGTCGGAGTGCTGTGGCGGCACATCCTGCCGAACTCCCTCACGCCCGTGATCGCGCTGGCGGCGCTGCAGCTGGGCTCCGCGATCCTGCAGATCTCGACGCTCGGGTTCCTCGGGTACGGCGCACCGCCGCCCACGCCCGAGTGGGGTCTGCTGATCGCCGAGGGCCGCAGCTACGTCGCGACCGCATGGTGGCTCACGGTGCTCCCCGGCGCCGTCGTGGCGCTCGTTGTGCTGGCGACGAACCGCCTGAGCCAGGCGATCGGACGAGAGGACCGCGCATGACGCTGCTGGAGATCCGCGACCTGCGGGTCGCATACCGCACCTCGCGCGGCGAGGTCACCGCCGTGGACGGCGTCTCCTTCGACGTCGAGCCGGGCCGGACCACGGCGCTCGTCGGCGAGTCCGGATCCGGAAAGTCCACCGTCGCGCAGTCGGCGATCGGCCTGCTCGCCCGCAACGGGCGCATCGCGGACGGATCCATCCTGCTGAACGAGCGCAAGAGCGGCGCGACCGAGCTCGTCGGCCTCTCGGAGCGCCGCTGGCGCGGGCTGCGCGGGCGCTGCGTCGCGCTGATCCCGCAGGATCCGGGCACGTCTCTCAACCCCGTCGCGACGATCGGATCGAGCGTGAGCGAGGCGCTGCGGATCCACGGCTGGAAGGACCGCAGGAAGATCGAGGCGCGTGTGCTCGAGCTGCTCGAGCGCGTCGACATCGACGACCCCGAGCGCCGCGCCCGCCAGTACCCGCACGAGCTCTCCGGCGGCATGCGTCAGCGCGTGCTGATCGCCGCGGCGCTCGCGCTCGAGCCCGAGCTCGTGATCGCCGACGAGCCGACGAGTGCGCTCGATGTGACCGTGCAGCGCCGCGTCCTCGACCTGCTCGACAAGCTGCGCACCGAATCGGGAAGCGGCGTGCTGTTCATCACTCACGACCTCGCGGTCGCCGCCGACCACTCCGACTCGATCGTCGTGATGCGCGGCGGTCGCGTCGAGGAGACCGGCCCGTCGGCGCGCGTGCTCACGACGCCGGACGCCGCGTACACCCGCACGCTGCTGGCGGATGCGCCGTCGCTCGCCCGCATCGTCGAGCGCGTTCCGCACGAGGCCGCGCCGGGGGAGCGCCCCCTGGTCGAGGTGCGCGGCCTGCGTCAGGAGTTCCGCGGCACCGGACAGCAGCCCTTCGTCGCGGTCGACGACGTCTCGTTCACGGTCGCACGCGGCACGACGCACGCGCTCGTCGGCGAGTCCGGATCCGGCAAGACCACGACGGGGCGCAGCATCGCGGGCCTGAACCGCCCGACGGGCGGATCCATCCGCGTCGGCGACGTCGACGTGACCGCCAAACACGACGCGCGCGCCTTCCGGCGGGTCGCGCAGCTGGTGTACCAGAACCCGTACGGTTCCCTGGATCCGCGCCAGACGATCGGGCGGATCCTCGCCGAGCCGCTCGAGAACTTCGGCCTCGGAACGCGCACCCAGCGCGCCGAGAAGGTGGCGCACCACCTCGACCTCGTCGCGCTCGCTCCCGAGATCGCGCACCGGCGTCCCGCCGAGCTGTCGGGGGGTCAGCGGCAGCGCGTCGCGATCGCCCGCGCGCTGATCCTCGAACCCGAGCTCGTGGTGCTGGACGAGGCGGTGTCGGCGCTCGACGTGACCGTGCAGGCGCAGATCCTGCGGCTGCTCGCGCGGCTGCAGGACGAGCTGTCGCTCACGTACGTGTTCATCTCGCACGACCTCGCGGTCGTGCGCCAGATCGCCGACACCGTGTCGGTGCTGCAGCGGGGAAGGCAGGTCGAGCACGGCGCCACGGCGCGCGTGTTCGCATCGCCCGAGCACCCGTACACGCGCCGGCTGCTGGACGCGATCCCCGGCGCGGCACTCCGCCCCGCCCTCACGACACCACACCAGGAGGAGAGCGCATGACCGGCCCCCGCATCGGATTCTTCACGAGACTGCTGGAGGACGCCCCGGCCGCCGACCGGTATCGCTTCGCGCTCGAGCAGATCGCGCAGGCCGAGCGATCCGGCTTCGCCTCGGCCTGGGTGGCGCAGCATCACTTCGGCGAGACGGAGGGTGGGCTGCCGTCCCCGTTCGTGCTGCTCGCCGCGGCCGCCGAGCGCACGTCGCGCATCGCCCTCGCGACCGGCGTCGTGACGCTGCCGATCGACGACCCCCTGCGTGCGGCGGAGGACGCGAGCGTGCTCGACGCGCTGAGCGGCGGGCGCGTGCAGCTCGGTGTCGCCTCCGGCGGCACCCCGTCGTCCTTCGCGCCGTTCGGTCGCGATCCGCAGCAGCGACGGGAGATCTTCGCGGAGCACTTCGCGGTGTTCCGGGATGCGCTCGCGGGCCGCGGCATCCGGGGCACCGACGCGCGCATCTATCCCGCGGCGGGGGACCTCGACCGCCGGATCTGGCAGGCGACGTTCTCGGTCGAGGGCGGCATCCGCGCCGGGCGCGACGGCGACGGCCTGCTGCTGTCGCGGACGCAGCCGCGTCCCGGCGCACAGGACCTGCCGCTTCACGAGGTGCAGCTGCCGATCATCGACGCGTACCGCGACGCGCTGCCCGAGGGGGCGCCGTTCCGCGTGCTCGCGTCCCGCACGGCGGTCGTCGTGGACGAGGAGAACCGCACGCGCGTGCTCGAGCTCGCCGAGCCCGGCCTGCGCGAGCTCGCGGAGGGAATGCTCGGCATCGACACGTCGGGCCTCGGCATCGACGACCTGGCGCGCCTGACCGACTCGCACATCGGCACTCCCGACGAGGTGGCCGCCTCCCTCGCGGCGGATCGCGCGATCGCCGCGTCGACGGACGTGTCGTTCCAGATCCACTCGGTCGACGCGCCGCACGAGATGACGCTGCGCTCGCTCGAGCTGCTCGCCACCGAGGTCGCGCCGCGCCTCGGCTACGACGTCGGAGACGAGGCGGCGGAATCCCTGCGCGCCGTCCACCGGATCCACGCCTGAGCTCCACCTGAGCAACCGTCCACCGAGAACAGAAGGAGCCCGATGAGCACCGACATCATCGACCTGCTCGCCGGCATCGCCCCGGGCAGCCCGCTGCAGGACGTGCGCGCCCTGCGCCCGCAGGCGAAGGAGAACGCGCAGCTGAGCTTCGAGGCCCTGCTCGAGCCCGCCGATCCCGGAACGTTCCCGCTCTCCGAGCGGTACGCGGTCGCCGCGTTCGTCGCACAGCGGCACGGGTTCGAGCAGGCGGCGTCGTTCTACGCCGACCTGCTCGGCGACGAGGCGCCCGAGCTCGTCGAGGCCGTCGCCGCCGCGGCGGCCGACGGCGCGGGCTCGGGTCCGTACGGCGTGTACCGCGAGCCCGGACTTGCGTCCGAGAGCACGCCCGGCCCTGTCTGGGAACCGGCCGAATCGCTGGGGCTCGGCGCGCGTCTCACCTCCGCGCTCGCGCACACCCACCTCCTTGTGTTCCGCCCGCGCGAGTCGGCTCCGGACGCGCTGCGGGAGCTCGTCGCGACCGGCTGGTCGGCCGACGACATCGTGAAGCTCTCGCAGCTCGTGGCGTTCCTGACCTTCCAGCTGCGCGCCGCCTGGGGGCTGCGCGTACTCGCGGAGAATCCGGCATCATCCGAAGCAGCGACCGTCGAAGGAGCCCAGCGATGACCGACCTCGTCACCGACCACCCCGCCCTCGCGCGCCCGGATCGCTTCACTCAGGAGGGCCTCGGCTGGGTGCCCTGGCTCGCGCCCGTGGCGGAGGAGGAGCTGACCCCCGAGCAGCACAACGCGCTCATCCAGCCGGCGCGGGCGAAGATGCCGTACTTCCGGCTGCTCGCACGCGACCCCGCGGCGCTCAAGGCCCGCACCCTGACCGACCTCGACATCTTCTTCAACACCTCGGGCGGGGTCGGCCGCGCCGAGCGCGAGCTGGCGGCGGCCGCGACGTCGCGCCACAACGGCTGCGTGTTCTGCGCCTCGGTCCACGCGGCCGCGGCGACGCGCGAATCCGGGCGCGGCGACGACGTGCAGCGCCTGCTCGACGAGGGCGTCGGCGCCGACGTCGGCGACGAGCGCTGGAACGCGGTCGTGTCCGCGTCGGTCTCGCTCGCCGAGACGCCGCTGTCCTTCGGCGGCGACGACATCGCGCGGCTGCGCGCGGCGGGCTTCGACGACGCGGAGATCCTCGACATCGTCAACGGCGCGGCGTTCTTCAACTGGGCGAACCGGCTGATGCTGTCGCTCGGCGAGCCCGAGGTCCCCGCGCGCCGGGCGGAGGCCGGCCGGTGAGCGTACCGCGCCTGCTCGATCACGTCGTCATCGCGGGGCCCGACCTCGGCGAGGTCGTCTCGTGGTTCGCCGAGCGCACGGGCGTCACGGCGGCGCCGGGCGGCTCGCACCCCACGGGCACCGCGAACGCGCTCGTCGCGCTGACGGTCGATGGCCGCCGCGTTCCGCACTACGTCGAGCTGATCGGACCGGATCCGGCCGTGCCGCACGAGACGGCGCCGACGACGTTCGGGATCCACGAGCTCGACGGCCCGCGGATCGTCACGTACGCGATCCATCCCGACGACATCGACGGCGTGGTGGCCGGGTCGCGCGAGCGCGGCTACGACCCGGGCGACGTGTGGGACCTGTCGCGGCGCCGTCCCGACGGCGTGCTGCTCGAGTGGCGCCTGACGCGCGGCGACGCCGGCTTCCAGGCGCCGTTCCTGATCGACTGGGGCGCGACCGAGCAGCCCGGCCTGAGCGACATCCCGACGCTCGAGATCGTGTCGTTCGAGCGCGTCGAGCCGGACCCCGAGCCGCTGCGGGCGATCCACGCCGCGCTCGGCCTGCCGGACGGATCCGTCGCGGACGTCGTCGAGGGCGAGCCCGCCCGGTACCGGCTCACGGTGCGCACCGCGGATGGCGAGACGGTGACGCTGTGACGGATCCGCTCGAGACGTATCTCGAGTACCAGCGCCGCACCGCCGCCGAGGCGACGCCCGAGCCGGTGGTCGAGGCGTCGGCGTTCGACGGCGCGGGAGAGGCCGTGCGCGCCGAGCTCTCCGGTGCGGTCGACGCGCTGCGGCCCGAGCTCGAGGCGCTCGCTGTCGCGCTTCACGACGATCCGGAGATCGGCTTCGAGGAGCATCGCTCGGTCGCGCGCGTCGCCGCGCTGCTCGCACGGCAAGGCATCGAGCCCGAGGTGGGGGCGTACGGCCTCGACACCGCGCTGCGCGCGACGGTCGGCACCACGGGCCCGCACTTCGCGCTCATCGCCGAGTACGACGCGCTGCCGGGCGTCGGCCACGCGTGCGGGCACAACATCATCGCCGGCGCGGCCGTCGGGGCGTTCCTCGCCGCGGCTCCGGTCGTCGAGCGTCTCGGCGGGCGCCTGTCGCTGATCGGCACGCCGGCCGAGGAGAACGGCGGCGGCAAGGAGCTCATCCTGCGGGCCGGTGGCTTCGACGACGTCGACGCGGCCGGAATGGTGCATCCGGGGGCGGCGACCGAGTCGATCGTCGGCCACCGCACGACGGGCGTGCGCCGGGTGGCCGTCACGTATCACGGGCGTGCGAGCCACGCCGCGGCCGCGCCGTGGCTGGGGCTCAACGCGCTCGACGCGGCGGTGACGGCCTACCAGGGCGTCGCGCAGCTGCGGCAGCACATCCTGCCGATCGACCGCGTCCACGGCATCATCACCGACGGCGGCGCCGCGCCGAACGTCGTGCCCGAGCGCGCCTCGGCCCTGTTCTACGTGCGTTCGGCCGGAATCGACACGCTGAAGGCCCTGACGGACCGCGTGGTCGCGGTGCTCGAGGCGGCCGCGCTCTCGACGGGCACGCGCGCCGAGCTCGTCGTCGACCCCGTGCCGCCGTATCTGCCCCTCGAGGTCAACATCGAGCTCACCCGGCGGTGGGCGGTCGCGCTGCGCTCGCGCGGCCATGTGCTCCCGCCTCCGCCGCTCGTGACGCCGCAGGGCGGGGCGTCCACCGACATGGGGAACGTCAGCCAGTACGTTCCCTCGATCCACCCGTCGATCGGGCTCGGCGGACCGGATGACATCCGGCCGCACAACCCGGCGTTCGCTGAGTGGACCGTCCACCCGCCCGCGTTCGACGCCCTCGCCGACGCCGCCACGGGCCTCGCGGTCGCGGCGGTCGACTACCTCGCCGATCCCGCGCTCCGCGCGGCCGTCACCCGCGAGTTCGAGGCGAAGGGCGGACGCTTCCGCTGGGACGACGGATCCGGGCACTGATCCGGCGCCGGAACCACAGGCTCAGCGCGATTCGACGGCGAGGCGGCCCGCGAGCAGCAGGTAGGTCGCGGCGAACGTGCGCCGCAGCCAGGCCATGACCTTCGGGCGCGTGATGACCTGCGTGCGCATGGTCGCGGCGAATGTGCCGTAGAGCGCGAAGACCACGAAGGTCACCGCCATGAACACGAGGCTGAGGCCCGTCATCTGCCACGTCGCATCGGCGGCGCCGGCGGGAACGAACTGCGGCAGGAACGCGAAGAAGAAGATCGTGAGCTTCGGGTTGAGCAGGTTGATGAGCACCGCGGTCCGGATGACGCGCCAGAACGACACCGGAGCGTCCGAGCCGTCGACGTCGATCAGCGACCGGTCGCGCAGCGTCTGCCAGGCGAGGTACAGCAGGTAGGCGACGCCGAGCCACTTGACCGTCTCGAACGCGACCGCCGATGCGTTCAGGATGGCCGCCAGCCCCGTGATGGCGGCCACCATGTGGGGGAGGACACCGAGCGTGCACCCGAACGCCGCGATGACGCCCGCCCTGGTGCCACGGGTGAGGCCGGCAGCGATGGAGTACACCGCGCCGGTGCCCGGCGTGGCCACCACGACGAGCGTGGTGAGGAGGAACACGACGCTCATCCGGAGCCCTTCTGATCGGTTCCCCACGCACAGTACTCCGCGGGCGATACAGTCAGCGCATGATTCCCGAGATCAACTACTGGACCGTCATCCTCGCGACCCTGTCGAGCATGGTGGTCGGCTCGGTCTGGTACGCGCCGAAGGTGTTCGGCACGCGCTGGGCGAAGCTCGCGAACGTGTCGATGGTGGGCACCGGCAAGGACGCCGTCGTGCCGATCGCCGTGACCGTGCTGGTCAGCTTCGTCACCGCCTGGGTGCTCGCCGGCGCCGCGACGATCGCGTGGCACTTCTACGAGGGCAGCTACTTCGCCTCGGCGCTGGTGACGGCGATCCTGCTGTGGGCCGGATTCACCGCCGCCCGCCTCATCACGCACGACGCGTTCGAGGGCCGGCCATCGGGGCTCACCGTCATGAACATCGCGCACGAGCTCGTCACGATCGTCGTCATGGCGATCATCATCGGCGTCTGGCCGCCCGCGGGCACGGTCTGACGCGCGACTCCCGCTCGTGAGCGGCGGTGGAAGACTGGGCCCATGCCACTCATCGCGCTGACGGGCGGGATCGCCTCCGGGAAGTCGACGATCGCACGGCGGCTCGCCGAGCACGGTGCGGTCGTGATCGACGCCGACGCGCTCGTGCGCGAGCTGCAGCAGCCGGGACAGCCGGTGCTGGCGGCCATCGCCGCGGAGTTCGGCGACGGCGTGCTGACGCCGTCGGGAGAGCTCGACCGGGCGGCGCTCGGGGCGATGGTGTTCGGCGATCCCGAGCGGCTGGCGCGGCTCAACGGCATCGTCCACCCGGCGGTGAAGGCCGAGTCGCAGCGGCGGTTCCGCGCGGCGCTGGATGCCGATCCCGACGCCGTCGTCGTGTACGACGTGCCGCTGCTTGCCGAGGCGAGGGGCACGGGGGAGTGGGACAGGGTCGTCGTCGCCCACGCGCCGGCCGACGTCCGCGTCGCCCGCATGATCGAGCACCGTGGCATGACGGAGCAGGATGCGCGCTCCCGCGTCGCGCGTCAGGTCTCGGACGAGGAGCGGCTCGCGCTCGCCGACGTTGTGATCGACACGTCCGGCACGATCGACGACACGCTGGCGCAGGCGGATGCGCTGTGGCGGGAGCTGCGCGGCTGAGGTCAGCCCCGGTGCTGACGCGTGAACGCGCCGAGCACCGTCTGCTCGGAGTACACGAGGTAGTCGTGCAGCTCCTGCGCCGCGGCCGCTCCGCCGCGCGTCAGGAACGTCTCGAGCAGCTCCCGGTTGCGGCTCACGAACGGCGCGTGCAGCGCCTCCGGGCTGTCGATCTCGAGGAACGCGAGCCGCAGCTCCGCGGCGATGTCGCGGTACAGGCGGCCGAGGCGCGGACTGTCGGCAAGCGCCACGATCGCGCCGTGGAACGCCATGTTCGCGGTGCCGACGGCGCGCCAGTCCCGGGCCTCGAGGCCCGCCTCGCTGCGCTCGACCGCCGCGGTCATGTCGGTCACGGCCGGGTGCAGGGGTGAGCCGGCCGCGAGCGCCGCCTGCTCGATATAGCGCCGCGCCCGGTAGATGTCGACGACGTCGGCCACGGTCGGGGACGCGACCGACACGCCCCGGTGCGGGACGTGCTCGATCAGCCCCTGCTCGGAGAGCACGCGGAACGCCTCGCGCAGGGTGTTGCGGGAGACGCCGAGCAGCTCGGCCAGCGCGGTCTCCGACAGGCGCGTGCCCGGCGCGAACTCGCCCAGGATGATCCGCTCGCGCAGCGCATCGGCGAGGGTCTCGTCGGGAGCGGGCATGGAGGAATCCTATGGCCGCCTCGCCGGACGAGATGTCACGCGGATGAAACACGATCGACTTTCATTGTTGAACAATCCGTGGGATGTTGTTCCACACATCGTCGTGAGCCCCACCGCGACGCGTCACCCCGCCGACCGTCTTCCCCCAGGAGCGTAGACATGACCGACACGACCACCACCACCGAGCGGGCGGCGGGCTTCGTCCGCTCTCGCCGCGGAGCGATCCTCGGCGCGATCTTCCTGATGGCCACGTCGGCCATCGGCCCCGGCTTCATCACCCAGACCGCGACGTTCACGGCCCAGCTCGGCGCCGCGTTCGCCTTCGCGATCCTCGCGTCCGTGCTGATCGACTTCGCACTGCAGATGAACGTGTGGCGCCTGATCACAGTGTCCGGCAAGCGGGCCGGCGAGCTGGCGAACGCGGCGATCCCGTACTCGGGACACGTTCTCTCGGTGCTCATCGTGATCGGCGGGCTCGCCTTCAACATCGGCAACATCGCGGGCGCCGGCCTGGGCATGAACGCGCTGCTCGGCATCGACCCCAAGATCGGCGGCCTCATCTCGGCGCTGCTCGCGATCGGCATCTTCCTGTTCAAGCGCGCCGGCAGGATCGTCGACGCCGTCGTGCTGGTGATGGGCGTCGGGATGGTCGTCCTCACCGTGATCGTCGCGTTCGCGTCGCAGCCGCCGATCGGCGACGCGCTGCGGCAGACGCTCGTGCCCGACGAACTGAACTTCGCCACGATCACGACCATCGTGGGCGGCACCGTCGGTGGCTACATCACGTACGCGGGGGCCCACCGCTACCTCGACTCCGGCCACGTGGGCGCGGAGAACGTGCCCGCCGTCCACCGCGCGTCGGTCATGGGCATCCTCGTGACGGGCATCATGCGCTACGTCCTTTTCCTCGCGATCCTGGGCGTCGTGGCGTCCGGCGTCGCGCTCGACCTGTCGAGCCAGGCGGCCAACCCCGCCGGCCAGGCGTTCGGCGCCGTGCTCGGCGATGCGGGCATCCGGATCTTCGGCGCGATCTTCTGGACCGCGGCCATCACCTCGGTGATCGGCGCCGCCTACACGTCGGCGACGTTCATCTCGACGTTCTCGAAGCGGCTGGTCTCGGGCTGGGGCCTGCAGCTGGCGACCGTGGCGTTCATCGCCGTCTCGCTCGTGTTCTACCTGCTGATCGGCGCCGCCCCGGCCGCGATCCTCGTGTTCGTCGGCGGGTTCAACGGCCTGATCCTGCCGATCGGCATGACGATCTTCATGTACATCGGCTGGTTCCGGCAGCGCGATCTGCTCGGCGGCTACCGCTACCCGATCTGGCTCCTGATCGTCGGCACGCTCGCGACCCTGCTGAGCTGGTACATGGGCGCCGTCTCGATCGGACCCATCTTCGCGTTCATCGGCATCGGAGGCTGAGCATGACGGCGATCGATCTGAACTCGGACCTCGGGGAGAACACGCCCGACCGGATCGTGGCGGACGACGCCGCCATGCTCGGCATCGTGAGCAGCGCCAACGTGTCGTGCGGCTTCCACGCCGGCAGCCCCGAGGGCATCCGGGACACCCTGGCGTCGGCGGTCGCCAACGGCGTGACGATCGGCGCCCACCCGGGGTACCGGGACTACGAGGGGTTCGGCCGGCACGCGATGGACGTCGACTCCGCGATGCTGCAGGCGCACGTCGAGTATCAGCTCGGCGCGCTCCTCGGGCTTGCCGCCGGCGTCGGTGGCGTCGTCCGCTACGTCAAGCCGCACGGGGCGCTCTACAACACAATCGCGCGGGATGAGCGGCAGGCGCGCGACGTGGTGGCGGCGATCCGCGCGGTCGACCCGTCGCTCGTGATGCTGGGCCTCGCCGGCGGCGTCGCGATCGACGTCGCCGAGCGAGCGGGGCTCGCGACCGCGGCCGAGGCGTTCGCCGACCGGGCGTACACGCCCGGCGGCGAGCTCGTCTCGCGCACCCTGCCCGGCGCCGTACTGCACGACGCCGGGGCGGTCGCCGCGCGCATGCTGCGGCTCGCGCGCGAGGGAGTGATCGAGGCCGTCGACGGCACGCTCGTCCCCGTGCGCGCCGACTCGATCTGCGTTCACGGCGACAGCGCGGGGGCGATCGAGATGGCACGGGCCACGCGCGACCTGCTGGAGGCCGAGGGCATCCGCATCGCGCCGTTCGCGGGAGCGACGTCGTGAGGGCGGACGCGGTCGCCGAGGCCCGCGCCGCGCGCGCCGCATACCGGGCAGGACGCGTCGCCCCCACGAGCGGCGTCGCGCACGGCCTCGTGCAGGCCAACCTGATCTCGGTGCCGGCCGACTGGGCGTACGACGTGCTGCTGTTCGCGCAGCGTAACCCCAAGCCCTGCCCCGTGCTCGAGGTGCTGGACGCGGGGGCCGTCGAGTCGCGCATGGCACCCGGATCGGACCTGCGCACGGACATCCCGGCGTACCGGATCTGGCGGGACGGCGAGCTGGCGGAGGAGACGACGGATGCGTCGGCCGCGTGGGACGAGCATCCCGACCTCGTGTCCTTCCTGATCGGCTGCAGCTTCACGTTCGAGGCGGGCCTCGCGGACGCGGGCATCCCGATCCGGCATCGCGAGCTCGACCGCAACGTGCCGATGTACCGCACGGCGCGCCAGTGCGAGCCGGCCGGGCGGCTGCGCGGCGAGCTCGTCGTGTCGATGCGGCCGATCCCCGCGGGCCGGGTGGCGGACGCGGTGACGATCTCGGGGCGGTACCCGGCGGTCCACGGCGCGCCCGTGCACGTCGGCGATCCGGCCGCGCTCGGCATCGCCGACCTGCAGGCCCCCGAGTTCGGCGACGCCCCCGAGATCCGCGACGGCGAGGTGCCGGTGTTCTGGGCCTGCGGGGTGACCCCGCAGGCCGCCATCATGGCGTCGCGCCCGCCGTTTGCCGTCACGCATGCTCCCGGGCACATGTTCCTCACCGATGTCCCGGATGCGGAGTACCTGGCGTGAGGCGCGTCCTTGCGGCCTCCGATCGCGCGCTGCTCGTGGAGGAGAACGACCTCGAGGGGGCGATGCGGCTGCATGCCGCCCTCGAGGCCGCCGCGCTCCCGGGAGTCGAGGAGCTCATCCCCGCCGCGCGCACGGTGCTGGTGCGGTTCGACCCGGGCGCCGTGCCTCCCGACGCGCTTCGGCGCAGGATCGCCGAACTGACGGCGGTGGCGGATGCCGCGCCCGACGCCGGATCGGTGACCATCCCCGTTCACTACGGCGGCGAGGATCTCGCCGAGGTCGCGCGGCTGCTGGGGCTGACGGAGGACGAGGTGGTCGCCCGGCACATCGCCGCGACCTGGCGCGTCGCGTTCACGGGCTTCGCGCCCGGCTTCGGGTATCTCGTCGGCGACGATCCCGTGTTCGACGTGCCGCGCCGGCCGACCGCACGCACGCGGATCCCGGCCGGCTCCGTCGCCCTCGCGGGAACGTTCTCGGGCGTCTACCCGCGCGAGAGCCCGGGCGGGTGGCAGCTGATCGGCCGCACGGACGCCGTGATGTGGGATCTCCACCGCGACCCGCCGGCGCTCCTGGCGCCCGGCACCGTCGTCCGCTTCGAGCGGGCGGGGCGGGAGCCGATCGCCGCCGCCGCGGTGCAGGCAGTTCCCGCCGCGCACGAGGGCCCGTTCCAGGTCGAGGTGATCCGTCCCGGGCTGCAGCTCGTGATCGAGGACCTCGGACGGCCCGGCAACGCGGCGCTCGGCGTCTCGGCATCCGGAGCGGCCGACCGCGGGGCGCTGCGGCGCGCGAACCGCACGGTCGGGAACCTGCCCGGCTCGGCGGCGTTCGAGCTCGCCGGGGGAGGCGCGATCCTGCGGTTCCGCGGGGCGGGCGTCGTCGCCGTCGCGGGTGCGCGGATGGATCCGGTCATCGTGAGGGCCGACGGCGTCGAGTTCGCCGTGACCGACGCCGAGCCCGCCGCGATCGAGGACGGCGACGAGCTGCGGCTCGGACCCGCGCGGGACGGACTGCGCGCCGTGATCGCGGTGCGCGGCGGACTCGACCTCGAACCCGCCCTCGGCAGCCTCGCGAGCGACACGCTCGCGGGCCTCGGGGCGGGCCCGCACGGCGGGTCGCCCCTCGCCGCGGGTGCCGCGATCCCGCTGCGCGGACCGGCCGCCGCGCCGTCCGCGGTCGAGCCGTTCCCGGCGCCCCGCGATCCGCTCCCGGTCGCCGGCGATCGCGTGACGCTGCGGATCGTGCTCGGCCCGCGCGACGACTGGTTCACCGCCGCAGGCCTGCGCACCCTGCTCGAGCAGGAATGGCTCGTCACGCCGCGCTCCGACCGCGTCGGCATCCGGCTCGAGGGCGCCGCGCCCCTCGAGCGGGCGGTCGCCGGCGAGCTGCCGAGCGAGGGCGCCGTGACCGGCGCGATCCAGGTTCCACCCGACGGACAGCCGGTGCTGTTCCTCCCCGACCATCCGCTCACCGGCGGATACCCCATCATCGGCGCCGTGATCGACGCCGACCTCGACCTCGCCGGGCAGCTGCCGCCCGGCGCGCGCATCCGCTTCCGCCTCGCCGACGCCGGCGCGGGCCGCAGCGAGACAGGAGTCTGACGTGCAGAAGGTGCTCATCGCCAATCGCGGAGAGATCGCGGTCCGCGTGATCCGCGCGCTGTCGGAGGCCGGGAAGACCTCGGTCGCCGTGTACGCGGATCAGGACGCCGACGCGATGCACGTGCGTCTCGCCGACGAGGCACACGCGCTGGGCGGCGCGACCGCGGCCGACAGCTACCTGTCCATCGAGCGGCTGCTCGCGGCGGCGGCCGCCTCGGGCGCCGACGCCGTGCACCCCGGATACGGGTTCCTGTCCGAGAGCGCGGCGTTCGCACGCGCGGTCGAGGACGCCGGCCTCATCTGGATCGGTCCCAGCCCCGAGAGCATCGAGGCGCTCGGCGACAAGATCACCGCACGCGGCATCGCGCAGCGGGTCGGCGCGCCGCTGGTGCCCGGCACCGACGGGCCGCTCGGCTCGGCGGACGAGGCCGTCGCCTTCGCGCGCGAACACGGTCTCCCCATCGCGATCAAGGCCGCGTTCGGCGGCGGCGGCCGCGGGCTCAAGGTCGCCCGGCGCCTGGAGGACGTGGCCGAGGCGTTCGCATCGGCGTCGCGTGAGGCCGTCGCGGCCTTCGGGCGCGGCGAGTGCTTCGTCGAGCGCTTCCTCGACCGCCCGCGGCACATCGAGGCGCAGGTGCTGGGCGACGGGGCCGGCACGGTCATCGTCGTGGGCGACCGCGACTGCTCGCTGCAGCGGCGCAACCAGAAGCTCGTCGAGGAGGCCCCCGCCCCCGGGCTGACCGACGAGCAGCGCTCGCGGATCCACGCGGCCGCCCGCGACATCTGCGCCGCGGTGTCCTATCGCGGCGCCGGCACCGTCGAGTTCCTGATGGGCGAGGACGGCGTCATCTCGTTCCTCGAGGTGAACACGCGGCTGCAGGTCGAGCACCCCGTGACCGAGGCCGTCACGGGCGTCGACCTCGTGCGCGAGCAGCTGCGCATCGCCGCGGGGGAGGGGCTCTCGCTCTCGGCCACGCCCGTTCCGGTCGGTCACGCGATCGAGGTGCGGATCAACGCCGAGGATCCCGGGCGAGGCTTCCTGCCGAGCCCCGGTGCGGTGACGGGGCTGCGGATCCCGGCCGGGCCGGGCGTCCGGTGGGACGGCGGCATCGAGGCGGGGGACGCCGTGCAGCCCGCCTTCGACTCGCTCATCGCGAAGCTCATCGTCTCGGCCCCGGATCGGGACGCCGCGCTCGTCCGCGCGCGCCGCGCGCTGCGGGAGCTCGCGGTCGACGGCGTCGCGACCGTGGCGCCGTTCGCCCGCGAGATGCTCGCCGATCCGGCGTTCTCGACGACGGGCTTCGCCGTCCACACGCAGTGGATCGAGGCCGAGCTGATGCCGCGCATCGAGGTGCAGCCGCGCCCGGAGCCGGTGCCCGATGCGGGGCTGCGTCGCTTCCCGATCGAGCTCGACGGCCGTCGGGTCGTGGTCGGTCTGCCGGCGGACCTGCTCTCCGGATTCGCGAGCGCCGCGCCCGCCCCGACGCCGGCCGCCGCCGCGGATCCGTCGGTCCTCGCCGCGCCCGTACCCGGTGCAGTGGTGCGCTGGCTCATCGAGGACGGCGGCGCCGTCGAGGAGGGGCGGGATGTCGCGGTGATGGACGCGATGAAGATGGAGACGACGGTGGCGGCGCACCGCGCCGGCATCCTGCGCCACCGCGTCGACGTCGGAGGGGCCGTCGCCGTCGGCGATCCGCTCGGCGCCGTCGAGGCCTGAGGTTCCGCCTCCAGCGAAGCCCGGGCCCCGTGTCGGTGGCCCCTCCTAGGCTTGGAACATGCAGACGACGCGGAGCGTGCGCCCGTTCGAGGTGGTCAGCGAGTACATGCCGTCCGGCGACCAGCCGAAGGCGATCGCCGAGCTCGCGGCTCGCATCAACGCGGGCGAGACCGACGTCGTGCTGCTCGGCGCGACCGGTACGGGAAAGTCGGCCACGACCGCCTGGCTGATCGAGCAGGTGCAGCGACCGACGCTCGTGATGGCGCACAACAAGACGCTCGCCGCGCAGCTGGCCAACGAGTTCCGCGACCTGATGCCGAACAACGCGGTCGAGTACTTCGTCTCGTACTACGACTACTACCAGCCAGAGGCGTACGTGCCGCAGACGGACACCTTCATCGAGAAGGACTCGTCGATCAACGCCGAGGTCGAGCGACTGCGCCACTCGACGACGAACTCGCTGCTCAGCCGCCGCGACGTCGTCGTGGTCAGCACCGTCTCGTGCATCTACGGCCTCGGCTCGCCCGAGGAGTACCTCCGGGCGCTCGTCGCGCTGCAGGTGGGGGAGCGCTACGACCGCGACGCGCTCATCCGCCAGTTCATCGGCATGCAGTACAACCGCAACGACGTCGACTTCTCGCGCGGCAACTTCCGGGTGCGCGGCGACACGATCGAGATCATCCCCGTCTACGAGGAGCACGCGATCCGCATCGAGCTCTTCGGCGACGAGATCGAGGCGCTGTACAAGCTGCACCCGCTCACGGGCGACGTGATCGAGCGGCTCGACGCCATCGCGATCTTCCCCGCGACGCACTACGCGGCGGGAACCGACACCATCCAGCGCGCGATCAAGACCATCGAGCACGAGCTCGAGGAGCGCCTGAAGGAGCTCGAGTCGCAGGGCAAGCTGCTCGAGGCGCAGCGCCTGCGGATGCGCACGACGTTCGACCTCGAGATGCTCCAGCAGCTCGGCTTCTGCTCGGGCATCGAGAACTACTCGCGCCACCTCGACGGGCGCATGGCGGGCGAGCCGCCGCACACGCTGCTCGACTTCTTCCCGGATGACTTCCTGCTCGTGATCGACGAGTCGCACGTGACGGTGCCGCAGATCGGCGCGATGTACGAGGGAGACGCCTCGCGCAAGCGCACGCTCGTCGAGCACGGCTTCCGGCTTCCCAGCGCCATGGACAACCGCCCCCTCCGGTGGGACGAGTTCAAGAACCGCATCGGTCAGACCGTGTACCTCTCGGCCACCCCCGGCAAGTACGAGATGGGCATCGCTGACGGCGTGGTCGAACAGATCATCCGCCCGACGGGCCTCATCGACCCCGAGATCGTGGTGAAGCCCTCGAAGGGGCAGATCGACGACCTTCTCGAGGAGATCCGCGTCCGCGTCGAGCGCGACGAGCGCGTGCTGGTGACGACCCTCACCAAGAAGATGGCCGAGGAGCTCACCGACTTCCTGGGCGAGCACGGCGTGCGCGTGCGCTACCTCCACTCGGATGTCGACACCCTGCGCCGCGTCGAGCTGCTCACCGAGCTGCGTCAGGGCGTGTACGACGTGCTCGTGGGTATCAACCTGCTGCGCGAGGGCCTCGACCTGCCGGAGGTGTCGCTCGTCGCGATCCTCGACGCCGACAAGGAGGGCTTCCTGCGCTCGGGGACATCTCTCATCCAGACCATCGGACGCGCGGCGCGCAACGTGTCCGGCCAGGTGCACATGTACGCCGACCGGATCACAGACTCGATGAGGAACGCGATCGACGAGACCGAGCGGCGTCGCGAGATCCAGATCGCGTACAACCTCGAGAACGGCATCGACCCGACGCCGCTGCGCAAGCGCATCGCGGACATCACGGATCAGCTTGCGCGCGAGGGCGCCGACACCGACGCGATGCTGTCGAAGCGCGATGCGGCGCGGGCGAAGAGCGGTAAGAGCAAGACCCCGACGCCGGTGCGCAAGCGCGAGGGCCTCGCGGCCGAGGGCGCCCAGCAGCTCGAGGACACGATCGCCGATCTCAGCAAGCAGATGCTCGCGGCGGCCGAGGAGCTCAAGTTCGAGCTCGCCGCGCGCCTGCGCGACGAGGTGCAGGACCTCAAGCGCGAGCTGCGGCAGATGGAGAAGGCGGGCCACGCGTAGCCCGGCGCTTGCCTAGAGGGGCGTCGGGCAGTGAAGCGTGCCGTCGCCCGAGCGCGTGTGCTCGTCCTTGCGGCGCCCGCAGTGGGCGCAGACGTCGCCGTCGCGGTTCCGCGGCAGGTTCGGGCTGACGTGCGGCGGGCCGGCGAGGCGGATGAGGGTCGCGTTGAACCACTGGTAGAGGCCGCCGGCCTCCCGGACGCGGTCGCGCAGCGGGGCCTTGTCACTCATGATGCTTAGTGTACTAAAGACTAACGCTTAGTCCACTAAAGACCTGGTGTGTGAGACTGTACGGGTGTCCGAGCTTCAGGAAGATCTGCTTGCGCTGGAGAACCAGCTCTGCTTCGCGATCGTGACCGCGGCGCGCAACGTCGTGTCCATCTACCGGCCGATCCTCGAGCCGCTCGGGTTGACGCACCCGCAGTACCTCGTGATGCTCGCGCTCTGGGAGAGCTCGCCGCGCAGCCTCGGCGAGGTCGCCGAGGAGCTCGCCTTCGATCCCGCCACCGCGTCGCCTCTCGTGAAGCGCCTCGAGGCGCAGGGCCTCGTGCGCCGCAGTCGGCGCTCGGACGACGAGCGTCGCCTCGACATCGATCTCACCGACGCGGGCCGCGCGCTGCGCGAGCAGGCGCTCTCCGTGCCGATGCAGGTCATGGAGCGCGTGGGCATGACGCCCGCGGAGGTCGCGTCCCTGCGGGATGCCCTGAAGCCGTTCTCGTGCAGGCTGGACAAGCTCGCCTGAGGCTGGGGTTCGCCTGGGGATCGGGCCCGGAACTTCGAACAAAGGTCCGCATGTCGGTGGGGGCACCTAGACTTGTCGGGTGCCGATCGTCCCTGTCTCCAGCCCCGGAAAGATCAGTGTGCGCGGTGCCCGCGTGCACAATCTGAAGAACGTCGACCTCGAGATCCCGCGCGATTCGATGGTGGTCTTCACCGGCCTCTCGGGGTCGGGCAAGTCGAGCCTGGCGTTCGACACGATCTTCGCGGAGGGCCAGCGCCGCTATGTCGAGTCGCTCAGCGCCTACGCCCGCCAGTTCCTCGGGCAGGTCGACCGCCCGGACGTCGACTTCATCGAGGGTCTGAGTCCCGCGGTCTCGATCGATCAGAAGTCGACGAACCGCAACCCGCGGTCGACCGTCGGCACGATCACCGAGATCTACGACTACATGCGCCTGCTGTGGGCGCGCATCGGCGTCCCGCACTGCCCGCAGTGCGGCGAGAAGATCCAGCGCCAGACGGTGCAGCAGATCGCCGACCAGCTCAACGCGCTCCCGGAGGGCACGCGCTACCAGGTGGTCGCGCCCATCGTCAGCCAGAAGAAGGGCGAGTTCGTCGACCTCTTCAAGGAGCTCGGTGCAAAGGGCTACTCGCGCGCGATCGTCGACGGCGACCTGATCCAGCTCGCCGAGCCGCCGACGCTCAAGAAGAGCTACAAGCACGACATCTCCGTCGTGATCGACCGGCTCGTCTCGCGCGAGAACATGCTCGGGCGCATCACCGACTCCGTCGAGACCGCCCTGGGCCTCGCGGGCGGCGTGCTGCAGGTCAACTTCGTCGACGAGGAGGGGGATGACGCCTGGCAGTCCTTCTCCGAGAAGCTGTCGTGCCCGAACGGTCACGCCCTGCAGCTGACCGAGATCGAGCCCCGCACGTTCTCGTTCAACGCGCCCTTCGGCGCGTGCCCCGCGTGCTCGGGTCTCGGCACGCGGATGTCGGTCGACGTCGAGCTCATGCTCGGCGACGAGGACTTGTCGATCCGCGAGGGCGTCATCGTGCCCTGGACCACGCAGGGAAAGGGCCTGTTCCAGTACTACGAACGGCTGCTCGTCGGTCTCGCGCATGACCTTGGCTTCTCGCTCGACACCCCGTGGCGCGCGCTGCCGCAGGCGGTCAAGGACGCCGTGCTCTACGGAGAGGGCTACAACGTCAACGTCCGCTACAAGAACCGCTGGGGCCGTGAGGTCCGCTACGCGAGCGGCTTCGAGGGCGTCGTGCCGTACATCGAGCGCCAGTGGTCGCAGGCCGAGAGCGACACGCAGCGCCAGCGCTGGTCCGAGTACCTGCGCGAGGTGCCGTGCCCCGTCTGCGACGGCGACCGGCTCAAGCCCGAGGTGCTCGCCGTCAAGGTGCACGACCGCTCGATCGCCGAGGTCTCGCACCTCAGCCTCGAGGACGCCCGGGGCTTCATGGAGCTGCTCACGCTCACCGACCGTGAGGCGCACATCGCCGCCCAGGTGCTGCGCGAGATCCGCGTCCGGCTCGACTTCCTCATCCGGGTCGGCCTCAACTACCTCACGCTCAGCCGCGCGGCGGGCTCGCTCTCGGGCGGCGAGGCGCAGCGCATCCGCCTGGCGACGCAGATCGGCACGGGCCTGACCGGCGTGCTGTACGTGCTCGACGAGCCGTCGATCGGCCTTCACCAGCGCGACAACCGCCGCCTGATCGAGACCCTCGTCACGCTGCGCGACCTCGGCAACACCCTCGTCGTCGTCGAGCACGACGAGGAGACGATCGAGGCGGCCGACTGGGTCGTCGACATCGGTCCCGGCGCGGGCGAGGGCGGCGGACAGGTCGTCCACTCGGGCCCCTACGAGCAGCTGCTCGCGGACAAGAGCTCGATCACGGGCGACTATCTCGCGGGGCGCCGCGAGATCCCGACGCCCAAGAAGCGCCGCCGCATCGACCGCAAGCGCATGCTCTCGGTCGTCGGCGCGCGCGAGAACAACCTGCGCGACGTCACGGCCGATTTCCCGCTTGGCGTGCTGACGGCCGTCACCGGCGTCAGCGGATCGGGCAAGTCCACGCTCGTGAACGACATCCTCTACGAGGTGCTCGCGACGCGCCTCAACGGCGCGCGCCGCGTCGCCGGCAAGCACACCCGGGTGACGGGCCTCGAGCACCTCGACAAGGTCGTGCACGTCGACCAGGCACCTATCGGGCGCACGCCGCGGTCGAACCCCGCGACCTACACGGGCGTGTTCGACCGCATCCGCAACCTGTTCGCCGAGACGCCCGAGGCGAAGGTCCGCGGCTACCAGGCCGGGCGCTTCAGTTTCAACGTCAAGGGCGGCCGCTGCGAGGCGTGCTCGGGAGACGGCACGCTGAAGATCGAGATGAACTTCCTCCCCGACGTGTACGTCGACTGCGAGGTCTGCCACGGCAAGCGGTACAACCGCGACACCCTGCAGGTCCACTACAAGGGGAAGAACATCGCCGAGGTGCTCGAGATGTCGATCGCCGAGGCGGCCGAGTTCTTCGAGCCGATCCAGGCCATCCACCGCTACATGAAGACCCTCGTCGACGTGGGGCTCGGCTACGTGCGCCTCGGCCAGTCCGCCACGACGCTCTCGGGCGGCGAGGCGCAGCGCGTGAAGCTCGCGACCGAGCTCCAGCGCCGCAGCAACGGCCGCAGCGTGTACGTGCTCGACGAGCCGACCACGGGTCTTCACTTCGAGGACGTGCGCCGCCTGCTCGAGGTGCTCGACAGCCTCGTCGAGAAGGGCAACACGGTGATCGTGATCGAGCACAACCTCGACGTGATCAAGTCCGCCGACTGGATCATCGACCTCGGGCCGGAAGGCGGCTCGGGCGGTGGTCAGATCATCGCCACCGGCACGCCCGAGCAGGTCGCCACCGTCGAGGGAAGCCACACCGGCGAGTTCCTCGCCGAGGTGCTCGGCATGCGGGAGCGGGCCCGCAAGGCGGGCTGATGCGCGAGCAGCTCGCCTACAAGCCGAAGCCGGGGGAGATCCCGACCAATCCGGGCGTCTACCGGTTCCGCGACGCGCACGGGCGGGTGCTCTACGTGGGCAAGGCGAAGAACCTGCGTCAGCGGCTCTCGAACTACTTCGCGCCGCTCCACACGCTCCACGAGCGCACGCGCCGGATGGTCACGACCGCGGCGTCCGTCGAGTGGACGGTCGTGCCGACGGATGTCGACTCGCTGCAGCTCGAGTACCAGTGGATCAAGGAGTTCGATCCGCCGTACAACGTCCGCTACCGCGACGACAAGTCGTACCCCTTCATGGCGATCACGCTCGCCGACGAGGCGCCGCGCGTTATGGTGACCCGCAACCGGCGCATCCCCGGGGCGAAGTACTTCGGCCCGTTCCCGAAGGTCTGGGCGGTGCACGACACCATCGATCTGATGATCAAGGTGTTCCCGATCCGCACCTGCAGCGACTCGTCGTACAAGCGCGCGATGCAGACCGGGCGGCCCTGCTTCCCCGGTCAGATCGGCAAGTGCGGCGGGCCGTGCTCCCACCGCGTCACGATCGCCGAGCACCGCGCGATCGTCGACGACTTCATCGCGTTCATGCAGGGCGGCGACGAGCGCTTCACGCGCGACCTCACCGCACGCATGAAGGCGGCGGCCGCCGCGATGGACTACGAGCACGCCGCCGTGCTGCGCGACAAGCTCGCCTCGATCGAGGCAGTGCTCAACAAGAGCGCGCTCGTGCTGCCGGCCGACACCGACGCCGACCTGTTCGGCATCGCCGAGGACGAGCTGTCGGCCGCCGTGCAGCACTTCGTGATCCGTGGCGGACGCGTCCGCGGCGTCAGCTCCACGACCATCGACAAGGAGCTCGACATCTCGGGCGGCGACCTCGTCGACCAGATCCTGCAGCGGGTCTACGGCGACGCCGCACCTGCCGACATCCCGCGCCGGGTGCTCGTCCCGGTGCTGCCGCCCGATGCCGACGAGCTCGAGCAGTGGCTGCGCGGCAAGCGCGGGAAGTCCGTGGAGATCGCCGTCGCCCAGCGCGGCCAGCGCGCCGAACTGCTCCGCAACGCGACGCTGAACGCCCAGCAGGCGCTGCTGCGGCACAAGACGCGGCGCACGAGCGACTACTCGGCCCGCACGCAGGCCCTCGGCGATCTGCAGGAGGCGCTCGGCATGGACGAGGCGCCGCTGCGGATCGAGTGCTTCGACATCTCGCACCTGCAGGGGACGAACGTCGTCGGCTCGATGGTCGTGTTCGAGGACGGGCTGCCGCGGAAGGATCAGTACCGGTCGTTCTCGATCGCCGAGACCACCGACGACACCGACTCGATCCACCAGGTGCTCACACGCCGGCTCGCGCATCTCGACCGCCCGGACGAGCCGGAGGCCGCCCCGAGCGAGGAGGGCGCCGTCGTGAAGAAGCGCCCCCGGTTCGCCTACCCGCCGCAGCTCCTGATCGTCGACGGCGGCAAGCCGCAGGTCGAGGCCGCCGCCCGCGCGCTGCGCGAGTCCGGGCACGAGGAGATCGCGCTGTGCGGCATCGCCAAGCGGCTCGAGGAGATCTGGCTGCCGGGCGACGACTTCCCGGTGATCCTGCCGCGCACGAGCGAGGCGCTGTATCTCGTGCAGCGCCTGCGCGACGAGGCGCACCGCTTCGCGATCTCGCACCAGCGTCGTCGGCGCAAGCGCGACATCCGCAGCGTGCTGAGCGAGGTCCCGGGTCTCGGCGACGCGCGCATCCGGGCGCTGCTGCGGCACTTCGGGTCGGTGTCGGCGCTGCGCGGCGCGACCGTCGCGCAGATCGAGGAGCTGCCCGGGATCGGCCCGAAGCTCGCCGAGACGGTCTTCCGTCATCTGCAGGGAGACCTCCGCGAGGAAGCCCCCACCCCATAGGCTGGAAGCGATGATCGCCGACGAAGCACGCCGCCCCGAGGACACCACTGTCACCGGGGAGGTGCTCATCGTCACCGGCATGTCCGGCGCCGGGCGATCGACGGTGGCGAACGCCCTGGAAGACCTCGACTGGTACGTGGTCGACAACCTGCCGCCGCAGATGCTGCGTCCGCTGCTGGATCTCGCGGGCCGACTCGGCGGGCAGCTCCCGCGGGTTGCAGCGGTCGTCGACGTCCGCGGCCGCGACCTGTTCGCGGAGCTCCCCGCGGAGGCGCAGGCGATCCGCGACAGCAGCAACCTGCGCGTGGTGTTCCTGGACGCCTCCGACGACGTGCTCGTGCGGCGATTCGAGGCAGTGCGCCGCCCGCACCCGCTGCAGGGCAACGGCACGCTCGTGGACGGGATCCATCGCGAGCGCGCGGTCCTCGCGCCGCTGCGGGAGAGCGCCGACGTGATCATCGACACGTCGCGCTTCAACATCCATCAGCTGGCCAACCGGGTGAGCGACCTCTTCGCCGACGCCGAGGCGCCGGCCCACGCGCTGACGGTGCAGAGCTTCGGCTTCAAGTACGGGCTGCCGCCCGACGCCGACCTCGTCGCCGACATGCGCTTCCTGCCGAACCCGTTCTGGAACGACGACCTCCGAGGGCTGACGGGCGAGGACAGCGACGTCAGCGAGTACGTGATGGCCCAGGAGGGCGCATCCGAGTTCCTCGACGCGTACGCGACAGCCCTGCGCCCGGTGCTCGCCGGCTACCAGCGCGAGAACAAGCGTCACTCGACCGTTGCGATCGGATGCACCGGCGGCAAGCACCGCTCGGTCGCGATGGCGATCGCGCTGGCGGAGCGGCTCAAGGATGTCCCTGGCGTCGCCGTGCGGGTGCGTCACCGCGACCTCGGGCGGGAGTAGCGGCCCGGAGCTCCCGACTAGCGCCCTCCGCTGGGAAGTCGCCCCCGGTGGCGAGGGGCCCCCAGCAGGTAGGCTGTCTCTTCGCGCCGAGCATGGCGCTGCAGTCTGTGAAGTAGGGAGAACGGTGTCTCTGACCGCCGATGTCAAGGCCGAATTGGTCGCCGTGCGCGACCCGCGACCGTCGGTGCGCGTCGCCGAGCTGACCGCGCTGCTGCGGTTCGCCGGGGGGCTGCACTCGATCGCCGGACGCGTGGCGGTCGAGGCCGAGGTCGACACGCCTGAGCTCGCCCGCCGCACGGCGCGCGACATCGCCGAGATCTACGGCGTCCGCCCCGAGCTCGCCCGCATCCAGGGCTCCGGAAGCCGCGAGGGCGAGTACTTCGCCGTGCGCGTCGTCGACGGCGGCGAGACCCTCGCGCGCCAGACGGGGCTCCTCGACGTGCGTCGCCGCCCCGTGCGCGGCCTGCCGAACAAGCTCACCACCGGATCGCGCGACGACCTCGCCGCCGTCTGGCGCGGCGCGTTCCTCGCCTCGGGCAGCCTCTCCGAGCCCGGCCGCTCCGCCTCGCTGGAGATCGCGTGCCCGACCGGCGAGGCCGGCATGGCGCTCGTCGGCGCCGCACACCGCATCGGCGTCGCCGCGAAGGCCCGCGAGGTGCGCGGCGTTCCGCGCGTGGTCGTCCGCGAGGCGGAGGCGATCCGCGGCATGCTCGTGGCGATGGGCGCGGCGCAGACCGCGACCGAGTGGGACCAGCTGCGTCAGCGCCGTGAGGTGCGCGCCGGCGTGAACCGCCTCGTGAACTTCGACGACGCGAACCTGCGTCGCTCCGCGCAGGCGGCCGTCGCCGCGTGCGCCCGCGTCGAGCGCGCGCTGGAGATCCTCGGCGAGGACGTGCCGCCGCACCTGCGCCAGGCCGGCGACCTGCGCCTCGCGCACCGCGACGCAAGCCTCGACGAGCTCGGCCACCACGCCGACCCGCCGCTGACGAAGGACGCCGTCGCCGGCCGCATCCGCCGCCTGCTGGCGATGGCGGACAAGCGCGCCGAGCAGGAGGGCATCCCCGGCACCGAGGCGGCCGTCCCCGCCGGTTCCTGAGGAACCGGTCGCGCGATCCTGTCATCGGGCATCCCGAGGTCTTCCTTGCTCACTAGGATGAATCTCGTCCGGTCCCGTCGCGAGAGCGACGAGGAGGCACACCGATAGCGTCGGCAACCCCGGCGCGGATGGGAACTTCGCATGGCTGTCTACACCCTCCCCGACCTGCCTTACGACTACGCAGCACTCGAGCCGCACATCAGCGGCAAGATCATGGAGCTGCACCACGACAAGCACCACGCCGTGTATGTCGCCGGTGCGAACACGGCGCTCGAGCAGCTCGCCGCCGCCCGCGAGAGCGGTGACTTCGCCAACGTGAACAAGCTCGAGAAGGACCTCGCGTTCCACCTCGGCGGACACACCAACCACACGATCTTCTGGAACAACCTCTCGCCGAACGGTGGGGGAGAGCCCGAGGGCGAGCTCGCCGCGGCCATCGCCGACCAGTTCGGTTCGTTCGCCGCGTTCCAGGCGCACTTCGCCGCCGTCGCCAACGGCATCCAGGGCTCCGGCTGGTCTGTCCTCGCGTGGGACGCCATCGGCCAGCGCCTCTCGATCTTCCAGCTGTTCGACCAGCAGGCGAACGTGCCGCTGGGCGTGACGCCCCTCCTCATGCTCGACATGTGGGAGCACGCGTTCTACCTCGACTACCTCAACGTGAAGGCGGAGTACGTCAAGGCGTTCTGGAACATCGCCAACTGGCAGGATGTCTCCGCTCGCTTCACCGCCGCCCGTGAGAAGACCGCCGGACTGCTCGTCGCCGGCTGACCGACGGAGGTCCCGTCGGGGTGCCTGCCCGCCGGGACGCCCCGTCACCACCAAACCGCGCGCGCAGCGCGCATGACCTACAGGAGACCTCAGTGTCCGTCAGGATCGGAATCAACGGCTTCGGCCGCATCGGCCGCAACTTCGTCCGCGCAGCTCTCGCGCAGGGCGCCGACATCGAGATCGTCGGTGTCAACGACCTCACCGACAACAAGGCGCTCGCGCAGCTGCTGAAGTTCGACTCGGTGGGTGGCCCGCTGGGCAAGGACGTGACCTTCGACGAGCAGTCGATCACGGTTGACGGCCACGTCATCAAGGCGTTCGCCGAGCGCGACCCCTCCGCCCTCCCGTGGGGCGAGATCGGCGCCGACATCGTCATCGAGTCGACCGGTCGCTTCACCAAGCCCGACGAGGCAGCGAAGCACCTCGCCGGCGGCGCCAAGAAGGTCCTCATCTCGGCCCCGGCCTCCGGCCCGGCCCCGACTTTCGTGATGGGCGTCAACGAGGACAAGTACGACGCGGCGAACGACCACGTCATCTCGAACGCCTCGTGCACCACGAACGCGCTCGCCCCGCTGGCGAAGGTGTTCAACGACGCCTTCGGCATCGAGCGCGGCTTCATGATGACCGCTCACGCCTACACGGCCGACCAGAACCTGCAGGACGGCCCGCACAGCGACCTGCGTCGTGCGCGCGCCGCGGCGATCAACATCGTGCCGACCTCGACCGGTGCCGCCAAGGCGATCGGCCTCGTGCTGCCCGAGCTGAACGGCAAGCTCGACGGCACCAGCTACCGCGTGCCGGTGCCCACCGGCTCGATCGTCGACCTGACGCTGGTCACGAAGGACGGTCTCACCGTCGACGAGATCAACGCCGCGTACCAGGCGGCCGCCTCGGAGGGCCGCCTCAACGGCATCCTGCAGTTCTCGACCGACCCGCTGGTCTCGAGCGACATCCAGCTCAACCAGCACTCGTCGATCTTCGACTCGGGCCTGACGAGCGTCGCCGGCAACCTGGCGAAGGTGTCGGCCTGGTACGACAACGAGTGGGGCTACTCGAACCGTCTCGTCGACCTCGCCGAGTACGTGGGCGCGCAGCTCTGATCTGACGTCACCTGAGGCCCGTCGGCACCGGATCCCCGGTTGCCGGCGGGCCTTCGTCGTGCGTCCTGTGAGAGCGGATGCCGCGCGGTAGAGTCGGATCGATGTCTCTGCGAACTCTCGATTCCCTCGGTTCGGTCGCCGGCAAGCGCGTCATCGTGCGCTGCGACCTCAACGTCCCCCTCAAGGACGGCACGATCACGGACGACGGGCGCGTGCGCGCGTCGCTCCCCACCCTGAACGCCCTGATCAACGCGGGAGCCCGCGTGATCGTCGTCTCGCACCTCGGTCGTCCCGAGGGCGCGCCCGACGCCAAGTACAGCCTGGAGCCGGTCGCGCAGCGACTGTCCGAGCTGCTCGGCAAGCCGGTCGCGTTCGCGCGGGACACGGTCGGCGAGTCGGCTCGGGATGCGGTCGCGGCCCTCGAGGACGGCGACATCGCCGTCCTCGAGAACCTGCGCTTCAACCCGGGCGAGACGTCGAAGGACGACGCGGAGCGCGGCGCCTTCGCCGAGCAGGTCGCCGCCCTCGGCGACGTGCTCGTCTCGGATGGCTTCGGCGTCGTCCACCGCAAGCAGGCGAGCGTCTACGACCTCGCGCAGCGGCTGCCGAGCGCGGCTGGCCTGCTGATCGCGACGGAGCTCGAGGTGCTCGACCGCCTCACGGAGACCCCGGAGCGGCCCTACACGGTCGTCCTCGGCGGCTCGAAGGTGTCCGACAAGCTCGGCGTCATCGACCACCTGCTCCCGCGCGTTGACCGCCTGCTGATCGGCGGCGGGATGCTCTTCACCTTCCTCGCCGCCCAGGGCCACAAGGTCGGCTCCAGCCTCCTCGAGGAGGACCAGCTCGAGAAGGTGCGCGGATACATCCGCGAGGCGCAGGAGAAGGGCGTCGAGCTCGTCCTGCCGACCGACATCGTCGTCGCCGCCAAGTTCGGCGCCGACGCGGAGCACGCCGTGACCGCGGCAGACGCCATCGAGGACACGCCCTTCGGCGCCTCCGGCATCGGCCTCGACATCGGCCCCGACAGCGCCGCGGCGTTCGCCGAGGCTGTCCGCGGCTCCAAGACGGTGTTCTGGAACGGTCCGATGGGCGTGTTCGAGTTCCCCAACTTCGCCAACGGCACGAAGGTCGTCGCCAAGGCGCTCACCGAGGTCGACGGCCTCAGCGTCGTCGGCGGCGGCGACTCCGCCGCGGCGGTGCGCCAGCTCGGCTTCGAGGATGCGGCCTTCGGCCACATCTCGACCGGCGGCGGCGCCAGCCTCGAGTTCCTCGAGGGCAAGAAGCTTCCCGGACTGGAGGTCCTCGGATGGGCATGATCCGCACCCCGCTCATCGCGGGCAACTGGAAGATGAACCTCGACCACCTTCAGGCGGTCGCATTCGTGCAGAAGCTGCACTGGGCGCTCAAGGACGCGAAGCACGACTTCGAGTCGGTCGACGTGTCGGTCTTCCCGCCGTTCACCGACCTGCGCAGCGTGCAGACGCTGATGGACGCCGACAAGATCCCGTTCGGCCTCGGCGCGCAGGATCTGTCCGTCCACGAGTCGGGCGCGTACACGGGCGAGATCTCCGGCGCGTTCCTGAAGCGCCTCGACGTCGGATCGGTCATCATCGGCCACTCCGAGCGTCGTGAGTACCACGCGGAGGGCGACGACATCGTCGCCGCGAAGGTCAAGGCGGCCCTGAAGCACGGGCTCGTCCCCGTGATCTGCGTGGGCGAGACGGCGGAGGACCTCGAGACCCACGGCGCCAGCGCCGTGCCGGTCGGTCAGCTCGAGATCGCGCTCGACGGCGTGGACGCCGCGGCGGACATCGTCGTCGCGTACGAGCCGGTCTGGGCGATCGGTTCGGGCCAGGCGGCGACGCCCGAGCAGGCGCAGGAGGTGTGCGCGAAGCTCCGCGACGTCGTGAAGACGAAGCTCGGCGACGACGCTGCCGCGCGCACCCGCATCCTGTACGGCGGTTCGGTGAAGGCCGCGAACATCGCGAGCTTCATGCGCCAGCCGGATGTCGACGGCGCCCTGGTGGGCGGCGCGAGCCTGATCGTCGACGAGTTCGCCTCGATCATCCGCTTCCAGAAGCACGTCGGCGTCTGAGTCGTCGTCGACCCGCCCTGCCGCGCACGACCGCGCGGCGGGGTGGGCCGTATACTGATCCTTCGTGCGGGTTCTCCGTTCCGCACCCACGAAAGGTCTCCTTAGTGTCGGTCATCGAATTCATCCTCCAGGTGCTGCTGGGGCTCACCAGCCTGCTCCTGACGCTGCTGATCCTGCTGCACAAGGGACGGGGCGGCGGGCTCTCCGACATGTTCGGCGGTGGCATGTCGCAGGCGATGGGCTCGTCGGGCCTCGCCGAGCGAAACCTCAACATCCTGACCATCGTGCTCGCCCTCGTGTGGTTCTTCTCCATCGTGGGCCTCGGCCTCATCACGAAGGCCTCGGTGCTCTGACATGGCCGTCGGTGGTAACGCGATCCGCGGCACGCGCGTCGGCTCCGGCCCCATGGGGGAGCAGGACCACGGGCACCACGCCGACCGCATCTCGGTGAGCTACTGGGACGGGCTCGGCAACGAGACGGTGCGCCACTATGCGGCGGGGCTCCCCGAGGAGGAGATCCCCGACATCGTCGACCACCCGCACTCGGGGCTTCCCGCGGGGCGCGACAAGGACAACCCTCCCGCCGTCGCCAAGAACGAGCCGTACAAGACGCACCTCGCCTACGTGAAGGAGCGTCGCACCGACGACGAGGCCGAGGAGCTGCTCGACGAGGCGCTCCAGAAGCTGCGCGAGAAGCGCGGCCAGTAAGCCTTCACGCGCAGCACGCGTCTGCTGCTCCCACCCGACTCCGGTCGTTGAGCGAGGAGCGAAGCGACGAGACGAAACGGCCCGGACTCCCCTGCGGCAGATGCCATGGGAAGTCCGGGCCGTTTCGACTCGCTTCGCTCGCTCAACGAGCGGGAGTGCTCAGTACTCCGGGTCGATCAGATCCTCGGGGACGTCCGCGGCGGCATCCTGGTCGACGAACACGACCGTGTCGGCGGTGCCGGACGCGCCGGCGGCCGGGACGCCCGCCTGGCCCGCTCCCGCGAGCGTGAGGCCGAGGGCCGACGCCTTGTCGGCGCCGGCGACGACCATCCAGATGTCGGCCGAGGTGTTGATCACCGGCAGCGTGAACGTGATCCGCTCGGGCGGGGGCTTGGGCGACTCGCGCACAGGCAGCACCGCGCGGTCGGTGACGAGCACCTCGCTGCGGTCGGGGAACAGCGACGCGATGTGGCCGTCGGGGCCGACCCCGAGGAAGCACACGTCGAACGCGGGCCACGGCCGGTCGTCCTCGCCGTAGCGCGCGAGCTCGGCGGCGTAGGCGTCGGCGGCCTGGTCAAGCGTGATGCCGTCGTCGGACGCGGCAGGCTCGTGCACGTTCTCCGCGGGAACGCTGATGCGCTCCAGCAGCGCGTCACGCGCCTGTCCCGCGTTGCGCTCGGCGTCGGCGCGCGGCACGAACCGCTCGTCGCTCCACCAGAAGTGCACAAGCGACCAGTCGATGTTCGACGCCCAGCCGTGCGCGGCCGTCGCGGCGAGCACGGCGGAGCCCATCGACCCGCCGGTGAGCGAGATGTGCACCGGCCGGCCCTCCTGCGTCAGCTGGGCGAGGCGGCCGACGAAGCGGTTCGCGACTCCCTCGACGAGCTGCGCCTTGTCGGGCAGGACGACGACACGACGATCGCTCATGCCGACTCCCGAGGCTCGGTCAGGCGCGACCAGCCGTCGCTGATGACCCGCCCGTAGAGCGTGTCGGGGTCGAGGCGGCGCAGCTCCTCCGCGAGGCACTCGCGCAGCGAGCGACGGGGGAGGTGCAGCTCGTGGTCGGGCTGCCCGGGCTGCGTGAGCAGCGCGAGCGACTCGGTCTGACGCTCGAGCAGGATGTCGCCGCTCGGCCGCGTGAGGCGCACCGAGTGGATCCCGTGATCCCAGACCGCCGGATCCTCGTACTGCCAGTCGACGGGAAGGTCGAGCGCGAGCCCGAGCCAGGCCGCGAGCAGCGCGGTCGACGGGGAGGTCGACGCGCCGCGCACGGAGACCGCGGTGACGGGCTCGTACGGCGGCTGGTCGAGCACCGCCGCGAGCTGCTCGCGCCAGTTCGTCAGCCGCGTCCACGCCAGGTCGGTGTCGCCGGGCGTGTACGACTCCTCGAGCTTCGCGAGCCGGTCCGATGAATACGGCGCGGTGGACGTGTCGGTGATGCGGCGCTGCGCGATCCGACCGAGGGCCGACGCCCCCGGCTGGGACGGCGGCTCATCCGGCCACCAGGCCACGACGGGCGCGTCGGGAAGCAGCAGACCGGTGAGCAGCGTCGACTCGTTGCTCGCCGCGTCGCCGTATGCCTGCAGCACGATGACCTCGCTGGCGCCCGCGTCGCTGCCGACGCGGATCTGCGCGTCGAGACGCGCGTCGCCCTCGGCGTCCGTCACGAGCACGATGACGCGCATCGGGTGCTCGCGCGACGCGTCGTTGGCCGCCTCGATCGCCTCCTCCTCGAAGCCGCGGTGCGACTTGATGACGAGGGTGAGCACGCGGCCGAGGGCGACGGCGCCGCCCTCCTCGCGCGTGCTGACGAGCTGGCGGGCGACCTTGCTGACGGTGGTGTCGGGCAGATCGATGATCACGGGCGCCTCCAGACGCGGCCGTCGCGGGCAAGGAGCTCATCGGCCGAGGGCGGACCCCACGAGCCCGAGTCGTACTGCTCGAGCGGGCCGCCGAGCGAGGCCCAGTACTCCTCGACCGGGTCGAGGATCTTCCAGGACAGCTCGACCTCCTCGTGACGGGGGAAGAGCGGCGGGTCGCCGAGCAGGACGTCGAGGATGAGACGCTCGTACGCCTCGGGGCTCGCCTCGGTGAACGCGTGGCCGTAGCCGAAGTCCATCGTCACATCGCGCACCTGGGTGCCGTAGCCGGGCACCTTGGAGCCGAAGCGGATGGTGACGCCCTCGTCCGGCTGGACTCGGATGACCAGCGCGTTCTGCCCGAGCTCGGCCGTCTGACCGCGCGTGAACAGGTGCTCGGGGGCGCGCTTGAACACGACCGCGATCTCGGTCACGCGGCGGCCGAGGCGCTTGCCCGACCGCACGTAGAACGGCACTCCCGCCCAGCGGCGGGTGTTGATCTCGAGCTTGATCGCCGCGTACGTCTCCGTCGTCGACTGAGGGTTCATGCCCTCTTCCTCGAGGAAGCCGCACACCTGCTCGCCGCCCTGCCAGCCGCCCGCGTACTGGCCGCGCGCGGTGGCGGTGGACAGGTCCTCCGGCAGCCGGACGGCGGCGAGCACCTTCTCCTTCTCGGCGCGCAGGTGCTCGGCCGAGAGGCTGATGGGCTCCTCCATCGCGGTGAGCGCGAGGAGCTGCAGCAGGTGGTTCTGGATGACGTCGCGTGCCGCGCCGACCCCGTCGTAGTACCCCGCGCGACCGCCCACGCCGATGTCCTCGGCCATGGTGATCTGCACGTGATCGACGTAGTTGCGGTTCCAGATCGGCTCGTAGAGCTCGTTCGCGAAGCGCAGCGCCAGGATGTTCTGGACCGTCTCCTTGCCGAGGTAGTGGTCGATCCGGAAGATCGAGTCGGCGGGGAACGCGGCCTCGAGCGAGTCGTTCAGCTCGCGCGCCGAGGCGAGGTCGTGGCCGAACGGCTTCTCGATCACCACGCGGCGCCAGCGGTCGTCGTCCGGGCTGTCGTCGACGAGTCCCGAGTCGAGCAGCTGCTGGGCTACCACGGGGAATGCCTTCGGCGGGATCGACAGGTAGAACGCGTGGTTCCCCATCGTGCCGCGCTCGACGTCGAGACGGTCGACCGTCTCGCGCAGTCGCCGGAACGCCTCGGGGTCGTCGAACTCGCCCTGCACGAACCGGATTCCCTGCTGCAGCTGCTGCCACGTCTCCTCGCGGAACTCCGTGCGCGAGTACTGCTTGACGGCGTCGTGGACGACCTTCGCGAAGTCCTGGTCCTCCCAGTCGCGGCGGGCGAAGCCGACGAGCGCGAATCCGGGCGGCAGGAGGCCGCGGTTGGCGAGGTCGTACACGGCCGGCATGAGCTTCTTGCGCGACAGGTCTCCCGTCACGCCGAAGATCACCAGCGCGCTCGGCCCCGAGATGCGGTTGAGCCGTCGGTCTGACGGGTCCCGCAGCGGGTTGATCCCGCGGGCGATCTGCACCGGTCCAGCGGCGTCCGTCACTGTGCCGCCTCGAACAGCGCGACGATCTCGGCCTGCGGGTCGGTGAGCGTCAGCGTGACGACGGGTCGGCCGTGCTCGCTGAGCACGTTCGCATCGCCGGCGGCCTGCGCCTCGATCAGCTGACCGAACGTGAACGGACGCTCGGGGATCTCGACGTCGACCTCGGTGCGCTCGGTGATCTGCAGGAACACTCCCTGCGCCGGACCGCCCTTGTGGTACTGGCCGGTCGAGTGGAGGAAGCGCGGACCCCAGCCGAAGGTCGTCGGGCGACCGGAGTCGGCCGCGACCATCTCGCGCAGGCCCTGCAGCTGCGGGACCTCGAGGCGGTTCACGTATGCCTGGATCGACACGTAGCCGTCGGCAGGCAGCGCGGCCCAGAGGGCGTCGAGGACGCCCTGCACCGTGCCGCTGGCGGCGAGGGCCGGGTCGCTCACGCGCACCTCGACGCCGGCCTCGACGAACGCCGGAGCGGTCGGCTCGGGGCGCGCGTCGAGAAGGCCGCGGGCCGCGACCTTCGCCGACTCGACGTCGGGCTGGTCGAACGGGTTGATGCCGAGCATGCGACCAGCGATCGCCGTTGCGTACTCCCACACGACGAACTGCGCGCCGAGCGTGCCGCTGACGAGGATCTCGCCGTGGTGACGGTGCTCCACCTCGTCGGCGTCGTCGACGAGGCGCACGATCTGCAGGTCGGCCGGCTTCGACTCGAGCTCGGGGGAGACCGGCAGCAGCACGACGGGGAGGATGCCCGTGCCCTGCTTGCCCGTGGACTCGGCGATGAGCTGCTCGATCCAGTCGGGCAGGCCCACGATGTGCGTGCCGTCCGTGATCAGGCCGAGCTTGTCGCGCCGGGTCGAGCCATCGGGCGTCTGCGTGCCGGCGATCGCCGCGGCGAGCACCAGCGCGGGGTTCTCGGGCGCGTCGATCGCGACCTCGAGCAGCGAGGCCTCGGCCTCGTCCAGGAGCTCGTCGATGTCGACGCCGGCGAGCCCCGAGGGGACGAGCCCGAACGCGGTGAGGGCCGAGTAGCGGCCGCCGACGTTCGGGTCGGCGTTGAACACGCGGTAGCCCGCGGCGCGCGCCGACTCGTCGAGCGGGGATCCGGGGTCGGTGACGACGATGATCCGCTCGGCGGGATCGATGCCGAGGTCGCGGAAGGCTGCCTCGAAGGCGCGGCGCTGCGAGTCGGTCTCGACGGTCGAGCCCGACTTGGACGACACAACGAGCGCGGTGCGCTCGAGGCCGCCGTCGAGTGCGGCGAGGACCTGGCCCGGGGACGTCGAGTCGAGGATGGTGAGCTCGACCCCGGCCGTCTGGGTGATGACCTCGGGCGCGAGCGACGAGCCGCCCATGCCGCCGAGCACGAAGCGGTCGACGCCCTTTGCCGCGAGCTCCTCGCGCAGGGCGAGGATCTCGGCCACGAGCGGGCGCGAGACCTCGACGGCCTGCACCCAGCCGAGGCGCTTCGCCGACTCCTCCTCGGCCTCGGGGCCCCACAGGGTGGGGTTGAGGTTCGTGATGCTCGAGGCGACGTAGTCGCCGATCAGCGTCGGCAGGTGCGTGGCGACCGCGGTCTCGGCATCGCCCGAGACGCGGATCGAGAAGGTCACGCGTCCGTCCCCTTCGCGGCGCTCTCCAGGGCGGCCTTCACGGTCTCCTGGAGGTCGTGCCACGAGGCGATGAACTTGTCGACGCCCTCGACCTCGAGCACCTCGGTCACGTCGATGAGGTCGATTCCCGCCGCGGCGAGCTTGTCGAACACGTCGTGCGCCTCGGCGTACGCGCCGGTCACGGTGTCACCCGTGATCTCGGCGTGGTCGAAGGTCGCCTCCAGCGTCTTGGCCGGCATGGTGTTGACAGTGCCGGGCGCGACGAGGCCCGTGACGTAGAGCGTGTCGGGCAGCGCCGGGTCCTTGACGCCGGTCGACGCCCACAGGGGACGCTGGACGTTTGCACCCGCGGCGACGAGGTCGCTCGCGCGGCTCTCGGCGAACCGCTTCTCGAACAGCTCGTACGCGAGACGGGCGTTCGCGAGGCCCGCCTTGCCGACCAGGTCCTTCGCGTCGTCCGTGCCGAGGGCGGCGAGGCGCTTGTCGACCTCGGTGTCCACGCGGGAGACGAAGAACGACGCCACCGAGTGGATCTTCGAGAGGTCGAGGCCGGCGGCCTGCGCCTTCTCGAGGCCGGCGAGGTAGGCATCGATCACGAGGTCGTACCGCTCGAGGCTGAAGATGAGCGTGACGTTGACGCTGATCCCGGCGCCGATGACCTCGGTGATCGCCGGCAGGCCAGCGAGGGTCGCGGGGATCTTGATCAGGACGTTCTCACGGTCGACCGCGGCGTGCAGCTCCTTCGCCTGGGCGATCGTGGCCTCGGTGTCGTGGGCGAGGTCGGGGGAGACCTCGATCGACACGCGGCCGTCGACGCCGCCCGTGGCGTCGTAGACCGGACGGAAGATGTCCGATGCGTCGCGCACGTCCGTCGTCGTGATGGCGAAGATCGCCTCGTCGACGGACGCACCGGCGGCCGCCTGGGCAGCGATCGCCTCCTCGTAGCCGATGCCGGCCGAGATGGCGCCCTGGAAGATCGTCGGGTTCGTCGTCACGCCGGAGACGTCGCGCGTCTCGATGAGCTCGGCGAGGTTGCCCGTCGTGATGCGCTGACGCGAGAGGTCGTCGAGCCAGATGCTGACGCCCTGTGCGGCGAGAGCTGCGGTGGGGGTGGTCATGCGTTCTCCTTGATGGTCTCGCGGGCCGCGTTCACCACGGCTTCGGCGGTGATGCCGAACTTCTCGAACAGGGTCTTGTAGTCGGCCGAGGCGCCGAAGTGCTCGATCGAGACCGAGCGGCCGCTGTCGCCGACGATGCCGCGCCACGTGAGGCCGAGGCCGGCCTCGACGGACACGCGCGCCTTGACGCCCGAGGGAAGCACGCTCTCGCGGTACGCCTCGTCCTGCTCAGCGAACCACTCGAGCGAGGGGGCCGACACAACGCGGGCGTTCACGCCCTCGGCCGCGAGCGTCTCGCGGGCGGCGACCGCCAGCTGCACCTCGGAGCCGGTGGCGATCAGGATGACGTCGGGCGTGCCGTTGGGCGCCTCGGCGAGGACGTACGCGCCCTTGGCCGCGAGCGACGCGGACGCGAACGTGTCGCCCGTCGCCTCGCCGTCGCCGCGCTCGAACACCGGGATGTTCTGGCGGGTCAGGGCGATTCCCGACGGGCCGCCGCGACGCTTGAGGATCTCGAGCCACACGACGGCGGTCTCGTTGGCGTCGGCCGGGCGCACCACCGTGAAGTTCGGGATGGCGCGCAGCGTCGCGAGCTGCTCGATCGGCTGGTGCGTCGGGCCGTCCTCGCCGAGGGCGACCGAGTCGTGCGTCCAGACGAACACGCTCGGGATGTCCATGAGGGCCGCGAGTCGCACCGCGGGGCGCATGTAGTCGCTGAAGATCAGGAACGTGCCGCCGAAGGCGCGCGTGGGGCCGTGCAGCACGATGCCGTTGACGATCGCGCCCATCGCGTGCTCGCGGATGCCGAAGTGCAGCACACGGCCGTAAGGGCTGCCGCTCCACTCGTGCGTCGACCACTCGGCCGGGATGAACGACTTGGCGTCCTTGATCGTGGTGAGGTTCGACTCGGCGAGGTCGGCCGATCCGCCCCAGAGCTCGGGGAGCTCGGCGGCGAGGGCGTTGATGACCTGGCCCGACGCGGCACGGGTCGAGACGTCCTTGCCCGCCTCGAACACCGGCAGCGCGCTCTCGATGCCCTCGGGCAGGGTGCCGGCCTGCAGGCGGTCCCACAGCGCCTTGCGCTCGGGGTTCGCCTCGGCCCACGCGTCGAACTTCTGCTGCCACTCGGCCTTCGCCGCGGCACCGCGCTCGGCGAGCGCGCGGGTGTGCGCGAGGACGTCGTCGGCGACCGCGAAGGTCTGCTCGGGGTCGAAGCCGAGCACCTTCTTGGTGGCGGCGAGCTCGTCGGCGCCCAGCGCCGAGCCGTGGATCTTGCCCGTGTTCTGTTTGCCGGGCGAGGGCCATCCGATGATCGTCTTCAGGACGATCAGCGACGGCTTGGTGGTCTCGGCCTTCGCGGCCTCGATCGCGGCGTGGAGCGCGGCGACGTCCTCGACGTACTCGCCCGACGTCTTCCAGTCGACGACCTGCACCTGCCAGCCGTACGCCTCGTAGCGCGCGGCGACGTCCTCGGTGAAGGCGACGTTCGTGTCGTCCTCGATCGAGATCTGGTTCGAGTCGTAGATCGCGATGAGGTTGCCGAGCTGCTGGTGACCGGCGAGCGATCCGGCCTCGCTGGTGACGCCCTCCTGGAGGTCGCCGTCACCGGCGATGACGTAGACGAAGTGGTCGAACGGGCTCTCGCCCGCCGGGGCCTCCGGGTCGAACAGGCCGCGCTCGTAGCGGGCAGCGTACGCGAAGCCCACCGACGAGGCGAGGCCCTGGCCGAGGGGGCCGGTCGTGATCTCGACGCCGTCGGTGTGGCCGTACTCCGGGTGGCCCGGGGTGAGCGAGCCCCACGTGCGCAGCGCCTTGAGGTCGTCGAGCTCGAGCCCGAAGCCGCCGAGGTAGAGCTGCACGTACTGCGTCAGCGACGAGTGGCCGGCCGACAGGATGAACCGGTCGCGACCGGGCCAGTGCACGTCGCTCGGGTCGTGCCGCAGCACCCGCTGGTACAGCAGGTACGCCGCGGGGGCGAGGCTCATCGCCGTCCCCGGGTGGCCGTTGCCGACCTTCTCGACGGAGTCCGCCGCAAGGGCGCGGGCCGTGTCCACGGCGCGCCTGTCGATCTCATCCCAACGCAGTGCCGTCACCGGATCGCCTTTCGTGGTGGGGTGGTGCGCCCGTGCGCCGGCGCATCGTGGCCGTGACAGCACTGGAGTGAAAAGCACGGTGGAGCAACCGGCGCGTGGCGCGCGTGTGCCCCCAGCATAGCGCTGGGGAAATGGCCGGGATCGAGTCCCGAGACGGAGCGTGACATACCCGATCGCGCGCTCTGAGACGGCGCGGTGACGGGCGCGTATCGTGCCGCTCACCGGGGTGCCGTGCGCGTCGTGAGGTCCCGCCGATGCCCTAGAATCGAAGGGCCGTTCCCGGGCGCGTCCGCACCGTCACCCGCGTGCGACGGCGCCCAGGTCGTAATCGAGGTCGCAGAAGGAGAAGCATCGGCATGTCGACGATCGCGCCGGAGACCTCGACGTCGAACCGCAGCAGGGCCGGCTTCGGCCGCAAGGTGCGCGCGTACGTGGCTCTCACGAAGCCCCGCGTGCTCGAGCTGCTGCTGGTGTCGACCGTTCCGGTGATGTTCCTCGCCGCCGACGGGATGCCGAACCTCTGGCTGGTGCTCGCCACGGTGATCGGCGGCTCGATGAGCGCCGGATCCGCCGCGGCGTTCAACATGTACATCGACCGCGACATCGACGCGCACATGCAGCGCACCGAGAACCGGCCGATCGTGACCGGCGAGATCCCGCCGCGCAACGCGCTGATCTTCGCGTGGACGCTGGCGATCGTCTCGACCGTGTGGTTCCTGCTCACCACCAACGTGCTGACCGCGGCGCTGTCCGCGACGGCGATCTTCTTCTACGTCGTCATCTACACGATGATCCTCAAGCGCCGTACCGAGCAGAACATCGTGTGGGGCGGCATCGCGGGCTGCTTCCCGGTGCTGATCGGCTGGGCGGCCGTCGCGAACTCGCTCGACTGGGCGGCCTTCATCCTGTTCGCGCTCGTGTTCCTGTGGACGCCGCCGCACTACTGGCCGCTCTCGATCAAGTACGCGGCCGACTACGCGAACACCGACGTGCCGATGCTGGGCGCGACGCGCGACGGCGTGCAGGTCGGCCTGCAGATCATCCTGTACGCGTGGGCCACGGTGGCGTGCTCGCTGCTGCTGATCCCGGTCGCCGGCATGGGCCTGGTCTACACGGTGTCGGCGCTGGTGTTCGGCGGCTGGTTCCTCTACGAGTCGCACCGCCTGTACAACCGCACGGTGAGGCGCGAGACCGCCGGGCCGATGCGCGTGTTCCACGCCTCGATCACGTACCTCACGCTCGTCTTCGTCGCCGTCGCGATCGACCCGCTGCTGCCGTTCTGACGTGAGCGGCGCACGCTCCGTCGAGCCCTCGTCCACCGCCGGCCTCAGCCCCTGGCCCGCGTTCTGGGTCTGTGCGGGCGTCGCCAGCCTGACGATCCTCGACATGACGAAGGTCAACGTCGCGCTGCCGTCGATCGAGGCGGCGTTCGAGGTCGGCTCCACGGAGCTGCAGCTTGTGGTGTCGAGCTACGTGCTCGCGCTCGGTCTGCTGATGGTGCCGATGGGGCGCGTCGGCGACCAGCGGTCGCGGCGCACGCTGTTCGTCGTCGGCCTCGCGCTGTTCACGCTCGCGTCGGTGCTGTGCGCCGTCGCGCCGAACGCCGAGGTGCTGCTCGTCGGACGCGTGCTGCAGGGAGTCGCGGCGGGAATCCACATGCCCCAGGTGATGGGGCTCATCCAGCAGCTGTTCAGGGGCGCGGAGCGGGGACGGGCCTTCGGTCTGTTCGGCGCGACGATCGGCCTCGCCACCGCATTCGGCCCGCTGACGGGCGGCATCCTGATCGGGCTCGGCGGCGCCGCGGACGGCTGGCGCGGGATCTTCTGGATGAACCTCCCCGCCGGGCTGATCGCGATCTGGTTCGCCGTGCGGCTGCTTCCCCGCGACGGGCACCGGGCCGCCGACGGGCCGCGACCGCGCCTCGAGCTCGACCCGGTCGGCACGGCGCTGTTCGGGGCGACGGTGATCGCGCTGATGCTGCCGTTCCTGTTCACGACCGGATCGCCGGAGGACCCGCCAGCCCGCTGGTGGTCGCTCGCGGCCTTCGCGGTGCTGCTCGCCGTGACGCTGTGGTGGGAGCGGCGCTACGCCGCGATCGGGCGCGCGCCGTTGCTGCCCCTGGGGCTGTTCGGCGTCTCCTCGTTCCGCAACGGCGCGCTCGTCGGCACGGCGTACTTCTCCGCGATGCCGGCGATGTTCCTGCTCACCACGCTGTTCCTGCAGATCGGCGTGCACTTCGATCCGCTTCACGCGGCTCTCGTCACGATCGGCTTCGCGCTCACCAGCTCGCTGACCGCGTGGCTCGGCGGACGCCTCGTCGCGCGGATAGGGCGCGCACTCGTCGTCACCGGCGTCGCCACGATGCTCGCCGGCGCCGTCGGGCTCGTCGCGGCGGCCGTCTTCGCCCCGGTGGGCGCGGTCGGCTTCATCATGGCCGGGATCATGGTCATCGCCGGCCTCGGCGGCGGCCTCGTGATCTCGCCGAACCAGACGCTGATGTACGCCGAGGTGCCGGTCCACCAGGCGGGGCTCGCCGGATCGGTCGGGCAGCTCGGTCAGCGCTTCGGCACGGCGATCGGCACCGCGGTCGCGCTGTCGCTGTTCTACGCGACGGTGTACCGCGAGCAGGGGACGGCGACGGATGTCGTCGTCTACCACGACGCCTACGCCTTCGGGATGGCGGCGGTGGGCGCATTCCTGCTCGTCGCGCTCCTCGCCGGCGTCGCCGACCTCCTGCAGCGCCGCCGCAGCGCGGCCGCCGCAGCCTGACGGACGCCGAAAGCCCCGCCCGGCGCGCACGCGAAGGCGTGGCACAGGACGGGGCCCGAGGGGTGGGGCGTCAGTCGCGCGCGCCGGTGGTCGCGAGGTCGACGTCGGCGGCCTCGCTCTCGGGCTCCGCGACGACCTCCGGGGCCGTCTCGGTCACAACGGCGCGCGGGATCAGCGAAGCCGCGGCGGCGAGCGCCAGGGCGAACAGGATGCCGAGCACGCCGGCACCGGCGAGCGCCGCGCCGAGCGTGACCCACGCCTGCCCCGAGTACACCTCGACACCCGTGGCGCTGCCGTCGAGCAGGCTCGACGTCATCACGCCGATGTTCGGCACGGTCAGCAGCACGCCGAGTGCGAGGCTCGCGACCGAGGCGAGCACAAGGACCCAGTAGGCGACGCTGCGCACGAGACGCGGACGGCGGACGGGGGTGGTCTGAGCGACGGACATGTTCCTCCATGGTCTGGCCGCAACGGCGGCCGGGTCGGGCAGCCACCCACCTTTCCCACCGAGCCGGTGCGGGACTCATGCGGCCCCTATGGATCTGCTGGACGCGTCCCGTCAAGGCCCGCGCGCGCGGGATGCGGGCGCTCTAGTCTGGCCGCGAAAGGAGGGTCAATGTTCTCTTACGACCCGTATGCCGAACTCGCCACGCTGCGCGACTTCGCGCCGCTGACACTCACGAGCACCGACATCTCGCACGATCAGCCGCTCGCCAAGGTCCACTGGGGGTCGCAGGCCGGCGGATCCGACACCTCGCCTCAGCTCACCTGGTCGGGCGCGCCGGAGGGCACGAAGTCGTTCGCGCTGTCGTGCTTCGATCCGGACGCGCCGACCGGCTCGGGTTTCTGGCACTGGGCGGTCTACGACATCCCGGCCGACGTGACATCGTTCCCGACGGGGGAGACCCCGGCCGGCATCACCCTGCCGAACGAGCAGCGCACGCGCCAGTTCATCGGCGCCGCCCCGCCGCCCGGCACCGGCGTCCACCGCTACTTCTTCGTGGTCGACGCGCTGGACGTCGAGCACCTGGAGCTGCCGGACGAGGCGACGCCCGCCATCCTCGGCTTCAACCGGCACTTCCACTCGCTCGCGCGCGGCATCCTGGTGCCGACGGCCACGAGCGCCGAGTGACCGCCGCGTCTCAGCGGAGACGGAGGGGCGCCGATTCTGCGAAGGAGGGGGGAGCGAAGCGACCCGGGCCCCACCTTCGCGGAATCGTGCGCCCCGCAGTCGCAGCGGAGATCACACGGGGCGCTTCAGCCGCAGCACAACCACGGTGAACGCCGCGGCGGACAGCGCCGCCAGCACCATGTGGATTCCCACCAGCAGCTCGGGGAGCCCGTTGCGCGCCTGGATCACGCCGACGACCACCTGCACGGCGATCACCACGAGCAGCACAACGAGCCAGCGCAGCGGGCGCAGCCGCAGCATCGCCGCCGCCACGGTCAGGACCACGACGAGGCCGAGCAGGATGTAGCCGGGCCACGAGTGGATGTGCGCGAGGACGGTGGCGTCGAAGCCGGTCCGGATGACGTTCCGGTCGCCGGAGTGCGGCCCGTTGCCGGTCGTCAGCACGCCGAACGCGATGGTCGCCGCCAGGACGAGCGTCGTCACGTGCGTCAGGATGGCGAACCATGCAGGCACCGCGCGCTCGCGCGGCCCCGGCTCGTCATATGCCCGCACGAGATAGGCGGCGGTCAGCGTGACGAGCACGACCGAGCTCGCGTAGTGGAATCCCACGATGAACGGGTTCAGGCCGGTGAGCACCGTGATCCCGCCGACGAGGCCCTGCGCGACGATGCCGATGAGGGCGAGCCACGCGAGGACCAGGAGGTCGCGGCGGGCGGGGACGCGCCGGATCGTGACGATCGCGGCGGCGATCACGGCCACGAGGGCGGCCGAGACCGCGGCGACGAAGGACGTGGTGATGACGAGCGTCAAGGCGGCGAGCGCGATGCCGCCGAGCGCGAACCAACCGACCGTCACGAGCAGGCGGCGAGCCCGCAGGTGAACGAGCGTCAGCGCCAGCACCGCAAGCGCCAGGATGCCGACGACTCCCGTCATCGTGCGGTTGCCGAACTCGATCAGCCCGTGGATGCCGAGCTCCTCGGTGGGCACGAGCGACTCGGGCGTGCACAGCGGCCATTCCGAGCAGCCGAGGCCCGATCCGGTCAGGCGGACCGCGCCGCCGGTGCCGATGATCACGACCTCCGCGATGAACGACAGCCACGCGAAGGTCATCAGCGAGCGGCCGGGCCGGTGGCTCGCCACGGGGCGGCGAGGGGAGACGGGCGCGAGGACGTCGGCGGACATGACGGTTTGCCTCCTGGCGTTACCCCGTAAGACAGGTGCCGAACGGCCGGGTGAAGGGCGGAACCTGTAGAATCGGGAGTGCTGCGGATGCGCGCGAGGAGTCTCGCCGCGCCGCTCCAAGTCTAGGCGCGAGTTCTTCGCGCCTCATGTGAAAGGCCCTACGGCGCAGGTGCTGGCTCGTCCAGTGCATCGTCGGGGCGGCTGACACCGTCTGAGGCCTGATGAGGAGAGTGTGACGCCATGTCCGATGTGCTGATCGACCGTCCCGAGCTCGAGGGTCTGGGGGTGTACGAGTTCGGCTGGCACGACGCGGATGCCGCGGGTGCCAGCGCACGTCGCGGACTCAGCGATACCGTCGTCCGCGACATCTCCGCCCTCAAGAACGAGCCCGAATGGATGCTCAAGACCCGTCTGAAGGGTCTCGACCTGTTCGGCAAGAAGCCGATGCCGACGTGGGGTGCCGACCTCAGCGACATCGACTTCGACAACATCAAGTACTTCGTGCGCTCCACCGAGAAGCAGGCCCAGTCGTGGGAGGACCTTCCGGAGGACATCAAGAACACGTACGAGAAGCTCGGCATCCCCGAGGCCGAGCGCCAGCGCCTCGTCGCCGGCGTCGCCGCGCAGTACGAGTCCGAGGTCGTCTACCACCAGATCCGCGAGGACCTGGAGGCGCAGGGCGTCATCTTCATGGACACCGACACGGCGCTGCGCGAGCACCCCGAGTTCTTCGAGGAGTACTTCGGCACGGTGATCCCGGCCGGCGACAACAAGTTCGCCGCGCTGAACACCGCCGTCTGGTCGGGCGGATCGTTCGTGTACGTGCCCAAGGGCGTGCACGTCGAGATCCCGCTGCAGGCCTACTTCCGCATCAACACCGAGAACATGGGCCAGTTCGAGCGGACCCTGATCATCGCGGACGAGGACTCCTACGTCCACTACATCGAGGGCTGCACCGCCCCGATCTACAAGAGCGACTCGCTGCACTCGGCCGTGGTCGAGATCATCGTGAAGAAGAACGCCCGCGTTCGGTACACGACGATCCAGAACTGGTCGAACAACGTCTACAACCTGGTCACCAAGCGCGCCGTGGCGCACGAGGGAGCGACCATGGAGTGGATCGACGGCAACATCGGCTCGAAGGTCACGATGAAGTACCCGTCGATCTTCCTGATGGGCGAGCACGCGAAGGGCGAGACCCTCTCCGTGGCCTTCGCCGGTCCCGGTCAGCACCAGGACGCCGGCGCGAAGATGATCCACATGGCGCCGTACACGCAGTCGTCGATCGTCTCCAAGTCGATCGCCCGCGGCGGCGGCCGCGCCGGCTACCGCGGCGAGGTCCGCGTCGACGCGAACGCCCATCACTCGGCGAACACGGTCCGCTGCGATGCGCTGCTCGTCGACACGATGTCGCGCTCCGACACGTACCCCGCGATCGACATCCGCGTCGACGACGTGCAGCTCGGTCACGAGGCCACCGTGTCGAAGGTGAGCGAGGAGCAGCTGTTCTACCTCATGTCGCGCGGCATGCCGGAGGACGAGGCGATGGCCATGATCGTGCGCGGCTTCATCGAGCCCATCGCACGCGAACTGCCCATGGAGTACGCCCTCGAGCTGAACAAGCTCATCGAGATGGGCATGGAAGGATCGGTCGGCTGATATGACGACGTCGACGTCGGCGCCGGAGACGGCGCAGGATACGCACGCCCACGTGGACCCCGCGGCGCAGGTCGCGGACACGAGCGCGCGCGCCGGCAGCGTGCCGGTGCAGACCCGCTCGGAGCGCCTCCGCTCGTACGAGCCCGCCGACTTCGGCGTGCCGACGGGCCGCGAGGTGAACTGGAAGCACACGCCGCTGAACCGCCTGAAGCCCCTCCTCGCGCCCGCCGCCGTGAACGACGGCGTGACGGTCGAGGTGACGGCCGGCAGCGAGTTCGTCGGCGCGCCGCTGAAGATCGGCCACGCCCCTCGCGGCGAGTTCTTCGTCCCCGAGGACCTGCCCGCGGCCATCGCATGGCAGGGCGCGGCCGAGGCCCTTCACGTCCGCGTGCCGCGCGAGGCCGAGGTCGCCGAGCCCATCGTGATCGAGATCACCGGCGCCGGCGCCGACCGCCGTGCGGACGGCCACTTCGTCATCGAGGCGCTCGAGCACAGCAAGGCGACAGTCGTGCTGCGCCACGCGGGATCCGCGCAGTACGCGCAGAACGTCGAGATCATTGCCCGCGACGGCGCGAACCTCACGGTCGTGACCGTCCAGCAGTGGAACGACGACGCGATCCACGCCGCGGCACACCAGACGCGCGTCGACCGCGACGCCACGGTGCGCCACGTCGTCGTCAGCTTCGGCGGCGGCGTCGTGCGCGTCAACCCGAACCTCGAGCTGTCGGGCGCCGGATCGAACGGCGAGATGTACGGCCTCGCGTTCAGCGACGCAGGCCAGCACCTCGAGAGCCAGGTGTATCTGCACCACAAGGGCGTCGAGACCGTGGGTGACGTGCTCTACAAGGGCGCGCTGCAGGGCGAGAGCGCCCGCACCGTCTGGATCGGCGACGTGCTGATCGGCCCCGACGCCACCGGCACCGACTCGTACGAGGCGAACCGCAACCTCGTGCTCACGAACGGCGCGCGCGCCGATTCGATCCCGAACCTCGAGATCCAGACGGGCGACATCAAGGGCGCAGGCCACGCGTCGGCGACCGGTCGCTTCGACGACGAGCAGCTGTTCTACCTGCAGGCTCGCGGCATCTCCGAGGAGGAGGCTCGCCGCCTCGTCGTTCTCGGCTTCCTCGCCGAGACCGTGCAGAAGATCGGCGTCCCCTCCCTCGAGGAGGAGCTCACGGCGCTCATCGAGAAGGAGCTCGCCGAGGGAGCGGATCCGATCGGAGCCGGCGCGTGAGCGCCACGCGCGTCTGCGCGCTGAGCGACCTCGAGCAGGACACCCCGCTGAAGGTCGACGTCGACGGCGTCGCGATCGCCGTGGTGCTCGACTCCGCCGGTGAGGTGCACGCCATCGGCGACACCTGCACGCACGGCGACATCTCCCTCTCCGAGGGCTTCGTCGAGGGCGACACGCTCGAATGCTGGGCCCACGGCTCGGCGTTCTCGCTCCGCACCGGCAAGCCCCTGAACCTCCCCGCTTACGAGCCCGTCCCGGTGTTCGCCGTCCAGATCGACGGCGACGACGTGCTCATCGACCCCAGCCTGAAGAAGGAAGTCTGAAATGTCCGTTCTCGAGATCCGCGACCTGCATGTCACGGTCGAAACCGACGAAGGCATCATCCCGATCCTCAACGGCGTGACCCTCACGGTCCGCTCCGGCGAGACGCACGCCATCATGGGCCCCAATGGCTCAGGTAAGTCGACGCTCGCGTCGACCATCGCCGGCCACCCGAAGTACACGGTGACGAGCGGCAGCATCACGTTCGACGGTGAGGACGTGCTCGAGATGGCCGTCGACGAGCGCGCCCGCGCCGGCCTGTTCCTCGCGATGCAGTACCCGGTCGAGATCCCCGGCGTCACGGTCACGAACTTCCTTCGCACCGCGAAGACGGCGATCGACGGCGAGGCGCCCTCGCTGCGCACCTGGACCAAGCAGGTCAAGGAGGGCATGAAGAACCTCCGCATGGACGACAAGTTCGCCCAGCGCAACGTCAACGAGGGCTTCTCGGGTGGCGAGAAGAAGCGCCACGAGATCCTTCAGCTCGAGCTGCTGCAGCCGAAGCTCGCGATCCTCGACGAGACCGACTCCGGCCTCGACGTCGACGCGCTGAAGATCGTGTCGGAGGGCGTGAACCGCGCGAAGGAGAACACCGGCCTCGGCGTTCTGCTCATCACGCACTACACGCGCATCCTGCGCTACATCAAGCCCGACTTCGTGCACGTGATGGTCAAGGGCCAGATCGTCGAAGAGGGCGGCCCCGAGCTCGCCGAGCGTCTCGAGAACGAGGGCTACACGGCATACCTGCCTGCCGACGCCCCGCTCGAGGCGTAGGATCGCCGCCATGAGCGCGACCCTCACGCCAGAGAAATATGACGAGGTCACTGAGGCCCTCAAGGACGTCATGGACCCCGAGCTCGGTGTCAACGTCGTCGATCTCGGCCTCATCTACGACCTCGCCTGGGACGACGAGAACGACGCCCTCATCATCCACATGACCCTCACCAGCGCCGGCTGCCCGCTGACCGACGTGCTCGAGGAGCAGACGGCGCAGGCGCTGGACGACGTCGTGGAGCGATTCCGGATCAACTGGGTCTGGATGCCGCCGTGGGGTCCGGAGCGGATCACGGACGACGGCCGCGACATGATGCGGGCGCTGGGGTTCGCTATCTGAAGCGGCTCGCACGCTTTGGGGCCCGGGGGAGACCCCGGGCCCTTCGGCGTTCGCCGGTAGGCTCGAGCGGGTGAGCATCACCCCGCTGGAAACGCTGCCCCTGGAGGAACTCCGCAGGCGGAGCAGCTCGAAGTGGCGCACGTACCCCGCCGACATCCTGCCCCTGTTCGTCGCGGAGACCGACTTCGCGCTGGCGCCCGCCATCACGCGCGCGCTGGCCGCCGCGGTCGAGCGCGGCGACACCGGCTACACCCCGCCCCGCACGGGGCTGCCCGCCGCGTTCGCGGGCTTCGCCGAGCGCCGGTTCGGCTGGACCATCGACCAGGAGCGCGTGCGCACGACGTGCGACGTGATGATGGGCGTCGCGGAACTGCTGCGCGCGGTGACCGAGCCGGGCGACCGGGTCATCGTCACCCCGCCCGTGTATCCGCCGTTCTTCATGGTGAACGAGGAGTCGCGCACCGAGGTCGAGCGCGTGCCGCTCCTCGCCGACGAGAACGGCTGGAGCCTCGATCTCGACGGCATCGACGCCGCGTTCGCGCGCGGCGCGAAGGCGATGCTGCTGTGCAACCCCCACAACCCCACGGGCACGGTCCACTCGCGCGAGGCGCTTGCCGAGCTCGCACGCATCGCCCATCGGCACGGCGCGTGGGTCATCAGCGACGAGATCCACGCCCCGCTGACCCTTCCCGGCGCGACTTTCACGCCCTTCCTCGACGCGGCGCCGGAGGCCGCGGAGGTCGGGTTCGCGCTGACGAGCGCGAGCAAGGCGTTCAACCTCGCCGGCCTGAAATGCGCGTTCATCATCACGGCCGCGGACGCACCCTCCCGGATCGTCAGCGACCTGCCGGCCGAGGTCGAGTGGCGCACGTCCCTGTTCGGCGTGTTCGCCAACGTCGCCGCGTTCGAGGAGAGCGACGAGTGGCTCGACGCCCTGATCGCGCGGCTCGACCTCAACCGCTTCCTGCTGCGCGACCTCCTCGCCGAGCACGTTCCCGGGGCCCGCTATCTGCCCGGCCAGGGCGGCTACCTCGCATGGGTGGACCTGTCCGCCCTCGGGTGGGGCGACAACCCCGCCGCCCGGATCCGGAAGGAGGCGGGCGTCGCGCTCCACCTCGGTCCGCTGTTCGGCGACGAGGGACGCGGCCACGTCCGGATCAACTTCGGCACCGGGCCGGAGATCCTCACGGAGGCCGTCACGCGCATCGGTGCGCTCGCGCGATGACCGGCCCCCTCAACCCGGAACCGCACGGCCTCACCCGTCCGATCCCCGTCGCCCATGTGGATGCGGAGGGTGCACGCTCGCTGTGGGACCCTCGCGTCGCCTGGGTGACCGCGGGCTCCGTCTCGCTGATCTTCCTGGCGGCGCTGACGTCGCTCGCCCTCACCACGGTCATGCCGGTCGTGAGCGAGGCCCTCGACGGCGACGCGCTGTTCGCGCTGGCGTTCTCCGGCACGCTCGCCACCGGCGTGATCGGCATGGTCGCCGCGGGCGCCTGGTCCGACCGGTCGGGTCCCGTGCTGCCGCTGTTCACCGCGGTGGCGCTCTTCGTCGCGGGCCTCGCGATCGACGCCCTGGCGCCGACGATGGAGATCCTGGTCCTCGGGCGGCTGATCACCGGGCTGGGGTCGGGTGCCCAGGTCGTCGCCCTCTACGTCGTCGTCGCCCGCGTCTACCCGTCCGCGCTGCACGGGCGTGTGATGGCCGCGTTCTCGGCGGCGTGGGTGGTGCCGTCGCTCGTCGGCCCGTCCGTCGCCGGCATCGTCACCGAGCACCTCGGCTGGCGCTGGGTGTTCGCGGGTCTCGGAGCTCTCACGATCGTCGCGTTCGCGATGATCCTGCCGCGGCTGCTTCACCTGCGCGGTCCCGCGGCGGGCGGCGCCACCCCGCAGGGCGGGGTCGCCCGCCGGCTGATGTTCGCCGTCTTCGTGGCCGTCGCGGCGCTTGCCCTCGGCATCACCGGCGAGCTGGCGGAGTCGCTCGATCCCGCGCTCGGGTGGGGAATCGCCGGTGTGACGCTCGTTGTGATCGGCGTGACGATCCTGCCGCCGCTTCCCAGGCGCACGCTGCGCAGCGGGCGAGGGCTTCCCAGCGTGGTGCTGATGCGCGGGCTGATCGCCGGTGCGCTGTTCGGCGCCGAGATCTACGTTCCCTACCTGCTGATCGACCACTACGACTTCACGCCGACCTGGGCCGGGCTCGGACTGACGACCGCGGCCATCGCCTGGGCGATCAGCGCCCAGGTGTCAGGCCGCTACGGCGACCGGATCGGCAACACGAGGACCGCCGCGACCGGCGTCGTCCTGCTCCTCGTCGCGGCGGTCGCCTGCGGCGTGACGGCGCTGCTCGCGCTGCCGCCGGTCGTGCCGATCGCCCTGTGGTCGTTCGCCGGCTTCGGCATGGGGTTGATGTACCCGCGCCTGACCGTGCTGACGCTCGCGTACTCGGATCGCGCGAACGAGGGCTTCAACTCCGCCGCGCTGCAGATCAGCGACTCGGTCGGTGCGTCGGCGACCATCGCCGTGATGGGCCTTGCATTCACGTCGCTTGCGGGCACCGGGGCCGGTTTCCCGGTCGTGTTCGCGATCGCCGGCGCGCTCGCGATCCTCGCGCTCGTGCCGGGCCTGCGTCTCGGTCACGCCCACGAACTGACTCAACACAGGTGAGGCTGTCCTAACTTCATCCCGTAGACTCGTCGCCGTGACCACCATCGCGCCGCCTGTCATCCGCCCCGCGTACCGCCCGTACCGTGCTGTCGTGCGGCGCGTCGAACGGCTGAGCCCGCACTTCGCGCGGATCACGTTCGCGAGCGACGAGTTCGAGCACTTCGGCACGGCGGGCCTCGATCAGCGGATCAAGCTGATCTTCCCGTTCGCGGACGGATCGCTCTGTGACGTGGGTCAGGACGACGAGGAGCGCCGGCTCGCCGGCGACTGGTATGACACCTGGCGCGCGCTGCCCGAGGAGCGCCGCAACCCGTTCCGCACCTACACGGTCCGCCGGATCGATCCGGTTGCCTGTCTGCTCACCGTCGACTTCGTTGTGCACCACGACGCGGGCCCCGCCGGCACCTGGGCCGAGAACGTGCGCGGCGGCGAGGAGATCGTCATCGTGGGCCCGGACGAGCGCAGCCCGCATTCGCGGGGCGGCATCGACTTCCGGCCCGCGAACGCCTCGCGGCTGCTGCTCATCGGCGACGAGACCGCCGTGCCCGCGATCGGGGGCATCCTCGACTGCCTGCCCGAGGGGCGGACGGCCGACGTCTTCGTCGAGGTTCCGAGTGTTGCCGACGCCGGGGTGTTCGAGGCGCCGAACGCGGGCGTGAACATCCGCTGGATCGTGCGCGAGCGCGAGGGCGGCACCGAGCGGGAGCACGGCGAGGCGCTGATCGAGGCCGTCGCCGACTGGGCGCAGGCTCACCGCGATGTGCTGTCCGTGGCCGTGGCCGCGGCCCCGCGACCGCAGGAACTCGCCGACGTCGACGTCGACCGCGAGATGCTGTGGGACAGCCCCGACCCGATCGAGGGCGAGTTCTACGCCTGGATCGCGGGCGAGGCGGCGACCATCAAGCAGCTGCGCCGGCTGCTCGTCTCGACGCACGGCGTCGACCGCCGCCGGGTGGCGTTCATGGGCTACTGGCGCCGGGGAATCGCCGAGCGCACCGGCTGAGCCGCGTCAGCGCGTGGCGTCGAGGCCGGCGAGGATCATCCGCACGCCGGCCGCGAAGTCGGCGGAGGTCTGCGCGACGACATCCGCCTCGTCCTGGGGATAGGCGCCGAATCGCGCTGCCTGGATGCGCTGCTGCACGAGGGATGCGTGTCCCAGGATGAACTGCAGCAGCACGGTCGCCCCGGACGCGGCGGCGCCGCCGTCCCCGAGCGCGTCGGCGAGGCGCCGGTGGGTGGTGTCGGAGCCGAGGCCGAGCGCCTGCGTGCTCAGCACGACCTCCGCGCCGTCGCGGTGGCTCAGCAGCGCGTCGCGCAGGCCGAGGGCCGCCGCCGTCACATCCACGTCGCGGTCGCCCGTGGCCGGCGCGGGCTCCGCCGCCCCGACGATCCGGTCGGCCACCGCGGCGAGCAGCGACTGCTTGTTCTCGAAGTGCCAGTAGAGGGCGCTCGGCTGCACGCCGAGGGAGCTCGCGAGGCGCCGCATCGAGAGGTCGGGGAGGCCCGTCTCCTCGAGCAGGCGCAGGGCCGTGTCGATGATGCCGTCCCGTGTGTTGCGCTCCATGACGGGGCGCGGGTCACGGGATTCCATGCGGCTCAGTATAGTGAACGGTGTTCAGGTGAACAGTGTTCAGGTCGCTGTTCGAGTCCCTCAGGAGGAACCATGGCGTCGTCCGCCCGTTTCGAGTCGCGCGATCTCGCGCGCATCGCGATCTTCGCCGCGATCATCGTCGTGCTCGGCGTCGCCGGCCAGGTCCCGCTGCCCGTCGGCGTGCCGATCACCCTCCAGACGCTCGGGGTGATGCTCGCGGGGATCGTGCTCGGCCCGGTGCGTGGTGCGGCGGCCGTGCTCGTGGTCCTGCTGCTCGCCGCCGTCGGCCTCCCCGTGCTGTCCGGTGGCCGCGGCGGGCTGGATGTGTTCTTCGGGCCCACGGTCGGCTACATGATCGGCTGGATTCCCGGTGTGATCCTCACCGGCCTCCTCGCTCGCTCCGGACGGACCCGCGGGGCCGACCCCGTGTGGTGGCGCGTCGCGCTCGGCGCGATCGTCGGCGGGATCGGGGTCGTCTACGCGTTCGGCGTGCCGGGCGTCGCCCTGGTCGTCGGCATCCCGCTGGCGGACGCGGCGGTGTCGAGCCTTGTCTTCCTCCCCGGCGACCTGGCGAAGGCCGTCGTCGCGACCGTGCTGGCGCTCGCGCTGTGGCGGGCGTACCCGCCGGCGTTCGCCCTCGCACCGGCCGCGCCGCGCGCCGGGGAATCCGTGCCCGCCGCCCGATGACGCGCACGTCGGAGCCCGGTGCGCCGGTGATCGAGCTCGACCGGGTCTCGGTGGAGCTCGGGGGGCGGGCGGTGCTGCGTGACGTCTCGGTGCGGCTGGATCAGGGCCGGATCGCCGTGATCGGGGCGAACGGATCCGGCAAGTCCACCTTCGCGCGGCTCCTCAACGGCCTCGTCGCGCCGACGTCCGGCCGGGTGAGCGTGCACGGCATCGATGCCTCCCGCGAGGCGCGACGCATCCGGGACCTCGTGGGCTTCGTCTTCACCAACCCGGATGCCCAGATCCTCATGCCCACGGTCGCCGAGGACATCGCGCTGTCCCTGCGAGGCACCGGCCTGCCGCGCGACGCGGTCGCGGCGCGCGTCATGGCTGAGCTCGAGCGCTATGGGCTCGCCGACCGAGGCGACCAGCCCGTGTACAGCCTCTCCGGCGGGCAGAAGCAGCTGGTCGCCCTGATCGCCGTGCTCATCCGCCGGCCGGCGGTGCTCGTCGCGGACGAGCCGACGACGCTTCTCGACCTCGGCAACGCGCGGCGGATCGGCGAACTCCTCGCCCCCGCGGCCGCGGATGAGGCGATCGCGGCACAGACCGTGATCGTCACCCACGACCTGGATCTCGCGGCACGTTGCGACGTCGCCCTGCGCTTCTCGGAGGGGCGCCTCGTCGAGGTGGGGGCGCCCGCCGAGGTGATCGCGCGGTATCGCGCGGAGCACGAGGACGCACGACGGTGATCTCCCTCTACCGGCCGGGTACGAGCCCCCTGCACCGCGCGCCGGCGGGCGCGAAGCTCGCCGGCATGGCGGTGCTCGCGGTGGCGATCTCCCTCGTCGCCCGCACGCCGCTGATGGCCGGCGTCGCGGTGATCACGGTCTTCGGTGCCTTCCTGCTCGGCGGCTTCGGACCGGTGACGTGGCTCCGGCAGCTGTGGGCTGCGCGCTGGATCGCCGTGTTCGTCGCGGTCACCCAGTTCGTGTTCCTGACCCCCGCGGATGCTGTGGTCAACACCACGCGGGTCGTCTCCGTGGTGATGCTCGCGGGGCTGCTGACCCTCACCACGCGCACCTCGGAGCTGCTCGGGGCCCTGCAGCGGGTGCTGTCGCCGCTGCGGCGCCTGGGAGTCGATCCGTGGCGCGTGGGCTTCACGCTCACGCTGACGATCGCGCTGGTGCCGGTCGTCGCCGACTTCGCCGCGCGCATCCGCGAGGCCCAGCGAGCCCGCGGGGTGCGGATCGGCCCGCGCGGCATCGTGACGCTGCTTGTGATGTCGCTGCGGCACGCGGACGATGTCGCCGACGCGCTCACGGCACGGGGGATCGCGTGAGCACGGGAGATCGCGTGAGTGCGGGCATTCGGGTCGGCGTTCACCGCGTCCACGGTGCGGTGGTCGACGCGCAGACGCGCTGCGCGCACTGGGCGGGCCCGCTCGACGTGCTGGCGATCCTGTTCCCCTGCTGCGGCCGGTGGTACCCGTGTCACTCGTGCCACGAGGAGCACGCGGACCATCCGGCACGCCCGTGGCCGGCCCGCGTCCGCGAGGCGCAGGCGCTGCTGTGCGGCGTCTGCGGCGAGACGTCGTCGATCGACGAGTACCTCGCCGCCGGGGAGTGCGCCCGCTGTCGCGCCGGGTTCAACCCGAACTGCCTCCACCACCACCTCTACTTCGCCTGAGAGCGGGCCGGCGCTCGGGAGACGCTCGGACGCGGGTCCCTATACTGGGACGCTGGCCCGCCTTCGACAGGTTCTCGGGCCGACACCCCCTGAGCAGGCCGCGCGACGCGCGGGGAATGGATGTCCGCTGTGCTCGCCGTGCACGACCTCGAGATCCGCGTCGGCGCGCGCATGCTCATGTCCGACGTCTCGTTCCGCGTCAGCCCCGGCGACAAGGTCGGCCTCGTCGGCCGCAACGGCGCCGGCAAGACCACGCTCACCAAGGTGCTCGCGGGCGACCTCATCCCGGCGAACGGCCGCGTCGAGCGCACCGGAGAGCTCGGCTACCTGCCGCAGGACCCCCGCAGCGGCGATCCGGAGCAGCTCGCGCGCACCCGCATCCTCGACGCCCGCGGGCTCGGCTCGCTGCAGCTCGGGATGCACGAGGCGTCGCTCGAGATGGCCTCCACGGACGAGAAGGTCGCCGCCAAGGCGATGAAGCGCTACGCGCACTACATGGAGCGGTTCGAGGCGCTCGGCGGGTACACGGCCGAGGCCGAGGCGGCGACGATCGCGAACAACCTCTCGCTTCCCGACCGCATCCTCGACCAGCCGCTGAAGACGCTCTCGGGCGGCCAGCGTCGCCGCATCGAGCTCGCGCGCATCCTGTTCTCCGACGCGGAGTCGATGATCCTGGACGAGCCGACGAACCACCTCGACGCCGACAGCGTCGTGTGGCTGCGCGACTTCCTGAAGTCGTACAAGGGCGGGCTGATCGTGATCAGCCACGACGTCGACCTCGTCGAGGAGACCGTGAACCGGGTGTTCTACCTGGACGGCAACCGCCAGGTCATCGACATCTACAACATGGGCTGGAAGCACTACCTGCGACAGCGCGTGGCCGACGAGGAGCGCCGCAAGAAGGAGCGCGCCAACGCCGAGAAGAAGGCGTCGGCGCTGCAGGATCGCGCCGCCCGCTTCGGTGCGAAGGCGTCGAAGGCGGCCGCCGCGCACCAGATGGTCGCGCGCGCCGAGAAGCTGCTCGAGGGGCTCGAGGAGGTGCGCCAGGTCGACCGCGTCGCGGCGCTGCGCTTCCCGAAGCCGGCGCCCTGCGGTAAGACGCCGCTGATGGCGAAGTCGCTGTCGAAGTCGTACGGCGCGCTCGAGATCTTCGCGGGCGTCGACCTCGCGATCGATCGCGGCTCGAAGGTCGTTGTGCTCGGCCTCAACGGCGCGGGCAAGACCACGCTGCTGCGGATCCTCGCGGGCGCCGACAAGAGCGACACCGGGCAGATCGAGCCGGGCCACGGCCTGAAGATCGGCTACTACGCGCAGGAGCACGAGAACCTCGATGTGAAGCGCTCGGTGCTCGAGAACATGGTCTCTGCCGCGCCGAACCTGAACGAGACCGAGGCGCGCAAGGTGCTCGGCTCGTTCCTGTTCACGGGCGACGACGTCCACAAACCGGCCGGCGTGCTGTCGGGCGGCGAGAAGACCCGCCTGTCGCTCGCCACCCTCGTGGTCTCGAGCGCGAACGTCCTGCTGCTCGACGAGCCGACGAACAACCTCGATCCGGCATCGCGCGAGGAGATCCTCGGCGCCCTTGCGCACTACGAGGGTGCGGTCGTCCTCGTCTCGCACGACGAGGGCGCCGTCGAGGCGCTGAACCCCGAGCGGGTGCTGCTGCTGCCCGACGGCGTCGAGGACATCTGGAACAAGTCGTACCTCGACCTGATCACGCTCGCGTAGGCGCGCGATCAGGCGTCGAGGAGCGCATCCTCTTCGTCAGCGTCGCGGTCGCGGCGGCGCGGCTTCGCGCGCGCGGGCGCCGCAGTCGGGAGCTCATCGTCGTCGTCACCCTCGGCGTCCTCGTGGCGCGCCCTGACCTCCGTGCGGATCATGTAGGCGATGAAGACGAAGCCCATGATGGCGAACAGGATCCACTGGATCGCGTACGACAGGTGCGGTCCGGGGTCCTCGGTGGGTGCGGCGACCGCGGCGGGGCGGGCCTCCGCCGGCGCCGGGTTCTCGCTGACGAGCTGGCCGTAGAACGCGGTCTCGGTCTCGGGACCCGTGAGGTCCGCCACCGACGGCAGGTGGATGGTCGGCAGCTGACCCTCGGGTGCGGAGCGACCGGATGACGGCAGGGGCTCGCCGGGACGGATCCGCGCGATCACGGTGACCTCGCCCGTGGGCGGGGCGGACACCGCATCCGGGACGGCGTCCTCGCCCGGCGGAACCCAGCCGCGGTCGATCACGACGATCCGGCCGTCGGCGAGCTGGAAGGGCACAAGCACCTCGAACGCGCTTGTGCCGCCCTGCGCGCGGTTGCGGACGAGCAGCTGCTCCTCGGCCAGATAGCGCCCGGCGAGACGGACGGGGTGCCACTCGTCCTGTGGGGCGAACCCGCGGTCGAGCACCTCTTCGACCGGCAGGGGAGCGGCGTCGTAGTTCGCCTCGACGAGCTCGAGCATCGCGGCGCGGTCCTCGTTGCGCGTGAACTGCCAGTGCGACAGGAATCCGCACGCGATGGCGAACAGGACGGCGATGAGTGCGTAGACGCTCCAGCGCGTGGCGCGGTTCTGCGAGAAGGGGGCGCTCATGCGTCAGCCTCCTTGGGCACGCCGGCAGTGACCTCGAGCGGGAAGTCGCGTGCCGCGAGGAACTCGCGCAGGTAGTCGACGTGCGCGTCGCACGCGAGCCAGATCTTGCGGCGATCGGCCGTGTGGATCTTGGGGTTGCGCCACGCGATCGACCAGGTCGCCGTGTCGCCGCAGCCGGCACGCGAGCAGGTCGGCTCCGCGAGGCCTCCGCCGTTGAGCAGGTCGCCGATCATGTGCGGTCCTCGTCGTCGGGCGCGAAGGTGGGCCGCGCGGCGGGGTCGGCGGTGGGGCGCGCGGGGGTCTCGGCGGCGGGACGCGCGGGGGTCTCGGCGGCGGGACGCGCGGGGGTCTCGGCGATGCGGATCACCGTCGGCTCCGCGGGGGCCGCTTCCGTCTTCTCCTCGACCGGAGCAGCGTCGAGCGCCGCCGCCACGGGACGTTCGGCGACGGGAACGTTGCGGCCGCTCGCGGCGTTCGCGCCGACCACGGCGATGTAGGGGAGGAAGATCGCGCCGACGGCGAAGACGAACGTGTACCAGCCGTAGGGCGTGATGAGTGCCATGAGCAGCAGGCAGGTGATCCGGATCCCCATCGTGAGCAGGTAGTTGCGCACGCGGACGCCCGCGTCGTCGGCCGGGGCGACCGGCAGCGAGGTCGCCGACTGCGCGGCGGAGGAGGGCTCTCGGCGGGGGGATCTCACGGTCCATCAAGCCTACGCCGCTGTCCCTCCGGTACAGCCGTGCGTCGGGATGCTTGTGCGCGCCCGCACCGGGGTCGGCGTGAGGTGCGTCAGTAGGCTTGCCAGGATCGGCGAGCCAGTGGATCGCCAGGACAGGAGAGCAGCATCGTGAGCAGTGCAGAGGGACGCGTCGTCCTCGTCACCGGCGGCAACCGCGGCATCGGTCGGGCCATCGCCGAGCGCTTCGTGGAGGAGGGGTACCGCGTCGCGGTGACCGCCCGCAGCGGCGAAGGACCCGAGGGCACGCTCACGGTGCGTGCGGACGTGACCGACGGCGCCGCGGTGGACGCCGCGTTCGCCGAGGTCGAGCAGCAGCTCGGCCCGGTCGAGATCGTCGTCGCGAACGCCGGCATCACCAAGGACACGCTGCTCATGCGGATGAGCGAGGACGACTTCGACAGCGTCGTCGCCACGAATCTCGGCGGATCGTTCCGCGTGGTCAAGCGCGCGTCGAAGGGGATGCTGAAGGCGCGGTTCGGTCGCGTCATCCTGATCTCGAGCGTCGTCGGTCTGCTGGGTTCGGCGGGCCAGGTCAACTACGCCTCGTCGAAGAGCGCACTGGTCGGCTTCGCTCGCTCGCTCACCCGGGAGCTGGGAGCGCGCGGCATCACCACGAACGTCGTCGCCCCGGGCTTCATCGAGACGGACATGACCGCCGAGCTTCCCGAGGCGACGCAGGCCGAGTACCGCAAGTCGATCCCCGCGGGCCGCTACGGCAGCGCCGCCGAGGTCGCCGCGGCCGTCACCTGGCTCGCCTCCGATGACGCCGGCTACATCTCCGGCGCCGTGATCCCGGTCGACGGTGGCCTCGGGATGGGGCACTAGACCCGGTCGGCGGCCTTCAGGATCTCGGCCGCCAGCAGTTCCGGCTTCGAGAACTGGGGCCAGTGGGCCGTGCCGAGCTTGACGACCTCGACGTCCTGGATCCGGTCGAAGTTCTCGCCCCAGGCCGGCCACTCCGCGAGCATCCCGCGCAGCTCGGCCTCGTCCTGCCCGCCCGCCAGAACCGTCACCGGCACCGCGAAGCGGCGGTCGTCGTTCAGCTGAAGCTCATCGGTGGGCACGCGCGCAGGGACGGACTTCGTCGTCGGCGCGGTGCGCCTGCGCGTCTCGTCATCGAGATCGGCGGCGTCGTCGCCGAAGAAGTCCCAGCCGGGGAACGGCACCACGCCGTCGACGACCGGGAACTCGGAGATGCCCGAGCCGCTGGGCGGCGGCATCGTGTCCACCAGGATGACGCGCGCGATCTTCTCGGGGCGGCGATCGGCGACGCCCCATGCGACGTTGCCGCCGCCCGAGTGGCCGACCACGACGACGGGGCCTGCGGCCGCGTCGACGCGCTGCACGACCGCGTCGACCCAGTCGTCGATGCCGATGTCCTGCGACTCGGTCGCGGGCGCGCCGACGCCCGGGAGGGTGAGCGGGTGCACGCGGTGTCCCGCGGCTTCGAGCGTCGGGACCACGTCGTCCCACGAGGAGGCGTCGAGCCAGAGGCCCGGGATCAGGATGATGTCTGCCATGCCCGCAGGCTATGACGGGCCACCGACATCCGGCGAGAAGATCTCGGGCAGAGCCGCGACGAAGGCGTCGAAGTGGCTGTACCAGACGGTGTGGGCGGCGCCGGGGATGCTGCGGACGTCCACGCCGTGGTCCCGCAGCACCCGGGCGTCCGCGTCGGTGACGAACTCGCTCGGCTCGGCGCGCAGGACGATAGATCCCGGGGAAGGCGCCCACGAGCCGCCCGGGCCGGCAGAGATCGAGGCGGACGTCGCCGGATCGAATCGCTCGGCTGCGCGTCCCTCGACGACGGCGTCCGCCTCGCTGTAGTGGGAGCGGGTCTCACGCAGCCGCTGCGGGGTCCGGACCCGCTTGTCGCGCTTGTATCGCGCCAGGGTGGCGTCGCGATCCGCGCCACCGGGGAACGCGAGGGGCGCGTCCACATACACCGCGAGACGGGGCCGCATCCTCTCCGCGGCCGCCGCGAGCAGGAGTGCGCCGTACGAGTGTCCGATCGCGACGGCGGGCGGATGGTCGACGAACGCCCGCACCGTGTCGACGACAGCGTCGGCGGCGCCCTCGAGCGTCATCGTCGGGTCGCGCGGCGACAGCCCGTGCCCCGGCAGGTCGACGGCGAGCACCCGGTATCCGGCATGGAGGAGCTGGGGCACGACCCGCTGCCAGCTCTCGGCGGAGCCGAGCATCCCGTGAAGCAGGACCGCGCAGCGAGGCCCGCTGCCGGCCTCCACGACATTCAGCAGCATCAGCGCAGACCCTCGGCGATGGCGTCCTTCATCGGCTGCCAGAGCGCCTCGAGACGTGGGAGCCACGGCGCTGCGAACGCGTCGAGGCGCCGGAGGCGCTCGACGTCGTCCGTGGTGACCCACTCGGCCTCCGCCACCTCTTCGGGATCAAGCGCCAGCACTGACCCATCCGGAAACGGCGCCGTATAGACGTCGACGAGCGCCGAGGGCTCGGTGAATCGGCCGACGAACCGGAAGCGAGCCGGATCGGGGGACAGGCCGGTCTCCTCGCGGAGCTCACGGGTGGCCGCCTCGACGCTCGTCTCGCCGGCGAGGGCGCTTCCGGCAGGGAACTCCCACGTCAGGGGATAGTCCTTCCCGGCGGCGCGGCGAGTGATCAACACCGCACCATCAGGCCGGTAGACGCAGGTCGCGGACACGATGTGGAAGAACCCGGGCGGGATCTCGCCGATCCCGCGCCGGTGGGTGCGTTCCACCGTGCGTCCGCGATGGTCCGTCAGGTCCCAGAGTTCACCCGTGCCCATGCGTCCATGGTGGCAGGCGCGTCAGAAGGGGGCGCGTGGCCCGCCGGTGTAGATGAGGGGTGGGCCTTCGGTGTAGTCGTAGCCGCAGGGACTGGTGATGCGGGTGCGACCGTGCCCGAGGTTCTGCCATCGCCAGGGGGCGTGGTGCTTGAGCATGTGGTGCTGCTCGCAGACGCAGTTCAGGTTGTCGACGTCCGTGACTCCGCCCGCCGAGTAGGGGATCGTGTGGTCGAGGTCGCAGTGTTTGGCCTTGGTCTCGCACCCGGGGACGCGGCAGGTCTTGTCCCGTGCGAGGAGGTACCGGCGTTGGGCTGCCGTGGGGGTGTAGTGGTCGACGGTGAGCAGCGCCCCGGTGTCGGGATCGAGGAAGATCCGCTCCCAGCCGGCGGTCGTGCCGGCGAGACGGCGGGCCGTGTCGGGGTCGATGGGGCCGTAGCCGGCAAGGAGGGCGGGGCCGTCGTCGAGGCCGATGAGGGTGGTGACGGGGATGGTGACCTCCACCGTGGCGCGGATGTCCTGCTCGATGTCGTGCCCGGTGGGGATGCCGGTCAGGAGGAGGTCGAGGGCGAGGTCGGCGCGCAGCTGGCCGAGGTGACGATCGTCGTGGTACTTCGCCGCGTCCGGGGACTGCGGCGCTGGCTCGATGCCGTCGAGTTCCCGGGTCACCCGGCGCCGGTCGCGTTTGACGGCGCGGGCACCGGCGGTGAGGCGGTCGTAGGCCCCGTGAATCACGACGGCGTTGCCGATGATGGCGAGCATCGACTGCCCGTCGGGGAGGTCATCCAGGAACACCCGTCGCTCCGCGCGGGCCTTCTCGTGACGGACCGCGAGCGCGTCGGGGTGGTGCCGCTCGGCCGCCAGCGCGGCGGTCTCCTTTGTGCGGTGCGGCGTGGTCTTCTCCGCCAGCGCGACGACTTCCGTCTCGTACGCGGCCCGCGCTTCGGGGCCGGGGATCCCGATCCCGGCGGCGGTGATCTCGCGGGCGTGACGGTCGGTGATCCGCCCCGCCGCCAGGGCGGCGTGCGTGGCCGGGAACTTCTCGACCAGCTCGGCGGCGCGCTCCATTCGCCCCTGCATCGCCCGGGGCGACTCCCGAAGCGCCAATGCGAGCTCGGTAGCCATTGACCGGATCGGGAACGCGTAGTCGCTGTGCGAGGGCATCCGCTCGAGCTGCCCGACCGCGATGCTGTTCAGGGCTGCCAGCTCTGCCGCCTCCTGCGCATCCAGCCGCGCTCGCTCGGCCCGGATCTCCTTCAGCCGCTCGACGCCCGCGCGCGTCCGGGCCTTCTCGCCCGAGGTGAAACCCCAGGTGAGACCATCGGAATCCGCGAACTTCGGCATGCATCAAGCGTCCCACGAGCCTCGGACATCCGTTCGAATCTCTGGCCTATGTGGAGAATCGAGGGGCTCACCTCCTGTGTGGACGACAGTGCGCCCAGCATCTATTGACTTTCGATAGGTGATCTATCGAAGATCGATGCATGGACCACGATCTCCCGAAGCCGCCGCTCGCGCTTGTCGTCCTCACCCAGGCGCTCCTGGCGGCGCTGCTCCTCGGCGGCATCGGGGTGATCGCCCTCCTGCCGGCTATGTCGGCGAGCGTCGCCGCGGCGCTTCCCGAGTACGCATCTCTGCGGACGCCCCTGCTCGCTCTCGCGATCGCGATCGTCCTGCTCGCTCTCGTCACGCTCGCCATGGTCGCTCTGCTCGTCCAACGGATCCACGCCGGCACCGTCCTCGCGCGACCGTTCCTCCTGTGGGTCGACGTGATCGTCTCGACGTTGATCTGCGCCGCTGCGCTGGTGGTCGTCGCATTCGTCGTCATCGGCGTGGGGCAGGCGGGAAGCCCCTGGCTTGCGCTCATCCTGGTGACCGCGTGCCTCGCCCTCACCGCGCTCGCCTGCATCACTCTCGTGCTGCGGTCACTCCTCGGCCACGCGATCCGGCTGCGCACCGAACTCGACGAGGTCGTGTGATGGCGATCCGCATCTCGATCGATCGGATGCTGCGGGAGCGCGGGATGAGCGTCGGCGACTTCGCCGACGCCATCGGCATCACCCCGGCGAACGTCGCGGTGCTCAAGAACGGGCGGGCGCGCGCCGTGCGGTTCACCACCCTGGACGCCATCTGCCGCGTCCTCGACTGCCAGCCGGGTGACCTCCTGCACTACGAGGCCTGAGCGGGCTTCACTACGCGGCCTCAGCGAGCGCGCGGACTCCTCGGCTCACACGTCGCGAAGCACCTGGTCGATCCATTCGATCCTCTCGCGCATTGCGCGGACATATGGCGACACGGGCATGTGGACACCATCGTGACGAGCCTCGCGATGTGCCTTCGGAAACCTAGTCAAGGCCGAGCGGTAGCGCGGACTTCATGCTCGCCTCAGAACGGCAGCAGCGGGATGACCTGGGACAGGTTGACCGGACCGATCACCAGGGGAGCCGCGCGACGGACGGCGGGCTTGGCGTTGAAGGCGAGGCCGAGGCCGGCGGCCTCCAGCATGAGCAGGTCGTTCGCCCCGTCGCCGATCGCGATCGTGCGCGACATCGGCACACCGTGCTCGTGTGCCCAGCGGGTCAGCCACTCGCGCTTGGCGGCGGCATCCACGATCGGGCCGTCGACCTCGCCCGTCAGCACGCCATCCGCGGCGAGCAGGCGGTTCGCGCGCCAGAGGTCGACGCCGAGATGCGGGGCGAGCTCGTCGAGGATCTCGTGGAACCCGCCGGAGACGACGCCCACGAGTCCGCCGCGCGCGTGCACGGCGTCGATCAGGGCTGTCACGCCCGGCGTCGGCTCGATCCGGGCCCGCACCCGCACGAACGAGGCGACCGGCACCCCGGTGAGCTCCCGCACCCGCGACCGCAGGCTCTGGGCGAAGTCGACCTCGCCGCGCATCGCCGCCTCGGTGGCGGCGGCGACCTCCGCGCCCCGCCCGGCCTCATCCGCGATCAGCTCGATGACCTCGTTGCGGATCAGAGTGGAGTCGGCGTCGAGGACGACGAGAAAGCGCGCGGTCACGAGTGACGAGCGTAGCGCCCGGCACACCGCGCCCGTGCCCGACCGAGCCCGCGCGTCCGCGCTGGGGGCCCCATCCGGATAGGTAGGCTGAACGCATGCCCACTGTGCTCTCCTTCGAAGACGTCGTGGTCCGCCGAGAAGGTCGGAACATCGTGGATGGACTCACCTGGGCGGTGAACGACGACGAGCGCTGGGTTGTGCTCGGCCCGAACGGCGCCGGCAAGACGACGATCCTGCAGCTCGCCGACACGCTCATCCACCCGACCGCCGGCACTGTCGACATCCTGGACGAGCGCCTCGGCCGGACGGACGTGTTCGAGCTGCGCCCCCGCATCGGCTTCGCGTCCTCCGCGCTGGCAAAGCGCATCCCGGCGGACGAGACCGTGCTGAACGCGGTGCTGACCGCCGCCTACTCGGTGCTCGGCCGCTGGAACGAGCAGTACGAGAACATCGACGAGCGCCGCGCACTGCGTGTGCTACAGGAGTGGCGTCTCGACCACCTCGCCGACCGCACCTTCGGCACCCTGAGCGAGGGCGAGCAGAAGCGCGTCCAGGTCGCCCGCGCGATCATGACCGACCCCGAGCTGCTGCTGCTCGACGAGCCCACCGCGAGCCTCGACCTCGGCTCGCGCGAGGTTCTCGTCGGTCTGCTCAGCGAGTATGCGAAGTCGCCGGTCACGCCGGCCCTCGTTATGGTGACGCACCACGTCGAGGAGATCCCCGCCGGGTTCACCCACGTGCTGCTGCTGCGCGACGGGAAGATCGTCGCCGCCGGCCCGATCCCCGAGACGCTCACCGAGGAGAACCTCTCGGAGACGTTCGGCGTGCAGATCAAGCTGAGCGAGGACGGCGGCCGCTACGCCGCACGCGCCCACTGACAGCGGTCTCAACGGCGGGTTGAGTCTGGTAGACTCGTTCGCTGGTGCCCAAGCACCGGAAGACTTTTCAAAATCTCTTGGCAAGGACCCCCATGAAGACTGACATCCACCCCGAGTACAAGGCGGTCGTGTTCCGCGACCTCGGTTCGGGCGAGACCTTCCTCACCCGTTCGACCGTGACCAGCGACAAGACCATCGAGCTCGACGGCGTCGAGTACCCGGTCATCGATGTCGAGATCTCGTCGGCGTCGCACCCGTTCTACACGGGTAAGCAGCGCATCATGGACTCGGCCGGTCGCGTCGAGAAGTTCAACCAGCGCTTCAAGAACTTCGGCTCCAAGTAAGCCCTCGTTCTTCAGAAGGCCCCGCTTCGGCGGGGCCTTTCGCGTTTTCCGGGGTGACGGATCACTCGTCGACGTGGATCTCGATGGTCCCGTTGTCGAAATCGAGCACGCCCGGGCCCGTGTCGGGGCTCGGCGCGGGGACCGGGATGATCTTGAGCGACTGCGCCTCGATGTCGGCGTTGTGAGCCGAGGGACGCCAGACCGCGTCCATCGCGGATCCTGCGCCCTGCAGCGGGTACTTCCGCCTCAGGCGGTCCATCCCGTCGTCGTGCGCCATGGGGCGAGGTTACGCCGGGGTCAGCGCACGGGCCAGGATCCGTCGAGCGCTTCGGTCGGCTCGAGCCGGCCGATCGAGATGAAGTACTCCGTGAGGCTCTCGGCCTGCTCGCGCGCCCAGCCGATCTGGCGGGTGTGGAGCTCGAGCGGATCCTCGGGCAGGCGATCGGCGAACCGGTTCGCCAGCGCGAGGGCGACGCGCCCCGCGGCGATCGCGTCGGCGGATGCCTCGTGGGCCGACTCCAGCGGCACGGCATAGTGCGCGGCGACGACGTCAAGCGTGCGCTTTCCCTTGCGGTAGCGGTCGAGCGTCTTGTCGATCACCAGCGGATCGATCACCGGCGCGGGGGAGTCGAGGCACTCGAGCCCGTGGCGCTCTCCCTCGTACTTCAGCAGCGAGAAGTCGTAGGCGGCGTTGTAGGCGACGACGGGGATGCCGCCCGCGAGCAGCGTGCGCAGCGCCGCAGTCACCTCCGCGACGACCTCTCCGGCGGGCCTGCCGTGCGCCCGTGCGTGCTCGGTCGTGATGCCGTGGACAGCGGTCGCGCCCTCCGGGATCTCGATTCCGGGGTCGGCGAGCCAGTGCTCCTCGTGCACGACCTCGCCCGACGCATCGAGCAGGCCCACGTAGGCAGTCACGATGCGGTCCTCGGCCACGTCCACGCCGGTCGTCTCCAGATCGAACACGCCGATCCTGCTCGTCCAGCGGTCGGGAGCCACCTCCACGAGCGCCTCGACGGATGCCTCGGCCTCGACCCGGACGGACGGTGCGACCTCGACGGTCGCCTCCACCACGGTCTCGACGTGGACCTCGATCACCGGCTCGGGCTCGGGGGCGACCGCCACCTCGACGCGCGTGTCGACCTCGACGGTCGTCTCGACGCGCGGGACCCAGGTGATCGCCTCGCCCGGGTGGTCGAGCTCGTCAAGCTCGAACAGCGGGGGCGGATCCGGCCACGACCTCGTCATGATCCACACCGTAGAGCGCGCCGCCGACATCACCGGGAAGCCACACCGCGGAGCGCTCACGAACGCCCAGCGGACCCTCCGTAGACTCGACGGGTGCCCGTCGCCTCGCCCTACGCCGCCCAGCTCGCCGAGATCCCCGTGGCAAGGCACGAGGTGGATGTGCTGGGCGGTCGCACCGCCTACTGGACGTACGGGCCCGACGACGCCGCGATCACGGTCCTGGCGGTGCACGGGTTCCGCGGGGAGCACCACGGGCTCGAACCCGTTGTGGCGTTCCTTCCCGAGGTGCGGCTGATCATGCCGGATCTTCCGGGGTTCGGCGAGACGGCGCCCCTTCCCGGCCGGCGCCACGACATCGAGGCGTACGCCGACTGGCTCGACGCGTTCCACGCCGCGGTCGCTCCCGAGTCGATCATCCTCGGCCATTCCTTCGGCTCGATCGTCTCGGCCGCCGCCGTCGCGCGCGGCCTCCGGACGCCCCGGCTCGTCCTCGTCAACCCGATCGGCGCTCCCGCGCTCGAGGGCCCCCGTGGCATCCTGACGCGGCTCGCGATCTTCTACTACTGGGCGGGGGCGCGGCTGCCGCGCGCGATCGGCACGTGGCTGCTGCGCAGCAAGCTGATCGTGCGGGTCATGTCGATCGCGATGGCGAAGACCCGCGACCCGCAGCTGCGGGCCTTCATCCACGATCAGCACGACCGCTACTTCTCGAACTTCGCCGACCGCGACGTGCTGCACGACGCGTTCGTCACGAGCGTGTCGCACGACGTCAGCCAGTACGCCGAGCGGATCGCCGCACCGACGCTGCTGATCGCCGCCGACCGCGACGACATCACTCCGATCGAGGCGGAGCGGGTGCTCGCGACGCGCTTCGCCGACGCGCGCCTTGTCGAGATCGCCGACGTCGGCCACCTCATCCACTACGAGAAGCCGGCCGAGGCGGCCGCGGCGATCCGGTCCTTCCTCGCCTGAGACAGCGGGTCAGCCGCGCGCAGGCTTCTTCCCGGCGAGCGCGCGCAGCACGATGCCGATCGTGAGCAGCGTGGTGCTGAGAAGGCCGCCGCCGATTGCCGCGAAGCCCAGCAGGATCGTCGCGTTCAGACCGAGGAAGAACTCGCCGAAACCACCGCCCTCGGTGACGAGGAAGAGGGCGTCTGCGGGCGCATCCGCACCGGATGCCACCGTGATCAGGTACGAGCCCGCCTCGTCGGCCCGGAACGACGCGACCGCGGATGCCACCGTGGACCCCGAGCTCGAGGTCTCCGCCACGAACGCCGGATCGACGCGGACGGGCGCGGGGCCCGTGACCGTCACGTCCTCGAAGCTCAGGAAGTCCGGATCGGACGACGAGGACATCTGCCAGATCGTGTAGCGCGAAGGTTCCGCCACGTCGAGCGTCGCCTCGCCGGGAAGCGATCCGGACGCGATGACCTCGGGGCCCGGCCTGCCCGACAGGTCGAGCACCCCGAAGGGCACCGTGCGGAGGAAGAAGAAGAGCGAGAAGGTCCCCGCCGCGATGGCGATCACCAGCAGCACGCTGCCGGTCCAGATCAGCCCGACTCCCCAGCCCCGCAGACCCGGGCGGTAGGGGCGCGGCGGCGGATCGAAGGGGCCCGCGACCGGAGGCGGCGGGACGGGCGGCAGCTGGCTCACACGGTCATTCTGCCGCGCGACGTCGCGGCGCCGGCAAGGCGTGCCCGGGCAGGCTACGGCTCGCGGCGGGCGAGCTGCATGAGGCCGTTCACGCGGTAGGGCACCGCCTCGCTCATCACGAGCGACGTCTCGGTGCGCTCGACGCCCTCGATGCCCAGGATGCGCGCGTCGACGTCGAAGAGATGACGCGCGTCGCGGCACGCGACGAGGGCGAGCAGATCCGTCTGACCGGAGAGCCCGTGCACCTGCACGACCTCCGGGACCGAGGCGAGCTCGCCGGTGATGCGGGGCAGGTCGACCTGGCGCACGCCGATCGCGAGGAACGCCTCGAGCGGGAACCCGAGGGCGGCCGTGGAGATGGAGCGCTCGAACGACCGGAAGACGCCGGCCTTGTCGAGCCGGGCCATGCGCGCCTGGACGGTGTTGCGGGACAGGCGGAGGCGCTCCGCGAGCGCCACGACCGTTGCGCGCGGGTCCTCGCTCAGCGCGGCCAGCAACTCGAGGTCGACGTGATCCAGGGAAGCCATAGTGCGAGACATTAGCAGTCTCTGAGACCAGCTCTTGGGCATCCTGCTCAGTCGTTATCGGATCGATTGCGCGGCCTGGCCTGATGCGCGGCAGAGTGCCGTGGGCGATCCGATCAGGCCTCGTCGGTCTCCCGGATCAGCCGGCGCGTCGCCCGCTCGAGGGAGAGCTGGCGGTCATCCGCGGAGTCGTAGGTGCGGCGGACGGCGCGGATGATCGTCCGGCCCTCCTCGTAGGCCGAGACGACGCGAGGATCCACGTAGGACGTGCGGGCGAGCGTCGGCGTGTTGCCGAGGAAGTCCGCGACCTCGCGCATCGCATCGCTCACGACCCGGCGACGCCGCGTCACGCCGCCGCGGCCGGAGCGCTCGAGCTCGTCCGCCCCGGCGGCGATCTCGGCGGCGGCGAGGACGGTCGCGTGCCACGTGCGGAAGTCCTTGGCCGTCGCCTCCATGCCCGTGATCTCGCGCACGTACTCGTTCACCATCGCGGGGGTCAGCGTGCGCCACGAGCCGTTGCGGCAGGCGAGCAGGGTCTCGGCGTCGTCGCGTCGCCGGCGGAGGGTCTCGACCGCCGCGGTGACGGGCTCGTCTTCGATCTCGATGCGGTGATCGACCCCCGACTTGCCGGTGAACTCGAACACGAGCGCGCGGCCATGGCGCGTCACGTGGTCGCGGCGCAGCGTGGTCAGGCCGAAGCTGCCGTGGGTGTCGGCGTAGACGTCGTTCCCGATGCGGAAGCAGCCGAGATCGAGCAGCCGCACCGCCAGCGCGCAGGCGCGCTCAGGCGGCATGCCGTCGAGCGCGAGGTCGTCGAGCACCCGGCCGCGCGCGGTGCCGAGGGCACGACCGAAGTCGAGGACGCGATCGAACTTCGCGGCGTCGCGGCGGGTGCGCCAATCGGGGTGATAGAGGTACTGGCGCCTTCCCGCGTCGTCCGTGCCCACGGCCTGAAGGTGTCCGTGCGGGTACGGGCAGATCCACACGTCCTTCCACGCGGGCGGGATCGCGAGCGACCGGATCCGCTCCACCGCGTCGTCCGGAAGGCGGGATCCCTGCTCGTCGAGGTAGACGAATCCCCGCCCCGCGGCGCGTCTCGTCCAGCCCGGCTGATCGGGGGAGGACCGGCGCAGGCGCACCACGGCGAGGGCTCTGCCTACGCCTCGGTGTCCGCCTGCGGCGCCACGAGCGACGCCGACTCGAGGGCGAGCCCGTCGGAGGTGAGGCGGAACACCGTCACCGACGCGTTGTCGATCCGCTCGCCGGGCCGCGGCAGAGCGCCGTCCGTGGCGATGCCGAGAAGCGACCGGATGACGCCGCCGTGCGCCACGACGATGGTCGGCTCTCCGGCGGAGTCGGCGGCGACCTCGCCGAGGGCCGCGAGAACGCGCTCGGCGAGCTCCTCGAGCGTCTCGCCGCCCGGGGCCACGCCGGTGTCGTACCGGGCGTGGAAGTCGGAGACGAGAGTTCCCTCGCCGATGCCGTAGTCGCGCTCGACGAGCCCCGCGTAGGTCTTCGGAGCGTCGAGGCCGAGCGAATCGGCGATGATCTGCGCGGTCTCGCTTGCCCGCTGAAGCGTGCTCGAGGCGATCCGCGTCCACCCGCCGTCCCGCAGCGCCTCTGCGGCGAGCAGCGCCTGTGCGCGGCCCGTGTCGTTCAGGGGGATGTCGGTGCGGCCCTGGATGCGCCGGTCGAAGTTCCAGTCGGTCTGGCCATGGCGCACGAGAGCAAGGAGGGTCACCCCTCGAGTTTATGGCGCCTCCGGAGAAGCGGGCTCCGCTCGGCGGATGGGCGCGGCACCGGCGGGCGGATCAGCGCGCGGCGGGCAGCGCGCGGGCGAGCTCCCGGAGGACCTCGGTGGTGCCCGCCTCGATCCGCACCGTCGCGCGGTTGTCGGCGCGCGTCTCGCCGCGGTTCACGATCACGACCGGCAGCTTCCGGCGGCGGGCGCGCTCGACGAACCGGATGCCCGAATTCACCGCGAGCGACGAGCCGGCGATCAGCAGGGCGTCGCTGCTGAGCAGCAGCTGCTCGGCCTCGCGGAACTTCTCGGCCGGGATGTACTCGCCGAAGAAGACGACGTCGGGCTTCAGCATGCCGCCGCAGACGGTGCACTCCGGCACCACGAAGTCCTCGGCCGACTCGGGAAGCACGTCGCCGTCGGGGCCGAGCGCGACGTTCTCGGGCACCGTGATCCAGGGATTCGCCTGCTCGAGCCGCTCGCCGATGTCGCGACGGTCGAAGACCTGGCCGCAGTGCGTGCAGAACACCCGGCGCATCGTGCCGTGCAGCTCGACGACGCGGTGACTGCCGGCACGAAGGTGCAGGCCGTCGACATTCTGCGTGATGATGCCGGTGGCGATGCCGTCGCGCTCGAGCGAGGCGAGGGCCTCGTGCCCGCCGTTCGGTGCGGCCGCGGTGAAGGCGCGCCATCCGAGGTGGGATCCGACCCAGTACCGGCGGCGGGCGGCCTCGTCGCTGAGGAACGTCTGCGCGGTCATGGGTGTGCGCTTCGGGGCGCCCTTGCCGCGGTAGTCGGGGATGCCGGAGTCGGTCGACACCCCGGCGCCGGTGAGCACCGCGACCCGGCGACCGGCGAGGGCGTCGACGGCGCGGCCGACGGCCGCGGTCGCGGGGGCGTCGAGTTCGGGGACGGGCACGAAGCCGAGTCTAGGGAATGCTGGATGGGTGAAGATCCTCCCCGTGGACGACCCGTCCGACCCGCGCCTCGCCGACTACCGCGACCTCACCGACGTCGCGCTCCGCCGTGTGCTCGAGCCCGAGGGAGGCCTGTACATGGCGGAGTCCGCGAAGGTGCTCGCCCGCGCCCTGGCCGCGGGGCATCGGCCGCGCTCGGTGCTGACGCAGGAGCGCTGGCTGCCCGAGCTCGAGGGCGTGCTTGCGGGCCTCGACGAGGCGCCCGTCTACCTCGTCCCCGCCGAGGTGGCCGAGGGCGTCACGGGATACGCGGTGCACCGGGGCGTGCTCGCGGCGATGCACCGTCCCGAGCCGCCGGCGGTCGCTGACGTGCTCGCCGGAGCGCGCCTCGCGGTGATCCTCGAGGACATCGTCGACCACACGAACGTCGGCGCCGCCTTCCGTGCGGCCGCGGGCCTCGGGGCGGATGCGGTGCTCGTGACGCCCCGGTGCGCGGATCCGCTCTACCGGCGCAGCGTGCGCGTGAGCATGGGGACGGTGTTCCAGGTGCCCTGGACGCGTCTTCCGGAATGGCCGGAGGCGCGGGAGCAGCTTCACGCCGCCGGGTTCCACATCGCCGCGCTCGCGCTCTCGGACGAGGCGGTCTCGCTCGACGAGTTCGCCGCGGCTCCGCCGGAACGCGTGGCGCTGCTGATGGGCGCGGAGGGCGACGGGCTTTCCCGCCGCGCGCTGGCGGCGTCGGACTCGGTCGTGACGATCCCGATGGCGGGCGGCGTGGACTCGCTCAATGTCGCATCCGCGAGCGCCGTCGCCCTCTGGGCGGTCGGCCGCGGCCAGCGCGGCTGACGCGCCGCGGGTCAGTCCTCGGGCTCGAGGGTGGCGAACGGCGCCGCCTCGGGCCGCTTGGCAGTGACGTTGTCGCCGGATGACTGGTGGCGCACGCGCCGCAGCACCCACGGCACAAGGTGCGTGCGGGCCCAGATGAGGTCGCCGCGCCGCGCCTCGCGCCAGGTCGTCGGCGGGAGCGGGTCGGGCTGCATCGGCTGCAGGTCGTTGGGCACGTTGAGCGCGCGCAGCACCATCCGCGCCACCTCATGGTGGCCGAGCGAGTTCATGTGCAGCCGGTCGTCGTCGAAGAACCGCGGGTCCTGGATGGTCTTCAGCGCCCACTGGTCGGCCACGACGCAGTCGTAGGCGTCGGCGATCGCGCGGATGTTCTCGTTGTAGATCGCGATGCGGCCGCGCAGCGGGCGGAACACCGGCGTGAAGCGCGTGTCGATCCCGGTGAAGACGACCACGGTCGCCCCCTCGCTGCTGAGCCGCGCGACCGCCGCTTCGAACTGCGCCGCGACCGCATCCGGGTCGCCGCCCGGCCGGATGACGTCGTTCCCGCCCGCGCAGAGGGTCACCAGATCGGGCTTCAGCGCCATCGCGGGCTCGAGCTGCTCGTCGACGATCTGTGTGATCAGACGCCCGCGCACCGCGAGGTTCGCGTACGCGAAGTCCTCGACCTGGCGTGAGAGCACCTCGGCGACGCGGTCGGCCCAGCCGCGGTGGCCGCCGGGAGAGCCGGGCTCGGGGTCGCCGATTCCCTCCGTGAAGGAATCGCCGATGGCGACGAAGCGGCGCCAGGGGTGGGGCCCCTCATTTGCATCGATCGGGGCCTGCGCGGCGTCGTTTGACATCGAATCCTCCAGGGGGACGGGATGGACGGGACGGGACGTGCAGAAGACTACGACTCGGCGCGTTCCGGCGGATCCGTCGCGCGGATGATCCTGCGCGGCCGGGGTCGGTGGGGGAGTGCTCGGCGGAACGTCGGCGCGGGCCGTTACGCTTGAACCCCATGCTGTCACCGTCCTACCCGCAGAGAGCTCCGTGGGGAACCGCGGGCAAGCTCCGCGCCTGGCAGCAGGAGGCCCTGGACGCGTATTTCGAGGCGGACAAGCGCGACTTCCTCGTCGCGGCGACCCCTGGTGCCGGAAAGACCACCTTCGCGCTCACGCTCGCGGGCGAGCTGCTGCGCACGCGCGAGGTCGACCGGATCATCGTCGTCGCCCCGACCGAGCACCTCAAGACGCAGTGGGCCGATGCCGCGGCGCGGGCGCACATCCGGCTAGATCCGGTCTTCCGCAACAGCCACACGACGTTCTCCCGTCAGTACCACGGCGTCGTCGTGACCTACGCGCAGGTCGCCGTGAAGGCATCCGTGCACCGCGCGCTCACCGAGGGCGGCCGCACGCTGGTCATCCTCGACGAGGTGCACCACGGCGGCGAGGCGCTCAGCTGGGGCGACGCCCTCCGCGAGGCGTACGGCCCGGCGAAGCGGCGGCTGCTGCTCAGCGGCACGCCGTTCCGCAGCGACGACGCGCCGATCCCGTTCGTCGAGTACGCCCCCGATGCCCAGGGCCTGCGCACCTCGGTCACCGACTACGCGTACGGCTACGGCAGGGCGCTCGCCGACGGCGTCGTGCGGCCCGTCCTGTTCCACGTGTACGCGGGCCACATGAAGTGGCGCACGCGCGCAGGGGACGAGCTCGAGGCGCACCTCGGCCAGGACAACATCAAGGACGTCACGTCCCAGGCATGGCGCACGGCGCTCGACCCCCAGGGCGAGTGGATGTCGGCGGTGCTGAAGTCAGCGGATCAGCGGCTCACCGAGATCCGTCAGCACGTGCCGGATGCCGGCGGCCTCGTGCTCGCGACGGACCAGACGGCCGCGCGTGCCTATGCCAAGCTGCTCCACTCGATGACCGGCCAGCGCGCGACGGTCGTGCTGTCGGACGATGCGGAGGCGTCCAGCCGCATCGAGCGGTTCTCGGAGAGCACCGATCGGTGGATGGTCGCCGTCCGGATGGTGTCGGAGGGTGTGGACGTGCCGCGCCTCGCCGTCGGCGTCTACGCCACGTCGTCGTCGACGCCGCTGTTCTTCGCGCAGGCGATCGGCCGCTTCGTGCGCGCCCGCCGCCGTGGCGAGGCCGCGAGCGTCTTCCTGCCGCACGTGCCGACCCTGATGACGCTCGCGAACGAGATGGAGCGTCAGCGCGACCACGTGCTCGACCGCGGCGAGAAGGACGAGGACGGCCTCGACGACTCCCTGCTCGAGGCGGCGGAGCGCGAGGAGAAGGCCTCCGACGCGCTGACCGAGGAGGGTTCGTTCGAGGCCCTCGGATCCGTCGCGCACTTCGACCGCGTTGTGTTCGACGGCAAGGAGTTCGGCCAGCTCGCCGTTCCCGGCACAGAGGAGGAGCTGGAGTTCATCGGCCTGCCGGGCCTGCTCGAGCCGGAGCACGTGCACGAGCTGCTGATGCAGCGGGTCGCGCGGCAGTCGCGGCACCGCCAGGTGCGCGAGGCGCGCGAGTCGGAGAGTGGCGAGGAGCCGGTATCGACGCTGCCCGCCCCGCTTCACCGCACGCTGCGTGAGCAGCGGCAGCTGCTCAACAGCCTGGTGGGTGTCTACGCCCGCCAGACGGGTGAGCCGCACGGCGTCATCCACGCGGAGCTTCGCCGCCGCTGCGGCGGCCCCGAGGTCGCGAAGGCGACGGTCGCCCAGCTGCAGGCGCGCATCGACGTGCTGCGCAAGCGCGTCCGCTCCTGAGGCTCAGGCCACGGCAGCGGGTTCGCTCCGCCGGTAGTGTCGCCGGCATGTCCACGCGCTACTCCTTCCGCACCCGCTGGAGCGTGGACGCGTCGCCGGAGCGGTCCTGGCAGGAGCTCGTGGCGGTGGCGACGGGGCGATCCGACGGATGGTGGCGGTCGCTGCGCGTGACGGCGCCGGCCACCAGGGCGGAACCGGGCGCCGAGATCGGGGCGCGCGTTCGCGCGCCCTTCGGCTACTCCCTGCGGTTCGTCCTGCGGGTCACGGCGGTCGACAAGGGACGCGCCATCGACGCCGTGAGCGTCGGCGACCTCGAGGGGCGCGGGCGCGTGGAGGTCCATCCTCGGGGCTCGGGGAGCGAGCTGCGATTCGAGTGGGACGTGACCGCGCGGCGACGCTGGATGATCGCCGCGGGCCCGGTGCTGCGACGCGTCTTCGCGCTCGGCCACCGCATCGTGATGCGCGCGGGGGAGCGCGGACTGCGCCGCGCGGTGCGGGACGCCCCTTCGGGGGCCCGAAAACCTGCCAATCCCGGCGCCTGACGGGGGAAGCCGCCGTCGACTGGCTACCGTGGAGTGATCCCCCTCGTCTTCCCTCTCTGGAGGCCTCTTGAGCGCGCCCGCCGCCACATCCGCCGACCGTCGCCGCTGGGCGCAGTACCTCGCCGACGAGCGCGCCGAGGCGAACGTGTACCGCCGGCTCGCCGCCTCGAAGGAGGGCGAGACGCGTGCGATCCTCGAGCAGCTCGCCGCCGCGGAGGGTCGCCACGAGGCGCACTGGCTGACGCTGCTCGGAGGCGAACCGAAGCGGATGCCGCGCGCGAGCCTTCGCACGCGCATACTCGGCTGGATGGCCGGCCGGTTCGGCACGATCTTCGTGCTCGCCCTGGCCCAGCAGGCGGAAGCGCGGTCGCCGTACGACGGCGAGCGGTACGCGACGCCCGCCATGCGCGCCGATGAGAAGGTGCACCACGAGGTCGTGCGCGGCCTGGCGGCGCGCGGCCGCCGACGGCTATCCGGCACGTTCCGGGCGGCCGTGTTCGGAGCGAACGACGGCCTCGTATCGAACCTGGCGCTCGTCCTCGGCATCGGGGCGACCGGCGTCGCACCGCAGCTCGTCCTCTTCAGCGGCATCGCGGGCCTTCTCGCGGGTGCGCTGTCGATGGCGGCGGGGGAGTTCGTCTCCGTCGGGTCGCAGCGCGAGATGCTCGATGCGACCGATCCGGGCAGCACCTACGGCGACACGGCCCTGCCCGACCTCGACATCGATTCGAACGAGCTCGCGCTCGTCTACCGCGCGCGCGGCATCCCGGAGGAGGCGGCGATCGAGCGCGCGCGGAAGGCGATCGCCGAGGCCCACGCGGGCCGGGCTCCCGTGCACACCGGCCCCATCGACACGCACGAGGTGGTCGGCGGTGCGTGGCGCGCCGCCGGATCCAGCTTCCTGTTCTTCGCGAGCGGCGCCGTCATCCCGGTCCTTCCCTGGCTGTTCGGGCTCACAGGCGTGCCGGCGGTCGTGACGGCGCTCGTCCTAGTGGGTCTCGCGCTCCTCGGCACCGGGGCGACAGTGGGCCTGCTGTCGGGCGCCTCGCCCCTGAAGCGCGCCCTCCGCCAGCTCGCGATCGGCTACGGCGCGGCCGCCGTTACGTACCTCCTCGGCCTCGCATTCGGCGTGACGCTCGCCTGACCCGGTCCCGAGGACGCGCCCGGGTCCGCGGCGCGATTCGTCACCGGGTTCACCGCGTGGTAGTGTTTCTTTTCGGTTGCCACGGCGGCCACAGCCCCGGTCGAGAGATCGGGCACCCGGTTGCGCGGGTGGCGGAATAGGTAGACGCGCTAGCTTGAGGTGCTAGTGCCCGTATAGGGCGTGGGGGTTCAAGTCCCCCCTCGCGCACGCGAATGAAATGGCCCCTGACCTGGGATTTTATGTTCCAGGTTGGGGGTCGTTTTCGTCGGAAGTGCTAGAAAGAGTGCTAAGCCTTGCCGAGATGGGCCGCGAAACGGTCAACTGCCGACCTCTGCATGGTCGGGGTGACGTGGGAGTAGATGTTCATCGTCGTGGTGATCGTTGAGTGTCCGAGTCGTTCTTGTACGACCTTGGGGTGTTCTCCGAGTTCGAGCAGCAGGGTCGCGTGGGTGTGACGTAGCCCTTTGATCGTGACGCGGTGCAGGGAGTCGAACGTCGCGGTGGCCCACTTGAGGCGGCGATCCCATCGGCTGGTCATCGCGTCGGGGGAGCGGAGCTTCCCGTCGTCGTCGCCGAAGATGTAGGCGTCAGCTTTCGCAAGCTCGAACGACACCTCGGCGCGTGCCACCTTGAACGAGGCGAGCACCTTGAGAGTTTCGGCGTCGATGTCGATGACGCGGGCTTGCCCGGTCTTGGTGGTCTTCGTCTTCGTCCAGTCGTCGGTATCGACGGCGCGGCGGATGCTGACGCGCATCGTCTTGGTGTTGATGTCCGACCATTCCAGGGCGAGGGCTTCGGAGCGGCGCATGCCGGTGTAGGCGATGAGTCGCCACAGCGGGAACAGCTCGTCTTCGAGCGTGTCGCGGTTCCAGGTGAGGAAGGTCTGCAACTGCTCGGCTGTCCATGTCGCGATCTCGGGTTTCTGCGCCCGCACCTCGCTGGACTTCGGGGGCTTCACGGTGCGCTTCTTCTTCGCCGGGTTCACGGTCAGGTGCCCGTCGTCGATCGCGGCGTCGAGGATCGCCCCGAGCACGACGTGCACCTTGTGAACCGAGTTGGCCGAGAGCGGCTGTCCTTTGCCGTATTCGTCGTTGCGGCCGTGGTCTTCGAGGTCGCGGTAGTGGCGGGCGATCCTCGTGGCGGTGAGCTTGTCGAGCCGGATCGCGCCGAGCTGGGGGCGGATGTGGTTGCGGATGATCTTCTTGTACCCCGTGATCGTGGAGGCTGCGAGTTTGAGCCCCGCCACCCATTCGTCCGCATAGGTGCCCACGGTCGGGACTTTGTTGCCGAACTTCTCGTTCTGCTTCCGCTGCTTCAACGCCTCCTGCAAGGCGTCGTTGGCCTCGTCGGTGCTGGTGAACCCGGAGCGGGTGAGCCTGCGCGATCCCATCTCGGGGTACTCGGGGTCTTTCAGGACGTAGATCTGGAACCGCCACCGCTTCCCTGCGTCGGTGTCGTAGGCCTGGATAGAGCCTGGCTGCCGCGAACGGGAACGCCGCTGCTGCTTCTCACCCTCGCCGCCTGTGTCGGCGTGCTGTTTCTTTGTCATGACAGGGTGCTCCTTGCCGTGGTCTTGCCAGGCCGGTGGCTGTCGGCGTAGTTCTCGGCGTAGTCGGCGGCGTTGAACACGCGCCCCTCCGGGTCGAGCTGCACGCCCCGCTCCTGGATCACGCGCGCGCGTGCCCGCGCCGCCTCCAAGCGTTCCTGGTAGGCGGCGATGGTCTTCGGGTGCGCGCTGGGCTTCTCGGGGGCGTCCGGGCTTGGGGCGGTCATGCCTGCGAGGGTGGTTTCGAGGTGATGGATGCGGTCGGTGCAGATCACCCATTCCTGCTGCCAGTAGTTGAACAGCCCCTCGTCGGTGAGGACGAGTTCCCCGCGCATCCACCTGTCGATCTCTTCCGGCTCATACCCCTCCGGCACCCCGGTCAGCGTCGTCTGCTCGTCCGGGGGCGTCAGGAGTGCGGCAGGGGTAGTGCGGAGCAGGTAGGCGATCACGGTCAGGTCGTCCACGTCCACGCGGCGATCCCCGGCCTCCAGCTTGCTGATGCCCGAAGTGGAGAGCTTGCGCCCAGCGGCTTTCAGCCCGTCGGACATGGTGCGCAAGTCCATCCCGATTGCTTGACGTGCCGCGCGGATGTTCTGCGCGACGTGCGTGTTCGTGATGCCTGCGGGGTTGCCCCGCACCCTCTCGGTTTCCATAGTAGAAAACTACAACGCAATGCTTGACAGCGCAAGTGCGATTCTCTACGGTGGGATGAACCACATTTCTCGGCGCTGACACGAACGGATGGTGCGACATGCGGCAGAGCACCCTCGACATGGACGACCTCCGCAAGCGGCGCAGCCTGGTCATCACCCGCAAGGAAGCCGCCGAAGCCCTCGGCGTCGATCCCCGCACGATCACCACGAGCATCAACGAGGGCACGATCCCGCATGTCAAGCTCGGGCGGCGCATCGTGATCCCGCGCGAGAAGTTCCTTGCCCTCTTCGCCGATGCCGTGACCGATACCGGCGAGTCCTGACACTCGGATACGGCGGTGCCGATTCGGCACCCCCGTGTCCGGCTTCCCGGTGAATGTCGGAGGAGCGACGTAAACTAGCCCCAGAACGCCAACCACAAGGAGGCACCCGCATGGCTCTCAAGACTCCGGTATCCGAGGCTCATGTCCGGCGCGTGCTCGCGGAGGTCGAAGCCGGGCAGGTCACGGCCGGTGCCGTCGTTTCTGAGACGGATCGGGAGATCGCCCGCCGCCAGGTGCGCGGCGAGCTGTCCGCGGACGAGGCAGTGCGCGAGGCGATCGCGGCGACGCTTGACCGCTTCCCCGAGAAGTAACCCGTCCGGGCAGGAGCACCAGTGCCCGACCGCTACAGCTACCCGAACAGCCTGGTTCTGATCAACAAACTCGGCATCACCGACTACGACCGATGGAAAGCCGTCGAGACGGCCGCGATCCATCAGCGCATGGTCGAACTCACCGAACACCCGATCCCCGGCCGATACGACCTCCCACACTTGCAGGCCATCCACCGGCATCTGACGCACGACCTGTATGTCTGGGGCGGCGACATCCGCGACACCGACACGCACCCCGGCGGCACGGGCATCGCGCACTGCCGCCCGCCGTTCATCGTGCCCGAGGCCGAGCGCGTCTTCGGCGAACTCGCCGCCCGCGACCACCTCCGCGGACTGGACGCGGATGCGTTCTCCGATCAGCTGGCATGGGCGTGGGGTGAGACGACGGCGATCCACCCGTTCCGCGACGTGAACACCCGCAGCCAGCACATCATGTTCAACCAGCTCGCCCGCGACGCCGGATGGGTCATCGACTGGTCGCAGATTCCCGGCGACGTGTTCGCCCACGCCCGCACCCTCGCCATCGTGGAAGACCACACAGGCATCGACGCGCTGATCCGACCGAACCTCCACCGGCTCGACGCAGGCAGGCCACCTGCGGAGGCATTGACGGCCGAGCAGGTGCGCAGCTTCCAAGCACGGGGCATCTCCCGGATACCGGACGCGCTGGATCGCGAACTCGACGCAGCCCGCCGCCGACGTACTCACCCGACCCCGGAGCCGTTCAGTACGGAGACACGCCGCCCGGAACCCCCAACGCCCCACGGCGGGCTGTCTCTGTAGCCTCACCAGACCAGATCACAAGCTGCGCCCCGGGCTTTCTCGCCGCTGATCCGGGCCGGTTCTCGTCAGCCCGTCGTTGCGGCGCGTGAGGGCTTCCTGACGGGCTTGCAGGGCTTCGCGTTCGGCTCGTTGCTGCTCGCGTCGCTGGGTGAGCCATTCGGCGGCCTCCGCGACAGGGCGCGCGTCCAGCTCCGCAATGACCCGCCGCGCTTCGGCCGCGCGCCGTCTGGCGTGCTCGGCGTCTGCTCTGGGGTTGGGGATTCGGAACGTGCCCCGCATCTGCCGCGCCTGCTCCGCCCCGTACAACTGGACGGTGAGACGCTCCCGCTCGACGGCCTGCCGCTGGGCCGCCTGCTGCTTCGCGGCCTCGGTGTCGCTGAGGGCCTGTTCAGCCGCCCGCACCTCGGGATGGGCGGCGGCCCGTTGCGTTGCGATCGTCTGCGCCCACTCGGTGGCGGGCCGCAAGAAAGAGGGCGCGGTGCCCCAGGTCTGGGTGACGCGCTCCTCGATCTTCTCGACCGACTCCGCCGCGGTGTCTATGTTCCGGGCGGCGGCGCGCCTGCGCCCGAATCTTCCCGCCCGCGCCTCATCGCGCGCGGCGTGGAGGCGCGCGCGAGCTTCTACGAGTTCTTGCCCGTCGGTGCGTGCTCGCGTCTCCACCTCTGTGGTGACCGTGTGGCGGGTGTGCTCGGCAGTCTCCTTCGCGTGGGTCACACGCGCGGCGTGCTCCTCGGCCTCGACGTGCTGCGCTTGCTTCTGCGCGACGAATCGCGCGGCGGCGTCCTCGAACACGGCCGCGTGCTGTTCCGCGCGTTCGATGACCTGGGTGAGGCGTGCCCGCTCGGTCTGTACGAGACGCACCGGCCCATCCTCCACGAGCCCCCGCACGGCGTCCGCTGCGCGTTCGGTCGCGTCGGTGAGGCCGCGGTCGGCGCGGTCGCGTTCCATCGCCGCGACGAACTGCTCCCGCGCCTGCTCCTGGCTCTCGGCGACGACGTGCAACAGGTTCTCTTCCCTGCCCCGGGTCATGCCGACATAGACCCCCGCGGCGCTGGTCGCGTCGGTGAGGATCGTGTGCGACCCGGTGACGGTTGCGCCCTGCGCCCCGTAGGCAGTTGCCGCGTATGACAGGTGCGCGTGCTCTGCCACGTACTCGGCGGGTAGGAGCACGGTGCGCTGCCGCTTCCGCCCGTTCCCCGCCTCGCGCACTCTGAGCGTGCCGTCCTGCTCGACGTGTTGCACGATCCAGTTCTGCCGGTTCGCCACACCAATGCCGGTGTTGTTCTTGCGCGTCTGGATCACGTCCCCGACCCCGATGGGGAGGCCGTCGCTGCCGGTCGCAGTGCGGTGGCCGTCGACCTCGCCGCGCGCCGCGCGCTCGTCACGGATACGCGCGTTGACAGCGCGGGCCTCGTCGTTGGACGTGACCGTGACCGCCTCTCCCTCCCGGCGGTGTCCGGCGATGTGCTCGCGCACCTCCTCGTCGCTCGCGTGTAGGCGCACAAGGCCGAGCGCGGTGAGCCGATCGAACACCTCGCCAGGGTCGCGCCTGTCGCGCATCCGCACCGTGACCTCGGCGTAAGCGGGGTCGGTGAAGCGATGCGCCTCGGCCATGTCGAACGTGCGTCCTCGGAGCTGTGCGGCCATATCGAGCACCCCGCCGCGCCCGACTGCGGCGAGCTGCGCCCGGTCACCGACGAGCGCGACGGTCGCGCCCGCCTCTGAGGTGACGGTGAGCAACGCGATTGCGGTGTCTTGGTCGAGCATCCCGGCCTCGTCCACGATCACCCGCTCACCCCGTACCAGCCGTGCGCCCTCTGCCGGGCCGCGGTAGGTGCGTCCGGTTTCGGGGTCGGTGTCGCCGGGTGCGAGGCGCGTCCATACGCCGTCGCTGTTCCATCGCCAACCGTGCGCGTGCACGAGCGCCGCAACCGATGTTGCGGGCACGCCGAGTTCGTCGTGTGCGACCTGTGCGGCGCGCAACGTCGGCGCAACCACCCGCGACGCCCGCCCCTGTCGTGTAGCGACTTCGATTGCAACGCCGAGCATCGTCGTCTTCCCACTCCCCGCTGCACCTTCCACAACCACGAGCGAGTCGGTCGATGCGACCGCGGCGGCGGCGCGCTCCTGCCCGGCGTCCAGGCCGCGCTTGCGCGCCGCCTTGCGCACGTCCGGGTGCCCAGGATCTTGTTGCAGGAGGCGCGCGGCGATCAGGTCGCGCAGCTCCGTCTCCGCCTGCACCACCCTGAGCGACGTGAGATGCGCCACATGCTCCGGGGCCGGTGCGCCGGACGGGAGGATCGAGAAGCAATCCTCCATCGCCAACAGTGTTGCAACCTGCACGAACTCGCGTATCTCGGCCGGTGCAGCCTGCACGCCATACTCGGTCATGATCCGGGTCGCGTGCTCCTGCACCGTATGCCGCGTCCACGCCGAACTACCGGCGGCGCAGCGATCCAGCGCCCGGTTTGCAACGGTCTGCACCGAGAGGTCATCGAGCGACGCCGGCGCACGGTGCGCGGGTCGGCGCAACGTGTCGGGGTCGTAGTCGGCCTCCCGCAACTCGGTCACCCAGGCTTGTTCTTCGCTGAGTGTGGTGGGCTTCTTCGCGGGCCGCTCGTACGCCCACGCTTTCGCCGCGAGACGCGCGGAGACGACCGGCCCCGTCGCCTCGCCTGTATGCGCCGCCTCCCATTCCGCTTCGAGCCGTTCCAGGTGTCGGCGTACTTGCTCGCCGCGCTTGCTCATCACACCGTTGAACCGCTCGAGCTCGACCACCTCACCCGACACTGGATCAAGCGTCAGGCTGTGCCGATCCAGCACCTCCGTAAGCTCCGGGTGCGCGGCGATGACGGCGGTGCCGAGGGCACGGATCGCGCCCTGTTGCCGGAACAGTGCCGCGGTGTCCAGCGCACGCCACTTTCCGGCCGCCCAGACGCGGGTGCCGATCTGGAAGTGAATATGCCGGTGCGGATCACCAGCCCGGCTCGTGCGGTGCGACACCGCCACCGTCTGCAACTGCGAGACGGGCACAACTTCCTGCTTGCCGCGCGGCCCCACACGGGTCACGGAGTGCTGAGCGAGCCACCGTTGAATCTCGCTCACGGCGTCCTGCTGCGCCCGGTCGAGAGCGTCGGAGACTTCCGGGTGGAGAGCTGCGGCGATCGACAGCGATTTCGGGGCGTTCACGACCATCTCCGCGAACCGTGGTGAGCCCTGCCTCCCCTCGCCCGGCAGACGTGGCCTGCCCATCGACTCCTCGGTGAGCGGATTGATCCAGTCCACCCAGCCTGCATACGCCTCGGGGTCAAGACCCAGAGCTGCGGTCACGTTCCCGTCGCCGTCGAGCGCGGTGAACTGCGCTACGGATGTGTCAGCGCCGAAGTAGTAGTCATCGGCGCGAGAGCGGTCGGCCTCGACATAGCGGCGCGCGTCGGCCCCGGTTCCCCGGAACAGGATCACACCGCCATGCATGAGACTCACCGCCTATGATTTCTACTACGGCAACTATGATACCTACCATGGTAGCATACGTTCATTCGGAGGAGGGTGTGATGTCTCAGGACATTGGTGACACTTGGGAGTCTGGGTGGGTGGGCTCGAATGTCGGGGGCTTGCGGTTGGAGCGGACGAAGCCGACGTGCTTGACGCCGGGTTCGGGGATGGGATGCTCGGCGATAAGTTCCCCTGTGTGGGTGCTTCAGAACGTCGCGGTGCCCTCGTCGACCATGATGTGCAGCACCTCGCCGCCATGGTCTTTACCGATGCCGTAGACGACGTTGCGGACGCGCACCCTCCGTGCATGCGGACGGTGCGCCGATAGGGTCTGATGCAGGAACAGGTGACATCGAGCGTGGCTAGCCTGGAGGGCTGGCCTGGAAGGATGTCATCATGCCCAAGCCGTTTCCCAAGGAGTTCCGCGACGATGTAATCCGCGTCGTGGAGAACCGCGACCCGGATGTCACTCTCGCGCAGATCGCGAAGGACTTCGGTGTCCATGTCGGAACTCTCGACAAGTGGATGCGTCAGGCGCGGATCGAAGCCGGTGAGCAGCCCGGTGAGACGAGGGCGGAGTCCGCGGAGCTGCGCGAGCTCCGCAAGCGCAACCGTCTGCTTGAGCAGGAAGTCGAGGTCCTGCGTCGCGCGACCGCGTATCTGTCTCAGGCTCATCTGCCGGGAAAAGGCTCTACCCGCTCGTGAGCGAGCTCGCCGCCGACGGCATCCCCGTCGCGGTGTCGTGCCGGGTATTGAAGCTCGCTCGCCAGCCCTACTACCGCTGGTTGCGCGACCCCGTGACCAGGCGGGAGTTGGATGAGGCGTATCGTGCGAACGCGCTGTTGGACGCTCACCGCGACGACCCGGAGTTCGGGTATCGGCTCCTCGCTGACGAGGCCCGTGACGAGGGTGAGGCGATGTCGGATCGGACGGCGTGGCGGATCACGCCAGAGAACGGCTGGTGGAGCGTGTTCGGGAAGAAGCGCGGCAAGAACGGCAAGAAGCCCGGCCCTGCCGTTCACGACGATCTCTGCACCATCATCGACGAGCACGGGCGTGAGCGTCACCGGTTCGAAGCGGACCGGGCGAACCAGCTCTGGCTGACCGATATCACCGAGCACCAGACCGCTGAGGGCAAGCTTTACCTCTGCGCTGTCAAAGACGCCTTCAGCGGTCGGATCGTGGGCTACTCGATCGACTCGAGGATGAAAGCGTCGCTCGCGGTCCGCGCCGTCCGTAACGCCGCCCGGATGCGCGGAAACGTGAACGGCTGCATCGTCCATTCGGACCGTGGATCGCAATTTCGAAGCAGGAAACTGCGCCGAGAACTCGCCGCCCACAATCTCGTCGGCTCGATGGGCAGAGTCGCGTCATGCGGCGACAACGCGGCAATGGAATCGTTCTTCAGCCTGCTGCAGAAGAACATCCTGAACCGGCGCTCCTGGGCCACCCGTGAGCAGCTGCGCATCGCCATCGTGACCTGGATCGAGCGGACCTATCACCGCCGGCGCCGTCAGGCCCGCCTGGGCCGCTTGACGCCCATCGAGTTCGAGACCATCATGAACAACGATCTGGCCCTCGCGGCCTAACTAGAACTGTCACCTGTTCCTGCACCAGACCCTTGTTCTGTGGTGGTGGGGTGGGGGTCGCTGTAGACATGGTCGAACATGTCCGTGGGGTGAGGGTTCGGCAGGCTGAGGAGTCGTTGACGGACATCGATGGCGCGAGTGTTGTTGTCTGCGTCGATCCGGTCGAGGACTTCGTCAGTGGTCCCTTGGTCTTGCAGGTGGGTGCGTAGGCGCGGGATGGGGTCGCGTTTCTGCCAGTGCTCGTGTTCTTCTGCGCTGCGGTATTTGGTGGGGTCGTCGGAGGAGGTGTGTGGGCCGAGGCGGTAGGTGACTGCTTCGATGAGGGCCGGGCCGGTACCGTTGCGCACTTGGTCCATGACGTGTTTGGTGATGGTATAGCTGGCGATCACGTCGTTGCCGTCGATGCGGTATCCGGGTATCCCGAATCCTTCTGCACGGTTGGCGTAGGACACGGCGGTTTGCGTGGCCGAGGGGGTGGAGATCGCGTACTGGTTGTTCTGAACGAAGAACAGTACGGGTGCGTTGTAGGTGCGGGCGAAGATGAGTGCTTCGCTGGCGTCTCCTTCGGACATGGCACCGTCACCGATGTAAGCGATCACGGCTTCTCCGCCTTCGGGCTTCCGTCCGGCTCGCTGGTCGAGACTGATGCCCATCGCGTACCCGGTGGCGTGGAGAGCTTGGGCGGCGAGCACGATGGTGTAGAGCCGGAACCGGGTTTGTTCGGGGTCCCAGCCGCGGAAGGTGTTGCCGCGGAGCACGGCGAGGATGTCGACGAAGTCGATGCCGCGCGCGAGTGCGACGCCATGTTCCCGGTAGGAAGGGAAGACCGTATCGAGGGGGCTCAGTGCGTGTGCGGATCCGGTTTGCGCGGCTTCTTGACCGTAGGAGGGGATCCACAGTGCGAGCTCACCTTGTCGTTGGAGCGCAGTGGATGCGTCGTCGAGCCGACGGGTGAGCGTCATCTCCCGGTAGAACAGTAGGAGATCGTCGGTGCTGAGCGCCTCGGCGTCTGTCGCATACGGTTTCGCGACCGCGTTTGGTTGGTATCGCCCTTGTGGGGTGAGGAACTGGATCGGTGCGGGCTCGTGCTCGTTCATGCCGCAGGGGTCCAGGTTTGGCGGTAGAGCTGTTCATATTGGGTGGTGACCGCGAGGGCGTCGTGGGCGCGGGCGGTTGCGAGGGCGGCTTCGCTCATCCGCATGTACATTTCGGGTTCGAGGCGCAGGAGGCGTTCGATGCGGTCGGCGAACTCGTGAGCGTTTCGTGGATGTACGAGGTATCCCTCATGCCCTGGGGTGACGAGATGTGGAAGGGCCATGGCGTCAGCGAGGACGACGGGGGTGCCCGAGGCCATGGCTTCGAGGGTTGCGATGGATTGCAGTTCGGCGGTGGACGGCATCACGAACACGGTTGCCCGGTGGTGCATTTCGATGAGTCGATCATCTCCGACATAGCCGTAGAAGGTGACTTTGTCTGTGATGCCGAGGGCTTGTGCGTGTTCTTGGAGGCGGGAGCGTTCTGAGCCGCTGCCAACGATGTCCAGGCGTGCGTGGAGTTCTGTCGGGATGAGGCTGAAGGCTGTCAGGAGGGTAGCGAGGTTCTTTTCCGGGTCAAGGCGTCCGACGAACAGCACCCGGTTCTCGACGGGTCGTGTCTGCTTCGGGGTGAAGCGGTCGACGTCGATACCGCAGGAGACGGGGATCACGTCGAGGAGTGATGTCTGTGCTTCGAGGTATCTCGCGGCCGTCGCCGTGGGGCTGGTGACGATGTCTGCTTTGGAGTAGACCTTCGTAGCGAGGTTCCATCCATACTTGGTCAGTCGGGGGTGGAAGCGTTCGGGGAGGCCACTGAATTCGACGATGTTGTCGGGCATGACGTGGTTGGTCGCGACGATGGGCACCCCGAGCTTGTGTGCTTCGTAAGCGAGGCCCCGGCCGATGTCGATGAAGGACTGCAAGTGCACCACCGCGGGTGCGAGATTCAGGAGAATGCGACGGGCCTGGGCGCGTACTTCCCAGGGCGGAGTGACGCGCAGCCAGTCGTGGAGCGGCCACTTCACACTCCGGAGCCGGTGCACGGTGATCTGTTGCCCGTCGAACACTTCCGTCCGGGAGAGGGACCGCGTGTTCGTGGCGGGGGCGACGACGTGAACATCGTGGCCTCGGCGGGCGAGGCGTACCGCGTGGTCTTGAGTGAACCGAGAGGCCCCGTTGACATCGGGGAAGAACGTGTCGGCACCGATCAGGATGGTCGCTGGGCTGTCGGTGAAGGGACCGGTGTTATGCGGCATGGCGTTGCGTGGACTTCCAATCCTGGAGCGCGTCGTGAGCGGCACGATATCCGGCGTCGATGATGCGCGGCACATCGTTTCTCGACCACTGCGAGAGACCGGCAAGGTCTGGGCGGATCACGAGCACGTTGGGTCGAGTTTCCAATTCTGCGATCGCGTCCGCGGAGCGTACGACAGGTACGTACTCCCACTCCGGTCGCAACCGGACTGCGATCGTGAAGGTCGCGCCGAGATGCTGTGCGGCTTCGATAGGCAGGTTTGCGGCGAGACCGCCGTCGATTAGCAGTCTGTTCTCGATCACGATGGGTGAGAACACTCCGGGCACGGCGATGCTCGCCCGAAGCGCGGGTCCGAGACGGCCCCGGTCGAGGATCACTCCTTCCCGGGTGCGGAGGTCGGTGGCGACCGCGGCGAACCGGCGCGGCGTGTCCTCGATCAACGGTTCCCCGCCGAGGCGGTCGATGGTGTCCAACAGGGCGGCGCTGTCGAGGAGGCCGAGGCGTGGGCTGGGGCGGAACCGTCCGAACACGGACCAGTCCGCCTCCCGGACGGTCTGCTCGATCTTCGCCAGCGGAAGACCCGCGGCATATGCGGCGCCGACGAGAGCACCGGCACTGGTCCCCGCGACGACTTTCGGGTGGATGCCGCGTTCGCGCACCGCGCGCAGTACACCGACGTGCGCGGCCCCAAGTGCACCGCCACCACCGAGCGCAAGTCCCACGACCGGCCTCACTGTGCCGGACTCCAGCGAGTCGGACTCGTTCCCTACGGATCGCATCACATCATCCTTTTGCAAGGCTTGCGGGAGTTAGAGAGTGGGTAGCGGGTGGGCTTGGGCGGGGTTCAGGCTGTCCAGCAGCAGGCTGAGGTAGCGGCGGCGGTGCGGACCCACAGGGATGGACCCGAACCCGGCCGCGATCATCGTCATCAGGTTCGGGATATCCTCCGGGGTGATATCTGCCCGCAGCGTCCCGGCCGCCTGGGCGCGCCGCACGGCCTGCTCGATCGCGGCCGCGTTGCGGCCCATCAACTCCCGGGTCGCTTCGGCCAGGTTTGCGAGCGAGCGCACCAGGCCCCGTTCGCGGTCCAGCACAGCCAGAAGACGTTCTCCGAGTTCGAGTAGCACATCGCGGGGCGCGTCCGTCTTCTCGAACTCATCGAAGATCGGCTGCACCTCGGCCGCGAACACCTCGTCGTAGACCGCGAGAGCCAGCGCCTCCCGGTTCGGGAAATGCCGATACAAGGTCGCGATCCCCACCCCGGCCTCTTTCGCGATCCGATTCAAGGTTCCAGACCCGTCGCCGAGGGAGAACACCCGGCGCGCGGCGCCGAGAATCTTCGCCATGCTCGCCGCCGCATCCACTCGTATCGCACCCGCATTCATCGCCTGCTCCTCTCGTGTCGGTTTGACAACCCCACCAACTGATACCAGACTATCACATTGATAGTTCACTTTCACTTGTTCGCGTTGAGGCGGCGTGCGCGGTCCTCACGGGTCACGCATGCCCGGAAAGAGAAGAGGATCTCGGATGTCGTCACTGCTGTATCGATGGGGTGCGCTCGCGTACCGAGGAAAATGGTGGGTCACCGCGATCTGGGTGGTGCTGATCGCCGCGATCGTGGGCCTGATCGTGATGAACCCCCCGAAGCTCAGCAACGAGATCCGCATTGACGGGACGGCCGCGCAGGAAGTGATCGACGATCTCGCCGACCGGCTCCCGGATGCGTCCGGCGGGCAGGGCATCCTCGCTCTGCACTCCACTGACGGGGAGCGCATCGACGAGGGCGACAACCTCGCCGCACTGTTGGACGCCGTCGAGGAGGTCTACGCCGAGGAGCACGTCATCGATGCCCGTGAGGTGATGGCTGATGAGCTAGCGAAGGGTCCCGAGAGCCTGCTGCTGCAGGCTTCCGGCGCGATCGCGCAGGCGCAAGCGGCCGAAGGCGCACCCGCATCGGATACGCCGACACCGCTCGTCGTCGAGCAGATGCCCATCCCCGGAGTCGTGATTTCTGCCGATGGTGAGACGGCATTGTTCCAGTTCGTGTTCGACGCGCAGACGTTCGAGCTTCCCGAGGGCACCGTCGACGACACGATCGAGGCCGCCGAGTCCGCGTTCGAGGGTGAGAACGTGGAGGTGCTGCCCTCCTCGACGATGATCCAGATCCCTGAACTGATCGGTGTCGGCGAGATCGTCGGCGTGCTCATCGCCGCGCTCGTCCTGATCGTCACACTGGGCTCCCTTGTCGCGGCGGGCTTGCCGCTCGTGTCCGCGCTGTCGGGTGTCGCGGTCGGTGTCGGCGGGGCGTTCGCCATCTCCAGCCTCATCCCGATGCACTCCCTGACCGCCGTGCTCGGATTGATGCTGGGGCTAGCGGTCGGGATCGACTACGCCCTGTTCATCGTGAACCGGCAACGCCGTTTCATCCTCGATCAGCGCCTCACCGCCCCCGAAGCCACCGCCCGCGCGATCGGCACCGCCGGCAGTGCCGTGTTCTTCGCCGGCACCACGGTCATCATCGCGCTCCTCGCGCTCATGGTCGTACAGATCCAGTTGCTCACGACGATGGCACTCACCGCTGCGGCCACGGTGCTCATCGCAGTGCTCTCCGCCCTCACCCTTCTTCCCGCTCTCCTCGGGTTCATCGGGGAACGCATCTGCTCGAACAAGGCACGGTTGAACGCGGGCACCGCGCACGACGCCGGTTCCTCGCACCGCGTCGCGAACACCTGGTCAAAGTTGCTGGTGAAGAACAGGTGGGTCGCAGCGGTCGGCTCACTCGTCATCGCGGGAGTGATCGCCGCGCCCGTCCTGGACATGAACCTCGGCCTCCCGTCCGGGGCGAGCTACAACCCGGATACCCCGCAGCGTGACAGCTTCGAGGTCACCAGTGACGCCTTCGGTGAGGGATACAACGGCCCTCTCGTCGTCGTTGCCACCTCCCCGGACGATGAGACGATCCCCGCGACGGAACTCGCCGCTCTGTACACCGACCTGAGCGATATCGACGGCGTCGAAGCGGTCTCCCTCGGCGGGCTCGACGAGGACGGCACGACCGCCGTGTTCTCTCTCGTCCCCGAGACTGCACCGACCTCGCAGGAGACGGCCGACCTCGTCACCCACATCCGTGACCTGGCCCCCGAGTTCGCGGACGATTACGGCGTGGATCTCGGTATCACCGGGTTCGCAGCCCTCGCGATCGACGTCTCTGAACGCCTCGCCGATGTCCTGCCCCTCTACATCGGGGTCGTTGTCGGGCTCTCGCTGATCGTGCTGCTGCTCGTGTTCCGTTCCATCATCGTGCCCATCAAAGCCACCCTCGGGTTCCTCCTTTCGGTCGCGGCGACCTTCGGAGCCACGACCGCGGTGTTCCAGTGGGGCTGGCTGCAGCCGGTGTTCGGGATGGACGCCACTGCGCCCGTGCTGAGCCTGCTGCCGATTATCATCACCGGCGTGCTTTACGGGCTCGCGATGGACTACGAGGTGTTCCTCGTGTCCTCCATGAAGGAAGCTCATGTCCATGGCTACCACGGCACCGAATCCGTCACCCGCGGGTTCGCGGTCGCCAGCCGCGTCGTGGTCGCCGCCGCGATCATCATGACCAGCGTGTTCGCCGGGTTCATCTTCAATCCCGAACCCATGATCGCCCAAGTCGGATTCGCGCTCGCGTTCGGCATCCTCGTCGACGCGTTCCTCGTCCGCATGACCCTCGTACCCTCGGTCATGGCGATCTTCGGCGACAAGGCCTGGTGGCTCCCCCGCTGGCTCGACCGTACTCTTCCCGACCTCGACATCGAAGGCGACAAACTCACCAAGCAGCTCGAACGCGCATAACCACACCGGGGTGGGGCAGGCGAGCAATCACCTGCCCCACCCGACATGTACATCCCCAAAGTCAGCGGACCTGAAACGAAGGAGAGCCAATGCTTCGCGGACTGGAGACACCGGAACTGCTCATCCTCGCCGCACTCATCCTCGTCGTGTTCGCTGGCCCCAAACTCCCAGAAATCGCACGCGGCGTCGGCGCCTCGCTACGAATACTCCGTAACGAGACACGAACGCAAGACTCCGACTCGTCCGAGACTGTGGGCAGGCAGCGGCAGAAGTGCTAACGAAAGTGCTAAGCAACCTGTAGGTCGGGGTATCGCGGTGGAGTTATCCACAGGTCACATGCCTTAGATCGTTGATTTTATGCGGCAGAACGCCCTACACGGTTTCGCGGCGCGAGGGTGTCGAGGTCAGTTCAAGTCCCCCCTCGCGCACAGATCGAAGGCCCCGGAGAGATCCGGGGCCTTCGTCGTTCCCCGACTAGGTTGGAAGGCATGTCGACGTCCGAGCTGCCCGAGGTCGCGCGGATCGCGCGAGACCTGATCCGGATCGACACCACCAACTGGGGTGGCGGCCGGTCGAAGGGCGAGCGGGAAGCCGCCGAGTACGTCGGCGCCCACCTCGAGTCGCTGGGCTTGAAGCCCGAGTACTACGAGCCGATCGAGCGGCGCACGAACGTCTCCGCGCGCGTGCCGGGCCGTGACCCGTCGAAGCCCGCGCTCGTGCTCCACGGCCACCTCGACGTGGTCCCCGCGGTCGCCGAGGACTGGTCCGTGGATCCGTTCGAGGGAGTCATCCGCGACGGGATGCTGTGGGGCCGCGGAGCGGTCGACATGAAGAACATGGACGCGATGATCCTCAGCGCGGTGGGAGACATCCTGCGCGCGGGGGAGCGGCCGGAGCGAGACCTCGTGCTGGCGTTCTTCGCCGACGAGGAGAACGGCGGCGTCGAGGGATCGCAGCTCGTCGTCCGCGACCGGCCGGAGTGGTTCGCGGGAGCGACCGAGGCGATCAGCGAGGTGGGCGGCTACTCGATCCCCGTCGGCGATCGCAGCGCGTACCTGCTGCAGGTGGGGGAGAAGGCCCTGATGTGGGTCACGCTCGTCGCGCGCGGCCGCGCGGGTCACGGCAGCCGCGTGCACCCGGACAACGCGATCACGCGGCTCGCCGCCGCCGTCGCGCGCCTCGGGTCGACCGCGTGGCCGGTCGAGATGACCGAGACCACCGAGAAGCTGCTCGCCGGCATCGCGGAGATCAGCGGCATGGACCCGGCGTCGGATCCGGATGCCCTCGCGGCCGCCACGGGGCCCGCGGCGGCCTTCGTCGCCTCCACCTTCCGCACCATCACGAACCCGACCGGGCTCACCGCCGGCTACAAGCACAACGTCATCCCGGACGCCGCCGAGGCGACCGTCGACATCCGCGTGCTGCCCGGCGCCGAGGACGCGGTGCTCGCCGAGGTGCAGCGCATCGTCGGCGACGACATCGAGATCCGGATGTTCCATCGCGACATCGGGTTGGAGATCCCGTTCTCCGGTGGTCTCGTCGACGCGATGGTCGCCGCGCTCGGCGCCCACGACCCGGGGGTCCCCGTGCTTCCGTATCTGCTGGGCGCGGGAACCGACAACAAGGCGCTGGCGGGGCTCGGCATCGACGGCTATGGCTTCGCGCCCCTCAAGCTGCCCGCCGCCCTCGACTTCACCGGCATGTTCCACGGCGTGGACGAGCGCGTGCCGCTCGACGCCCTCGACTTCGGGGTGCGCGTGCTGCGGGATCTGATCCGCACGTACTGAACGCGGGAGGCGCCGGATCCGATTGCGAGGATCATCCGGAAGTCTGACGAACCCGTCAGGAGCGGTGACCTAGAGTCGTCTCTCGTGCCGTTCATCGAAGCGATCATCCTCGGCCTCGTGCAGGGCCTCACCGAATTCCTGCCGATCTCGTCGAGCGCCCACATCCGCATCCTTGGTGAGTTCCTGCCGTCCGCCACGGACCCGGGCGCGACCTTCACTGCGATCACGCAGATCGGCACCGAGGCGGCCGTCCTCGTGTACTTCTGGAAGAAGATCACCACGGTGATCTCCCGGTGGGCGCAGTCGCTGGCGGGCAAGGTGCCCCACAGCGATCCGGATGCCCGCATGGGCTGGCTGGTGATCATCGGCACCCTGCCGATCGGCGTGCTCGGGTTCCTCTTCCAGGAGACGATCCGCGACGTGTTCCGCAACCTGTGGCTCGTCGCCATCGTGCTGATCGTCTTCGGCATCATCCTCGGCCTCGCCGACCGCTACGGCCGTCGCGAGCGCGACCTCGACGACATCACCTACCCGAGCGGCATCGCGATGGGCTTCGCCCAGGCGCTCGCGCTGGTCCCCGGCGTCTCGCGCTCGGGCGCCACGACGACCGCCGCCCGCCTGCTCGGCTACAACCGCACCGCTGCCGCGGAGTACGCGTTCCTGCTCGCGGTGCCGGCCGTCTTCGGGTCCGGCCTCTACGAGCTCCTTCACGCCGTCACCGAGCCGCAGTCGGGCCCCTACGGCCTGGTCGAGACGGCCGTCGCCACGATCGTCGCGTTCATCGTCGGCTGGGTCGTCATCGCCTACCTGATGCGCTACCTCAAGACCGGCAGCTTCCTCCCGTTCGTGATCTACCGCGTCGCCCTGGGCGGCGTCCTGCTGGTGCTGCTCGGCACCGGAGTGCTCAGCGCGTTCTAGACAGGTCCGACCGACGTGCGAACGAAGTGAGCGTGCCGCGGATGCGGCCCGCAGCGCGAAGCGCTGCCCTCACGCCGTCGATGGAGCGATAGCGACAGCGGACGCAGACGCGAGCGGCGCCCGGAGGGTGCCCGAGCGGATGCGTGGGGCGTGAGAAAACTAGCGCCGGTCGTCCTTGCCGCCGCGGCCGTCGCTGCGGCGCAGGTAGCTCTCGAACGCCTGCGCGATCGCGTCGCCCGACGCCTCCGGGGCGTCGACCGTGTCGCGGGCCTGCTCGAGCTGGTGGATGTACTCGCGCATCTCCTCGTCGTCCGCGGCCGCGGCGTCGATGGTCGCCTCCCAGGTCGCGGCCTCGGCCGACAGCGTGCCGCGCGGCACGTCGGCCGCCGCGAGCTCCTCGAGCCGGTCGAGCAGCGCGAGCGTGGCCTTCGGCGACGGCGTGTGGCCGGCGACGTAGTGGGGGACGCTCGCCCAGAGGCTCGCGGAGGGGATGCCCGCACGCTCGGCGGCGTCGCCGAGCACGCTGAGGACGCCGACCGGACCCTCGTAGCTGCTGCGCTCGAGGCCGAGCGCCGCGCGCAGGGCCTCGTTGTCGCTGCCGGCGAAGATCGAGATCGGCCGGGTGTGCGGCACGTCGGCCATCATCGAGCCGAGCGTGACGAAGCCGGTCACGTCCTCGCGCAGGGCCATGTCGACGAACTCCGCGGCGAACGCCTGCCACGCGCGGGCAGGCTCGACGCCGGTGAGCACCCAGAACTCCGTGCGCCCGTCGCGCGATCCGACCGGGCGGTGGAGCGTCGCCTCGGGCCAGCGCAGTCCCCGGCGGCCCTCGCCGTCGGTCTCGACGGTCGGGCGGGTGTACTGGTAGTCGAAGTACAGCTCGGGATCGACGCTGACCACGGGCTCGTACTCGCCCTCGGCCAGAAGGAGGTTGACCGCGCTCGTCGCGGCCTCGCCGGCGTCGTTCCATCCGTCGAACGCGGCGACGATGATCCTGCGTCCGAGGGTCGCGCCCTGCGGGGTGCCTGCGGTGTCGGCCTCGTGCTCCACTCGGCTCCTCTCCCTCCGCCCGGCGACGTGCCCGGCGGGACTTCGTCCCAGGATAGGCGCGTCGTGCGCGCCCGTGGCCTGACGCGCGCAATCGGCCCAGGCTTTCGTGAGGTGCGCCGCGGCTAGGCTGTCTCGGTGACTTCACCCCTTGAGTTCCCGGACGCGCAGCCCGGTTCCCGGCTCGCCGCCGTCCTGTGGGACATGGACGGCACCCTCGTCGACACCGAGCCGTACTGGATCGCGGCGGAGGCTCCGCTTGTCGCGCAGTACGGCGGCACCTGGACGCACGAGGACGCCCTCCGCCTCGTCGGCCTCGGCCTCTCGGACTCGGCCAGGATCCTGCAGGGGGCGGGAGTGCGCCTCAGCGCCGACGAGATCATCTCGACGCTGACGGCGCGGGTCATTGCGATGTGCGCGGACAAGGGCGTGCCGTTCCGTCCGGGAGCGGTCGAGCTGCTGCGCGACCTGCGCGCGGCCGGGATCAAGACGGGGCTCGTGACGATGTCATACCGCCACATGGCCCTGTCGATCCTGGATCTCATCGGTTTCGAGGCGTTCGACGTGGTCGTCGGGGGCGACGAGGTCTCGCGCCCGAAGCCGTTCGCCGACCCGTACCTGCAGGGCGCTGCGGCCCTCGGCGTGGACATCGCGGACACCGTCGCGATCGAGGACTCCCCGAACGGCCTGCGCTCGGCGATCGCGTCAGGGGCCGTGGCCCTCGGCGTGCCGAACATCCTGCCGCTCGACGACCTCGGCGCCGACGCGGTGTGGCCGACCCTCGCTGAGCGGACCGCCGGCGACCTGCGCGCGCTCCACGCGGAGCACGGGCCCGCGAAAGCGAACCTGGCGAGCGTCGTCCCGAGCGAGCGGAGTGAGACCAAGTGACCGAGATGCCCCGCCCCCGCGGCCCGTTCCGCTACGGCGACCGCGTGCAGCTGACCGGCCCCAAGGGCCGGATGCACACCGTCACCCTGCGTGAGGGCGGCGAACTCCACACGCACCATGGGGTGCTCAAGCACGAGCAGCTCGTCGGGCATCCGGATGGCTCGGTGTTCGAGAACAGCTCGGGTCACGAGTACCTCGCGCTGCGCCCGCTGCTGCGCGACTTCGTTATGTCGATGCCGCGCGGCGCCGCGATCGTCTACCCGAAGGACGCCGCGGCGATCGTCGCGCAGGCCGACATCTTCCCCGGCGCGGTCGTGGTCGAGGCCGGAGTCGGCTCCGGCGCCCTGTCGCTCTCGCTGCTGCGCGCCGTCGGCACCGAGGGCCGCCTCATCTCGTTCGAGCGCCGGGCCGAGTTCGCCGAGGTCGCGCGCGGCAACGTCGAGACGTTCTTCGGCGAGATGCCCGACTTCTGGGAGGTGCGCGAGGGAGACCTCGCCGAGGCGCTGCCGCGCACCGTCGAGGCGGGGTCGATCGACCGCGTTGTGCTCGACATGCTCGCCCCGTGGGAGGTCATGGATGCGGTCGCCGACGCCCTCACGCCCGGCGGCGTGGTGATCTGCTATGTCGCGACCGCCACCCAGCTCTCGCGCGTGGCGGAGTACATCCGCGCCACGGGCGCGTTCACCGAGCCCGAGGCGAACGAGACGATGGTCCGCGGCTGGCACGTCGAGGGCCTCGCGGTGCGCCCCGATCACCGCATGGTCGCCCATACCGGCTTCCTGATCTCGGCGCGGCGGCTCGCGCCGGGCGTCGTGGCGCCCGAGGTGAAGCGCCGCGCCTCGAAGAACAGCTTCTCGGACGAGGACGTCGAGATCTGGACGCCCGGTGCCGTCGGCGACCGAGACATCACCGACAAGAACCTGCGCAAGCGCATCCGCGAGGCGCAGAAGGGCGCCCAGGGCGCGCGCATCGCCTCGGGTCGGACGGCCGCCGACGACGCCCCGGCGGCGTCAGAGGCCCCCGCGACGGACGCATAGACTGAACGGCATGCGGAGAACTACGGCCGTCCTCTCGATTGCCGCCCTCGTCGGACTCGGTCTCGTCGGCTGCGCGCCCGCGGGCACCGCGGCCGCCGACTGCGATCGGGTCGCCGACAGCGACCCGGAGACGATGTCGCTGGTCGGCGTCTCGGGCGACCTCGCCTCCGCGCCTCAGCTCGACGTGCGGACGCCCTTCGTGGCCGAGAACGACGCGTACGCCGACATCGAGCACGGCGACGGGATGGCGATCACCCACCTCGACCAGCCGGGCGTGCTCGACATCTCGCTTTTCGACGGCGAGACCGGCTCGAAGCTGCTCGGCACCGCCTACGACGGCGACCTCTCGTCGTTCAGCGCGTTCTCGGGCTGGACGCAGCAGTTCCCCGCCTTCGAGGACGCGCTGATGTGCGCGACCGAGGGATCCCGGATCGCCGTGGCGATCTCGCAGGACGGCATCGCCGAGGAGGCGCGCGCGTACTACGAGCAGGCAGGCCTTCCCGCCGAGGGCTCGCTCGTCGCGGTGATCGACGTCCGCAAGGTCCTGCCGCGTGCGGCATCCGGCCAGGTGCAGTTCGACGCGGGCCTCGGGCTGCCGTCCGTCGTGCGCACGCCCGACGGCGTCCCCGGCATCATCGTTCCCGACGCCGACCCGCCGAAGGATGTCGTCGTACAGACGCTGATCAAGGGCGACGGCCCCGCGCTGGGCGCCGACGAGGCACCCGTCGTCCACTACACGGGCGTGACGTGGGCCGAGCGCGAAGTGTTCGACTCGACGTGGCAGGCGCAGGAGGGGATGCCGGCGTCGCCGGTCGCCATCCCGCAGGACGAGGTCGTGCCCGGATTCGCGAAGGCCCTCGAGGGGCAGACGGTCGGCTCGCAGGTCATGGTCGTCATCCCGCCGGATCAGGGCTACGGCGAGGAGGGGCGCACGGGCATCCCGGCGAACTCCACGCTCGTGTTCGTCATCGACATCCTCGGCACCGTCCCGGCCGACACGGTCGCCGCGCAGTAAGCCCGGGCCCGCCAGGGGCGCCCCGCGCCCTAGGATGGCCAGGTGGTCGAGCGGATCCAGGCGGAAGAGCGCCAGCTGAACCTGATCGTGGCCCTGATGGCCACCGAGATCGGGCTCACCAAGCAGCAGATCCTCGAGACGGTCTCCGGGTACCGCCAGCGCGCATCGGCGAAGCCGGACGCGCTGGAGAAGATGTTCGAGCGCGACAAGGACGACCTGCGCGAGCTCGGCGTCCCGATCGAGACCATCGGCGACAGCGCCGATCCGAACGATCTGCGCGAGGCGCGCTATCGCATCCCGAAAGCGGAATACGACCTGCCGGCCGATATCTCCTTCACCCCGGCGGAGGTGTCTATCCTGGCGCTCGCGGGTTCGGTGTGGAGCGAGGGCTCGCTGTCGAAGGACGCCACGACCGGGCTGCGCAAGATCCGCGCCCTGGGCATCGAGGTCGACGAGCCGATCATCGGCTTCGCGCCTCGGATGACCGTGCGCGAGCCGTCGTTCGCGCCGCTGCGCGACGCGATCGAGGCGTGTCGCGTCGTCACCTTCGACTACCTCAAGCCGGGGGAGGAGAAGCCCCGGCGTCGCACGGTGCGTCCCCTCGCGCTGATCGACTACGAGGGGCGCTGGCACGTGTACGCCCACGATGTCCAGGCCGACGGCGACCGGATGTTCCTGCTCTCCCGCATCGTCGGTGACGTCGTCGCGACGCGGGAGCGATTCGATCCGGCCCTGCGCGACGGCGCGGGGGAGCGCGCGCTGCAGGGACTGCAGGATGTCGCCGCCCGCAACCGCGCGCTGCTGGAGATCACGCCCGGAACCGAGGCGGCGCTGCGTCTCGCCCGGCGGGGCGAGCCGGCCGCGCAGGGCATGCGCGTGCCGTACGTCGACCTTCACATCTTCGCGGACGAGCTCGCCTCGTACGGACCCGAGGTCCGCGTGGTCGAGCCCGAGGTGCTGCGCGCCGCGGTCGTCGAGCGACTCCGCGCGGCCCGCGACGTGCACGAGAGCCAGGGGAGCGATGCATGAACGGCAAGCTGCTGACCCCCGACCGCGTGACGCTGTACCTCACGCTCGTGCCGTACCTCGTCGAGCGGGGCGAGGTGTCGCTCGAGGACGCCGCGCGCGACTTCGACGTCACTCCCGCGCAGATGCGCACGATGGTGGAGAAGCTGACGCTCATCGGCCGCCCCGAGCAGATGCCTGACGACCTGTTCGACATCAACTGGGACCTGCTCGACGAGCAGGGGATCATCGAGCTCACCCAGTCGGTGGGGCTCGAGCGCTCGCCCCGGCTCACTGCGCGCGAGGCCGCGGCGCTGCTCGGTGGGCTCCGTCTCGCCGGATCCCTTCCTGGCGTGGCGACGGGCGAGGTCTACGCGGGGCTCCTCGCGAAGCTCTCCCGCGGCGCGTCGGGCGCGCCGGCCGAGGTGGTCGTTGTGCCCGGACCGGTCGACGAGGTCCGCGCGCTGGTCTCCCAGGCCCTGCGCGACCAGGTCGCGCTGTCGTTCACGTACCGCCGACCCGACTCCGACCCGACGACCCGCACGGTCGATCCGGTGAAGGTCATCGTGACGGGCGGCCAGTGGTACCTGCAGGGCTGGTGCCACATGCGGCGCGCGATGCGGAACTTCCTGCTCGAGCGGGTCAGCGAGCCCCGCGTCACCGACCTGCCGATCGAGCACGCCCACGAACCCGTCCCCGAGCTGTTCGAGCCGGGCGAGAACGACGAGATCGCGGTCGTGCGGTTCCCGGACGAGCTCACCCCGCTCATCGCCGACTACCTGTCGGGGGCGGAGTCGACCTCATCCGGCGGCACCACCACCGTGCGCCTGCGGGTCTCGGACGCTCGCACCCTCAAGCGCCTTGCCGCGCGACGCGCCGGCCGGGTCGAGATCCTGGAGCCGGCGTCCGCCCGGCGCGCCGCGGCCGACTGGGCCGCCGAGGCGCTCGCGCTGTACGGCGAAGACACCTGACATCCGCCTCGGCGTCCCCCGGGACACCGGCGGTTAGACTGACGGTGATTCCCTCACCGCCGAACGATGGAGATCCCCCATGGGCAACCTGACCGGATGGCACCTGCTGATCCTCCTGGCCGTCATCCTCCTTCTGTTCGGTGCCGCGCGCCTTCCCGCGCTCGCGCGCAGCCTCGGCCAGTCCGCCCGCGTGTTCCGGGGCGAGATCAAGCAGATGAAGGCCGAGGACGAGCCCGCGCAGGGCACCGCCGACGCGTCGTCGGGCTACCCGGCATCGGGCCAGCAGGCAGACCGGATTCCCGCAGCGGGCGAGACGCGCACGGACGAACCCGGCACGCAGCCTCGCCCGTAACCGTGGTGGCTACCGAGCCCCCGGTCTCGAAGGACGATCAGCCGTACCGCGACCGGCGGATGTCGCTTGCCGACCACCTGATCGAGCTGCGTCGCCGGCTGATGATCGCCGCCGCCGCGCTCGTCGTCGGCATGGTGGTGGCGTTCTTCGTCACCGATCCGATCATCCAGTTCCTGCTTCACCCGATCGAGCTGGTCGCCGAGGAGCTCGGCGACGACTTCACGCGCCTGACGTACACAGGCGCGACGAGCTCGTTCGACATGCGCCTGAGGATCGCGTTCGCGATCGGCCTGCTGATCTCGGCGCCGATCTGGCTGTGGCAGATCTGGGCCTACGTGATGCCGGGCCTCACGCGCCGCGAGGTGCGGTACACGATCGGCTTCATGGCGACCGCCGTGCCGCTGTTCTTCGCGGGCTGCGCGGTCGCGGTGCTGATCCTTCCGCACATCCTGCTGATCATGGCGTCGTTCGTCCCGGAGTCGCAGTACGCGTCACAGATCTACGACGCCGAGCGCTACTACGACCTCGTGTTCAAGACGCTCATCGCGGTCGGCATCGCGTTCGTCACCCCGGTGTTCCTCGTGGCGCTCAACCTCGCGGGCATCCTGTCGGCGGTGGAGATCCTGAAGGGCTGGCGCGTCGCGATCGTGGTGGCCACCGCCTTCTCCGCCGTGGCCACGCCGGCGGCCGACGTCGTGTCGATGCTGATGCTGGCGGCCGTGCTCGTCGTGCTGTACTTCGCCGCGGTCGGCGTCGCGTTCCTGTTCGACCGGCGCAAGCGCAAGCGCGAGGACGCGCTGCTGACTGAGGCGACATGAGCGAGGGGACGCCCGCCGAGCGCTACGCCCTCGCGCGGGAGAACCGCGAGCACCCGCAGACGCACGCCTTCGCCGAGCTGCAGCGGTTCGAGCTCGACGACTTCCAGATCGAGGCCTGCCGCGCCCTGGAGGCCGGTCGCAGCGTGCTCGTGGCGGCGCCCACCGGCGCGGGCAAGACGATCGTCGGCGAGTTCGCCGTGCATCTGGCGATGCAGACGCCGAACCAGAAGGCGTTCTACACGACGCCGATGAAGGCGCTGTCGAACCAGAAGTTCCGCGAGCTGCAGGACGTCTACGGCGAGGACGAGGTCGGCCTGCTGACGGGCGACACGAACATCAACGGCGACGCGCGCGTGCTGGTCATGACGACCGAGGTGCTGCGCAACATGCTGTACGCCGACTCGCCGGCCCTGCGCGGCCTGCGGTACGTCGTGATGGATGAGGTCCACTACCTCGCCGACCGCTTCCGCGGGGCGGTGTGGGAGGAGGTCATCATCCACCTTCCCGCCGACGTCCGGCTTGTGTCGCTCAGCGCGACCGTGTCGAACGCCGAGGAGTTCGGCGACTGGCTCGACACCGTCCGCGGCGACACCGAGGTCATCGTCTCCGAGACGCGTCCCGTGCCCCTCGAGCAGCACGTGCTCGTCCGTGGCGACCTGCTGCCGCTGTTCGACGATCGCGCCGGCGCGGCGACGTCGGCGGTGAACCAGGAGCTCCTGCGGATGCGCGGCGGCCAGGCGTTCGCCGCGAACAGCTCGTTCTACGAGGCGCGTCGCGGCGGCAAGCGGCGGGGCGGGTATCAGCGACCCGGGCCCCCGCGGCGGGCGGAGCGGATCGACCGGCCAGAGGTCGTGCAGCTGCTCGAGCGATCGAACCTCCTGCCGGCGATCTTCTTCATCTTCAGCCGTGTCGGCTGCGACGCCGCCGTGCAGCAGGTGCGGCGGTCCGGGCTGCGGCTGACGACCGCCGAGGAGCGGCGGGAGATCCGCGAGATCGTGCTGTCGCGCACGGGCGCGCTGCCCGATGAGGACCTCGCGGCACTCGGCTACTTCGAATGGGTCGAGAACCTCGAGCGCGGCATCGCCTCCCACCACGCGGGGCTCCTGCCGGCGTTCAAGGAGGTCGTCGAGGAGCTGTTCCGGCGCAAGCTCGTGAAGGTCGTGTTCGCGACGGAGACGCTCGCCCTCGGGATCAACATGCCCGCGCGCACGGTCGTGCTCGAGAAGCTCGAGAAGTTCAACGGCGAGGCGCGCGTGGCGATCACGTCGGGCGAGTACACGCAGCTCACCGGACGTGCCGGGCGCCGAGGCATCGACGTCGAGGGTCACGCCGTCGTGCAGTGGACCGAGTCGATGGACCCGCAGTCCGTCGCCGCGCTCGCGTCGCGTCGCACCTATCCGCTGAACTCGAGCTTCCGGCCCACATACAACATGGCGGTCAACCTGATCGACCAGTTCGGGCGGCCGCGGGCGCGCGAGGTGCTGGAGTCGTCCTTCGCGCAGTTCCAGGCGGATCGCGCGGTCGTCGGTCTCGCCAGGCAGGTCAAGGAGGCCGAGGAGTCGCTCGCCGGCTACGAGAAGGCGATGACGTGCGAGCACGGCGACTTCGCCGAGTACTCGGGCATCCGCCGCGACCTCAGCGACCTCGAGCGGCTGAACAGCCGGGACGTCACGGCGGGGCGCGGCACGCGCGAGAAGCGGCAGCGCGAGATCAACGGCCTCCGCCGCCGCATGCAGCGACACCCCTGCCACCGCTGTCCCGATCGCGAGAAGCACGCCCGCTGGGCCGAGCGGTACTGGAAGCTGCGCCGGCAGAGCGACAAGACCCGCCGGCAGATCGAGAACCGCACGGGCACCGTCGCGCGGGTGTTCGACCGGATCATCGACGTGCTCACCGCCCTGGACTACGTGCGCCTCGACGGCGACGAGGCGACGCTGACCGACGCCGGCCGACGCATGCGGCGGATCTACGGGGAGCGCGACCTGCTGGTCGCCGAGTCGCTGCGCACGGGGATCTGGAAGAACCTCGACGCCGCATCGCTCGCGGCGCTCGCGTGCTGCCTCGTGTACGAGCCCCGCGGTCGCGACGACGGGGGAGCGGATCCTCGTTCCCTCCCGCGCGGCGCGTTCCGCATCGCCCTCGCCGAGACCGAGGAGCTGTGGGCCCGCCTCGACGACCTCGAGCAGGACAACCGCCTCCCCGGCACCGAGCCCGTCGCGACCGGGCTTGCCGCCGCCATGCACCTGTGGGCGCGCGGCGGGCTTCTCGACCGCGTCCTCATAGAGGCCGACATGGCCGCCGGCGACTTCGTCCGCTGGTCGAAGCAGACGATCGATCTGCTCGACCAGCTGTCCCAGGTCGCCGACGGCGAGCTCGCCCGCACCGCCCGCCGCGCGCTCGACGCCGTCCGCCGCGGCATCGTCGCCTACAGCTCGGTATGAGCCGCTCCCGTCCCGCGGCCGCACGCCGCCGTCGTCCCCCGATCCGTCCGCTCCTGCCGCTGGGGGCCGCGGCGATCGCCGCCGCGCTCGGCGGGTTCGCCCTCGACGCCTCGTTCCCCGCGCTCGGGATCTGGGCGCTCGCGCCGGTGGCGGTCGCGCTATCGCTCGTGTCGCTGATCGGCCGCCGCGCGGGCGGGGCGCTGCTCGTCGGCCTCGCCTTCGGCGCCGCGTTCTGGTTCCCGCACATCGACTGGTCCGCGCAGTTCCTCGGCGACAACCCCCAGGCGTGGGTGCCGTGGGTCGCCCTCGCCGGCCTGCAGACGGTCTTCACCGGCCTCGGCGCCATCCCGATCGCCCTCGCCTACGGTTGGTTCCCGCACGGCCGCTGGCCGCGGCTGGTGGGGCTGCCGCTCCTGGTGGCGGCGCTCTGGACCGCGAGGGAGCTCGTCACGAGCAACTGGCCCTACGGCGGCTTCGCCTGGGGCCGGATCGGGATGAGCCAGTCAGCGAGCCCGCTCGCGGAAGTCGCCTCCTGGGTGGGAGTGACGGGTCTGACATTCCTGATCGTCCTGTTCTGCGCCGCGGTCATCGAGGTCGTGCGGGTGCGCGGAAGGCGCCTGCCCGCCCTGATCCCCGCGACCGCGACGGCGCTCATCCTGCTCCTCGTCCCGCAGTGGCAGACCTCCACCGCGGGCACGCTCAGCGTCGGCGCGGTGCAGGGGAACGGCCCCACGGCCTACTTCGACGAGCGCGAGGACTGGGCAATCCTGCGCGCGCAGCTCGAGGCGTCCGAGCCGCTGAAGACCGAGCCCGTCGACCTCGTGGTGTGGCCGGAGGGCGGGGTCGACTACGACCCGCTGCAGGATCCCGTCACCGCGGCCGAGCTCTCGAACGCCGCGCGCGCGTATGGCGCGCCGATCCTGATGAACGCCGCCTCGGTCAAGGGCGAGGACGTGTTCAACACGTCGATGCTGTGGACGGCCGACGGTGCCGACGTCGCCGGGGGCCTCCAGACCCACGCCAAGCGTCATCCGGTGCCGTTCGGCGAGTACGTGCCGGATCGGCCGTTCTTCGAGGCGATCGTGCCCGACCTGATCGGGATGATCGGACGCGAGTACACGCCGGGAACGGACGCGCCGGTCGTGCGCCTCGCGGACACGGTCGTCGGCCTCGCGATCTGCTTCGACGTGATCGCGGACGACCTGATCCGGGAGGGCGTGCGAGATGGCGCCCAGGTGTTCATGTTCCAGACAAACAACGCCGACTTCCGCGGCACCGACGAGAACCTGCAGCAGCTCGCCTTCGCGCGCATGCGGGCGATCGAGACCGGACGCACCGTCGTCAACCTCTCGACGGTCGGCACGAGCCAGATCATCGCCCCCGACGGCGCGACGGTCTCGGCCCTCGGCGTGGATCAGTCGGGGCTGCTCGTCGGCGAGGTCGAGCTCCGGGAAGGACTGACGCCCGGCGTCGTCGTGGGCCCGGCCGTGCAGCTCATGATCCTGTGGGGCGCCGTTCTCGGTCTCGGGCTGGTGGCCGCGCTTCACTTCACTCGGCCTGGGTCCAAGGCCCGCCCCGCCGCCCGCCGCGCACGGGGCCGCTCGGACGCCCAGCGCGTCGAGGCGCTGTTCCGCTGACGGCGCGCGCGCATCCTGCGGCCCCGCGCGCCGGCGCACAGGCCGGCCCGCCCGGATGCAGGCTCATGGACATCAGCAGGCGCCGCGCGTCACATCCAGCCTGTCGACGGGCGCCGTCTGACGCGCGGTGAGGCTCTCGCGCAACCCCCTGCGACGGATCCATCCGGGTGCCTAGGATCGGGGCATGACGATCGATGGAACGCCCGACGAGATCGAGCAGAGCTGGTGGTACAACTCCCGCACCGGTGAGGTGGAGCACGGCCCCGAGTCGCCGTCGATCCACCGGATCGGGCCCTTCTCGAGCAAGGAGGAGGCGTCCCGCGCGCCCGAGGTGCTCGCCGCCCGCTCGAAGGCCTGGGACGAGGACGAGAAGCGCGAGGACAGCTGGGGCGGCACCCCCTGATCCGTCCGATCGCCGCGCCGATCGGGGTCATCCGGACCGCGTCGGCAGCGCGGTCGCGCGCCCTCGGACCAGTAAGCTGATCGAGCGGCACTGCGGCCGCGTTCGACCGGCCGACGCCACCCCCGAAGGGACACGATGGACAAGCAGCGGGACTTCGTACTGCGCACGATCGAGGAGCGCGGCGTCAAGTTCGTGCGCCTCTGGTTCACGGACGTCGTCGGCACGCTCAAGTCGGTCGCGATCGCTCCCGCGGAGGTCGAGGGCGCGTTCAGCGAGGGAATCGGCTTCGACGGCTCGGCCATCGAGGGCCTGACCCGCACGTACGAGTCCGACCTTCTCGCGCACCCGGACCCGACGACGTTCCAGATCCTGCCGTGGCGGGGCGAGATCGATCCGACCGCCCGCATGTTCTGCGACCTGACGACGCCGGATGGGCAGCCCGCGGTCGCGGACCCCCGCAATGTCCTCAAGCGCACCCTCGCGAAGGCGGCGGACGCCGGATTCACGTTCTACACGCACCCCGAGATCGAGTTCTATCTGCTGAAGTCCGACAAGCCGGGCCCGCACGGCCTCGAGCCTGTGGACCGCGCCGGGTACTTCGACAACGTCCCCGGCGGCACGGCGCACGACTTCCGCCGCCGCTCGGTGCGGATGCTCGAGGACCTCGGCATCTCGGTCGAATACAGCCACCACGAGGGCGGACCGGGCCAGAACGAGATCGACCTGCGCTACGCCGACGGCCTGACGATGGCGGACAACATCATGACGTTCCGCACGGTCGTCAAGGAGGTCGCGATCGAGGAGGGCGTGCACGCCACGTTCATGCCGAAGCCGCTCCACGGCGAGCCCGGCAGCGGCATGCACACGCACATGTCGCTCTTCGAGGGCGACACCAACGCCTTCTACGAGGAGGGCGCGCAGTACCAGCTCTCGAAGACCGGACGCCGCTTCATCGCGGGCCTGCTGCGCCACGCGAACGAGATCGCGCTCGTGACCAACCAGTTCGTGAACTCGTACAAGCGCCTGTGGGGCGGCGACGAGGCGCCGAGCTACATCACCTGGGGCCACAACAACCGCTCGGCGCTTGTGCGCGTGCCGTTGTACAAGCCGGGAAAGAGCCAGTCGGCGCGCATCGAGCACCGCGGTGTCGATTCGGCCGCGAACCCGTACCTCGCCTACGCCTTGATGCTCGCCGCCGGGCTGAAGGGCATCGAGGAGGAGTACGAGCTCCCCGCCGAGGCCGAGGACAACGTCTGGGCCCTGAGCGAGTCGGAGCGCCGCGCGCTCGGCTACCGCCGCCTTCCCTCCAGCCTGTTCGACGCGATCCGCTACATGGAGGAGAGCGAACTCGTCGCCGAGACCCTCGGTGAGCAGGTCTTCAGCTACGTGCTCAGCAACAAGCGCCGCGAGTACGAGCAGTACCGCTCGCAGGTCACGCCGTTCGAGCTGAAGCACAGCCTCGACATCATCTGAGCCGCATTTCATGGCTCCGGATCGTGCGTCATCGCTGACGCAGCTCGCGCGGCTCGGCTTCTCGCGTTTCGACGACGCCGAGACGCACCTGGCAGAGCTGAGAGAGCTTGTCGGCATCGCGCGCGAGACGCTGCTCGCCGACGCGAGCCGCGCCGCGGATCCGGATGAGGCCCTCGCCGGCCTCGTGCGCGTTGCGCGGCGCCGCGCGGAGGCGGTGCGGGACGTCCTGCAGGATGAGCGCGGCCGGGAGGTCGCGTGGCGCCTGCTCGGAGCATCCCGCGGCTTCGCCGACTTCTATCTGCGCCGGCCGGAGCAGCTCGCCGCCCTGCCGGGAGCGGGGCGCCGGCTGCCGACGGCCGAGGAGTTGAGACGTGCCCTCGGCGGCGCGGTCGGCGCCGACGACGACGGCTTCGCGGCCTCCGGTGACGAGGCATCCTGGATCGACCTGCGGGTCGCCTATCGTGCGCAGCTGGCCGAGATCGCCGTGTACGACCTGATGCACCCGGACCCGGTGGAGATCGTCCACGCGGTGAGCGCGGCCCTCGCGGACGCCGCCGGCGCGGCGCTGGACGCGTCCCTCGCGATCGCCCGGACGAAGGTGACGAACTCGGGCGGCTTCGGCGGCTTCCCGCGCGACGAGGTGCTGCGGACGCGGCTCGCCATCATCGGGATGGGAAAGTCCGGGGCGCGTGAGCTGAACTACGTCAGCGACGTCGACGTGATCTTCGTCGGCGAGCCGGCCGCGGGGACCGAGCTCTCCGAGGCGCGCGCGATCGAGATCGCGACGCGGCTCGCGATCCAGACGATGCGGGGAATCGACGGCATCGAGGCCGAGCCCGCGCTGTGGGAGGTCGACCCGAACCTGCGGCCGGAGGGCAAGCAGGGCGCCCTTGTGCGCACCCTCGAGTCGCACATCGCCTACTACGACCGCTGGGCCAAGAGCTGGGAGTTCCAGGCGCTGCTGAAGGCGCGACCGCTCGCGGGCGATCCCACCCTCGGCGAGGCGTACGTCGCGGCGACACAGCCGAAGGTCTGGTCGAGCTCGCAGCGCGAGGACTTCGTCGACAGCGTCCAGCGCATGCGCGAGCGCGTCATGGAGCACATCCCCGCCGAGGACGTCCCCCATCAGGTCAAGCTCGGGCCCGGTGGCATCCGCGACATCGAGTTCGCCGTGCAGCTGCTGCAGCTTGTGCACGGGCGGTCGGATGAGGACGTCCGCCACCGCGGCACGCTGAGCGCCATCGACGCGCTCGAGGCCGGCGGCTACATCGGGCGCGAGGAGGCCGCGGTCTTCGCGCGCGACTACCGCACCCTGCGCCTGATCGAGCATCGACTGCAGCTCGTCGGCCTCGCGCGCACGCACCTCATGCCGCGCACCGAGGACGGCCTGCGCTGCCTCGCCCGCGCCACCGGCCTCGCAGATTCCGCGGACGGCGTGCAGGAGGTCTGGGAGGACATCAAGCGCGAGGTGCGCGAGATCCACGTGCGCCTGTTCTACCGCCCGCTGCTCTCGGCCGTGGCCCGCCTTCCCCAGGACGAGGGATCGCTCACGGAGGAGCAGGCGCGCGACCGCCTCGCCGCCATCGGCTTCCGCGAGCCCGCCGTGGCGCTGCGGCACATCGGCGCCGTCACGAGCGGCCTCAGCCGCAAGGCGACGATCCAGCGGCACCTCATCCCTGTCATGCTGCGGATGTTCGCCGAGGGCGCGGATCCGGACTACGGCCTCGTCGCCTTCCGGCGCATCAGCGAGCGGCTGGGGGAGACGCCCTGGTTCCTGCGCATGCTGCGCGACTCCTCGGGCGCGGCCGAGCGGCTGACCCGACTGCTGTCCGCGTCGCGCTACGCGGGCGAGCTGATGGAGTGGATCCCCGAGTCGGTCGCCTGGCTCGACAACGACGAGCAGCTGCGGCCGCGGTCCGGGCCGGCCCTCGAGGAGGAGGCGCGGGCCATCCAGACCCGGCACGACACCATCGAGGATGCGATGCGGGCCGTGCGGGCGCTGCGCCGCCGCGAGATGCTCCGCACCGCGATGGGCGCCGTGCTGGGCGTCACCACGCTCGAGCAGCTGAGCGACGCGCTCACCACGATCACCGAGGTGACGCTGCGTGCGACGCTGCGCGCCGTGCGACGCGAGGTCGTGCCGGAGGAGGACGCATCGCTCGACTTCGCGATCATCGGCATGGGTCGCTTCGGCGGCGCCGAGCTCGGCTTCGGCTCGGACGCGGACGTCCTCTACGTGTACCGGCCCGAGGCGGTGGAGCCGCATCGCGCCGAGACGCTGGCGCTGAAGATCGTGGCCGAGCTGCGCCGCGTCTCGGAGGACTTCCGCCTGCCGCTCGAGCTCGACGCCGACCTGCGCCCCGAGGGCCGCAAGGGCCCCATTGTGCGCTCGCTCGACGCCTACGCGGAGTACTACCGCCGCTGGTCGGTGTCGTGGGAGGCCCAGGCCCTGCTGCGGGCGCGTGGAGTCGCGGGATCCGTGAAGCTCATCGACGCGTTCATGCAGCTCGCCGACGACGTCCGCTACCCCGAGCAGCCCGATGCGCAGGCGGTGCGCGAGATCAAGCGGATCAAGGCGCGCGTGGAGACCGAGCGCCTGCCCCAGCGCATCGACCCGACCCGGCACCTCAAGCTCGGCCCCGGCGGCCTCAGCGACGTGGAGTGGCTCGTGCAGCTGCTGCAGCTGCAGCACGCGCGCGCGGTTCCCGGCCTGCGCACGACCTCGACGCTCGCGGCACTGGACGCCGCGGTCGAGGCGGGCCTCGTCGTCGCGGAAGACGCCGCGCTGCTGCGGGCCGCGTGGCAGCTCGCGGCGCGCCTGCGCTCGGCGAACACGCTGCTGTCGGGCCAGACCAGCGACGTCCTGCCGACCGACCGGCGCCTGCTCGACGGCATCGGCCGCATCCTCGAGTACCCGGCCCACAGTGCCACGCAGCTCGAGCAGGACTGGCTGGGCACCGCCCGCCGCGCCCGCCGCGTCTTCGACCGCCTGTTCTACGGCTGACCCGGCGCCGCTGCGGATCCTGCGCGTGCCCGCGAGACCGCGCTCTGCGCGCGAGACTGCGCTCCGCGGCCGAGACTGCGTTCCGCGCGCGAGACGACGTGTGGCGACTGCTGTCTCGCCCGCCCGCTGCTGTCTCGCGGCCGGGCGCGCCGGCTGATCACGCCACAACGACGGAGGCCCCGCCACCTCGAAAGGTGACGGGGCCTCCGTGCGGGGTCTGGATCAGACGCCGTAGTACAGCTCGGCTTGAGGATCTGAGAACCGGAGGGCGTTCCACAGAATCACACTTCCCCGTAAACAAAGGGAAGTGCGATGTTGAGCATGGGTAGGGCCGCTGCTGCGGCTGTCCGAGAACCTGTCCGTTTACTCGATTCTTGGCCGTTCTACGGGGATCGCTGGAGGTCTGCGGGTGGTGCCGCCTACCTCATTGGTATGAGCGCCGACCGCCCCCGCCTCTGGACTCCACAGGAGCTTGCGGAGTACACGGGCATCCCGATCAGGACGCTCGCTGACTGGCGGACAGAGCGTGCGCGCAGCCGAGGTCTCGGGTTGCCGTTCGTCGCACTCTCGTCGCACAACGTCCGCTACCGCGATGAGGATGTCGAGGCGTTCATCACGCGGCGGATCGTGGCCCCGACGGATAGGGCGGGCGACTGATGGCGCGGCCGAAGCGCGCGCTCGGCGAACTCGGCAAGGTGACCTACACCGTCGAGCCGAACGGCCTGGTCATCGCGCGTGCGCGAGTCTATGACGGCAACGGGCAGGAGCGTCGTCCCAGCGGCAGCGGAGCGACCGAGGCTGAGGCGCTGGCCGCGTTGCAGGAAGCGGCTGATGTCGCTGTCGGTCGAGTCCTGGCGCGACGAGCACAGCTCATGACCGTCGCTGAGCTGGCGACGACGTGGCTGAAGACGGCGTATCACGACGACGATCCGCGGGTGCTGCGCCAGCGCCGTGAGCAGACCGTCGATGGCTACGCCTCGGTGGTGCGCGCGCATGTCATCCCGCGCGCCGGGGCCATCCCTATTGCCGACATCACCGCCGACCGTGCTGATGGGCTGCTTATGGACATCGCGCGGGAGAAGTCGGTGACGACCGCGAACAAGGTTCGGAACGTGATGTCGCTGATGTTCGATTGGGCGATCCAGCAGGGGCATTTCTCGGCTACCGGGTCGATCCAGAACACACGGTACGGCGCGGTCGTCGTGGCGAACCCGATCCGTGCGACCCGGCGAGCGGATGAGCCGGACACGGTGTATTTCGAACTCGACGCGGTGCAGGTCAAGTACATTCTCCACCTCATCCGCAGTGAGTGGCCCGAGCGGCACCGAGCGCGCTATCCGGTAGGCCGACGGCCTAACTACAAGTTGCTCGCCGACTACATCCTCATCACGCTCGGCACCTCCGAGAGGACCGCGGAGCCGATTGCGATCCGGTTCCAGGACGTGCGGTTCGAGGCGGTGGAACAACCGGATGGAAGCCTCACGATGGAGGCGCTCGTCTGGGTCGGCGGGACGATGGTTCGCACCAAGTCCCGCGGCCTGTTTCGCCAGGACTCGCCAAAGGCGGAGCGGCAGAAGCGTTGGGTTCGCGTTCCGAAGTTCGCGGCGAAGGTGTTGAGCGAACTCGTGGCGAGCCACGTTCCCGACCCCGAGCGGAATCCAGACGACGTGTTGTTCACGACCGAGCGCGGCCGTCCGCGCGACCCCAGCGCAGTCGGCGAGTTGCTCAGGATGTTCCGCCGTGAGTTCGAGCCGGAACTGCTGGCTATCGGGGTCGACGCCGAGCACCTCACCTTCCGCAGCCTCCGCAAGGCGGTCGCTGCGGCGGTATCGGACACGGCTGGCGTCGAGGTCGCACGCGACCTGCTCGGGCACAGCAGTACCGACATCACGGAAGGGCACTACGCGAAGCGTACCGACCTCATCGTCGAGGTCGCGGCTGACGCGCTCGACGAGGCGTTCGCGGGCATCGACGCATGAACTGTAAGGCTCAAGAAGGGGATGCCGTATGAACACTTGTATTGTCCAGAGTGTGCAGGTGGAGGTAGGATGGGGTCATGACCATGACGAGCTTGACGATCAACCCGGAGGATGTGCGCTCCAGCGCCGGGGCGCGCCCGGCTTGGCTGGAGCAGGTCGCCGCGTATGTGCAGCAGGCGGCAGCCGATGGGGAGACGGTGACGCTGACGGCGAAGCGCCGCATGATGACCCCCGAACAGGTCGCCGACGCGATGGGCGTGTCTCGTCCCACCATCTCGCGGAAGATCAAGGCGGGGGAGATTCGCGCGGTCAAGGTCGGCAATCGCAATCGCATCCCCTACGAGGAGTTCGAGCGGTACTGGCGCAAGACGATGGGCGACCTCGTGGAGCTGACGCGCGATGAACTCCGTGACGACCTCTTCGGCGATCAGTGAGCTGACGCGCGTTCTCCTGGACGCGAACATCATCGCTAAGCCCGTCACTCGGACTCTGCTGGTCGTCGGCGGGGTGCCGAGCGGCTTCCGCGCCTTCTGGAGCCGGGCTGCCGAGCGGGAGGCCCAGGTGCACATGCGCCCGAGGGCGTTGCCGCCGTCGAGTGTCCGGGAGCGATTCGACGTCTTGCTCGGGCCGACCGGCACAGGTGCGGAACGCTTCGTTGGGACGAAGGGCGTGGATCGGCAGATCCTTGCCGATGCTGCGGCCGCGGGCGCGCGGTTCCTGGTCACCGAGGATGTGGACGACTACGGGCTGGACGATCTCGCTAGCGTCGGCATCTCGGCGGTGAACCCCGATCTGTTCCTCGCCGCGCGGCTCACCCGCGATGCCTACTCGACGGTGATCGACCTGTTCGTCGAGCGTCAGCTCAACCCGCCGACCACGCCCGCGCAATTCCACGCCGCCATCGCCAAGAACCATCCGCGCCTGTTCGCCGCACACGCGGACCTCTACGAGGTCGAACCCGAACACGGCATCCACGGCGAACCGGAGGTGATCTTTCGCGGCGCGCGCTGCCTGCGCTGCGAGCAGATCATCGCCGACCCCGCCACGATCGTCGACGGGCTCGGCCCGGAGTGCCGCTGAGCTATAGCCGCGGGGCGTTGCTCGGCGGCGCGGCCGGTGGCGGCGCGGGGACGAACGGAGCCGCGGGCTCACGCCTCGCACCCTCCCGCGACCCGAGATTCGGTTCGTAGGCGCGCACGGCCTCGACGGTCAGCTCGACGCGCTCGGACTCTGGCGCGACGGGCTCGGGGGCGGGTTCGTCCTGCATCGCAGCGAGCTGGGACTCGACGCGGGCGAGGTCTTCCTCGGCGTCGGCGAGGGCCTGGGCGTGGCGGAAGGGCTGGCCGAGGCGCTGCTGGGTGTCGGCGACGGTCTGTTCGGCTTCTTCCAGGTCTTCGCGGGCCTGGTCGAGCAGTGTCGGGATGCCGCTGACGCGGTTCTCGATGCGCTGCATGAGCCCGAGCCCGGCGTCCAGGAACGACTCCTTCGGCATCGTGAATCCCGAGCGGGGCACCTCGGGCAGGGAGACGGTCACATCGAGAGCGGCGAGCCCGGAGCGGGCCTCGACGTGGATGTCGAAGCCTGAGATGCGGCCGATGATCCCGAAGTCCTTGTGCCCGTACCGGGGCAGCCACTTCAGCCCGGAGTCGCCCATCCACGCGGCCAGGGCGTGCGCGGCCTCCGAGCGGGAGTCGTAGTCGCGGGTGCCGAGCGTGATGCGGAACCTGTCGCCGCTGGTGTCGGTCATCCGCGGCGCGGCGGCTTTGAGCCCGGCGATCTCCGCGGTGGCGCGATCTGCGGCCGACCGCGCTCGGTTGCCGGTGTGCACCAGCATGTCTTCGTTGCGCTCATGCGCGCGCTGCAAGCGGCGCAGCCGATTGACCTCGTTGAGGATGACGGAGTGCTCCAGCAGGAGCGGGTTGCCGGAGGCGATGGCCTTGGCTTCTGCGGCGGACAGCGCGGAGGTGTCGATCTCCTCGATCTCGCGGGCGTTGATCTTCCCACGCAGGAGCTGCGCGAACGACGCGGCCTTCCGCTCGACGGTCTGCCACATATAGGAGTCGAAGGACCGCTCGGTGACGTAGCGGACGATCGCCACTTCCTCGTTCTGGTTGCCTTGCCGCATGATGCGCCCGTCGCGCTGGGCGATGTCGGAGGGCCGCCACGGGCAGTCCAGGTGGTGCAGGGCGATGGCGCGAGCCTGGACATTGGTGCCGACGCCCATCTTCTCCGTCGAGCCGATGAGCACCGCGACGTGGCCGGCGCGGGCTGCGGCGAACAGGCGCGCCTTCTCCACGTCGGTCTTCGCCTCGTGCATGTACCTGACCTGCTCGGCGGGGACGCCGCGCTGCACGAGCTGCTGCCGCAGCTCGTCATAGGCGTTCCACCTGTCCTGGTTCGGGGTGCCGATGTCGCTGAACACGAGCTGGAGCGCCCCGCGCACCGCGGAGGGCTGCCCGGTCACGGTGTCGAGGTATTCGTTGCCGCGGGTGCGCTCCCAGATGCGGTGGATCGCGTCGGCGGCGACGTCGACCTTGCTCGGCCCGGACGGGTCGCGCGAGATGACCATGCGGATGTCGAGCGCGGCCTTGCGTCCGTCGGTGGCGATCAGGAGCATGTTGTCCTCGTCGGGCCGCACCTGGCGGCTGGCGACCTTCTCGGCACGTTCGGCGAGGGATGCGACGTACAGTTCCAGCTCGACGGTCGGCTGCACCGGGACGGTGGAGGGTGCGCGGCTGCCGTCGTCGCGCTGTACGAGCGAGGGCACGGGCAGGTCGAGGTCTTCGGCGGTCTTCACGTCGGCGAACACCGACCACATCCGCAGCAGTTCCTGCCCGTTCTGGAAGCGGGCGAAGCGGGTCTTCATGCGGAACGTGCTGCCGGTCGGCGAGATCTCCATCTGTGTGACCAGCTCGCCGAACGTCGCCGCCCACGCATCGAATGCGCCGACGCCCGCGGACTCCAGCACGTCGGGTCGCAGGTATCGCTGCATCACATAGGTCTCGGTGATCGAGTTCGAGATGGGTGTCGCCGTCGCCGCGGTGACGACCCGCTCGCGCCCGGCGGAGCGGAGGTATTCGAGCTTCATGTGCAGGTCGCTCGCGCGATCCGAGCCCTCAATGGCGGCGTCGCGGATGTTCGACTCCGTGGCGAGGTTCTTGTACATATGCATCTCGTCGACGATGACGTAATCAATGCCGGTGTCCTCGAAGCAGACGCCCCGGTCGCGGTCGGAATCGAGCCGATCCTTGAGCTTGTTCTCCATCGCCAGGAGCTTGCGCTGGATGCGCTTGACGCTCATCCGCTGCTCGCCGGTCGCGTCGTCCAGCACGCGCCGTACGTCGTCCACCTGCCCGCGGATGTACTGCTGCTGTGTCTCCGCGCGCAGCGGGATCTTGGCGAACGCCCCCTGCGTGAGGATGATCGCGTCCCACTCGTTCGCAGCAGCCCGCGCGACGAACAGCCGCCGCTTGTCGGCGGTGAGGTCGAGGCTCGACGCCGCGAGCACGCGGGCACGCGGGTAGACCTGGAGCCACTCGCGGCCGAACTGCTCCAGCATGTGGTTCGGCACGACGACGACGGGCTTGCTGATGAGCCCCATGCGGCGCATCTCCATCGCGCCCATAATCATCTCCGCCGTCTTGCCTGCGCCGACCTCGTGGAACAGGCCCGCCGCGGGCTCGGACACCATGCGGGCGACGGCGGCGCGCTGGTGCATCCGCGGCTCGAAGGTGGCCGCAAGGCCCGGCAGCGAGAGGTACGCCCCGGCGTTCGTGTAGTCGCGGAGCACTATGGAGTTGAAGCGCCGGTTGTACTCGTCCACGAGTGCCTGCGCGCGGTCGGGGTCTTCCCACACCCACTCGCCGAACCGCTCCTGAAGCGCATCGGCTTTCTCCTGCGCTGCGGCGGTCTCGACGGGATTGAGGATGCGGCGCACCTTCCCGTCGATGTCCTTCTCCTCGTCGTAGACGAGCATCGTGCGCTGTTCCATCACGGCCTGCGCGATGTCCGGCGCGGGACGCCGCGGGGTGCCCCACTCGGAGGTGGAGGGGAGGCCCTGCCGACCGCCGCGAATCTCCCACATTCCCGGCAGCGGGTTCTCCACGCGCACGTCCTGCGCGCGAAGGATGCTGCGGAGGAACTGCTCGTGCACGTCGGCGCTGATCCAGACGGCCCCGAGCTTGGCGTGGATGTCCTGGATGCCGAGCGGCGCGGGCAGCACCTCGGCGAGGGCATCCACGTTGAGATGGAATGCCGGGTCTTGCTCGGCGCGCTGGCGGGCAGCTTCGAGCTTGACCCGCACATCACCGGACAGGTATTCGGGCGCGTGCATGAGCTGGTCGGTCGCCGGGTCGGTGAACACGAGCGTTCCCAGCGCCTCGCGCGCATCGTGGTCGTTCATCCCGAGCAGGTCGGCGATGAGGGGCAGGTCGATCCCGCCGGCTCGGTCGAGGCTGACGGCGATGGCGTCGGCGGGGCTGTCGACGCCCTGCACCTCCGCGCGCGGCACCACGACGCGGTGGCTCATGATCGCCGCGGGCGACGCCGACTGATCCTCGTCATCGAACTGCTCCAGCGCGAGCACGAGCGGGCCGAACGGGTCGGAGCGCAGCAGCCGGATCGGGGTCGGCACGATGCGGGCGAAGGTCTCCTCGCCCTCTTCGTTCGTGCGCCCGGTGGGGCGGAGCGTGTAGCGGTTGAGCGCCCCGTAGGTGCCGACGTACTTCAGATAGTCGCGCCGCAGCGTCGTGCGGATCATCACGATGTCGGGGGTGTCGTCCACGCTCGCCGCTTCCGCGGTGAGCAGGCGGGCTGCGCTGTCGCGCAGCCGCAGCAGCGCGCGCAGCTCACGCGCGGCGGACCTCGGGACGGCGAGCGGCTCCAGGCTGCCCGAGACCACCGTGTGGAAGTCGCCGCTCTCGCTCGCCACGATGCTGCCGCCCCACAGCTCCGGGGCCGACGGCGTGAACGCGACCCGGCGCGCCTGCTGCTCCGCGGTGCGTTCCGTCATCGTCAGGCCCGCCCGCCGCGCAGAGAACACGAGCTGGTCGACGGCGACCGCGAGTTCTGCCTCCAGCTCATCCAGGTCGGTCGTGATGGTGAGCGTGTTCGCGTCGTACATCCCGTGCCCGACGCCGACCTCTCCGAGCATCTGCTCGGGGTGCTCATCGAAGTATCGGTTGATCCGCATCGGCACGCCGTCGATGGGCACCTGCGAGACCGTCTCCCAGGCGTCGTCGCGCATCTGCTCACCGGGTGGCCGACGCCGGAAGACGAGCAGGTCGGTGACGACCTCCGTTCCCGCGGCGCGACGGTGCGCCCCGGTGGGCAGGCGGATCGCGCCCACGAGGTCGGCCAGCTCGTTCATCTCGCGCCGAGCGCCGGGGTTCTGCGCGTCCATCGTGAAGTGCGAGGTCAGTACCGCGACGAGGCCGCCGGGCCGGGTCAGGCGCAGCGACTTGATGATGAAGTGGTTGTGCATCGACTGCCGGGTGGCGTTGTGCACCGGATCGTGCAGCGTGACGCTGCTGAACGGCACGTTGCCGACGGCCGCATCGAAGTGGCCTTCCGGCAGCCGGGTGTCGGCGAAGGACTCGGCGCGCACGGTGGCCTGCGGATACACCGCTGCGGAGATGGCCGCGGTCAGCGGGTCGAGTTCCACCCCGGTCATCTGCGCCGCCTCGGGCGCGAGGCCGATGAACGTGCCCGAGCCGGAACCGGGCTCCAGCACCGCGCCGCCGCGGAACCCCAGACCATCCAGGAGCCGCCACACCTGCCGGGCGATCATCGGGTCGGTGTAGTGCGCGTTGATCGTCGTGCGCTCCGCGGCCTCCCACTCGTCGTCGCTCAGCAGCTCGCGCAGTTCGGCGCGCTCGGCATCCCACTCGGGCTTCAGGTCATCGAACACCTCGGGGATCGCGCCCCAGCTCGACCAGCGGGCGAGCACGCGCTGACCCTCCGGGGAGGCGGGGCGACCCGTCGAGTTCAGATCGTGGATGAGCTGAATCGCCTCCACGTTCGCCCGATAGCGTGCTTTCGCGCCTGACGGCCCGAGGTCGTCCTGCGAGGCGGGGACGAAACGGGGCGCTACCGCAGCTCGCGGAAGAAGCGGATCGTCGCCGCCTCGGCGAGCGTCGCCTGGTTCGCCCGCATGTACTCCCGCGGGGGCTCCGTCGCCACGAGTTCCAGCAGGAACTCGACGCTGAGCGCCCACTTCTTCGCCAGTTCCTCCAGTTCCACGGAGGAGGGCATCGAATCCGGGCAGTCCTGCATCCGCTCCGCCCAGAGGATCAGGTTCTCGTCGGAGGGCCGGGTCTGCTCCCATTCCTCCCGCGCCTGATCCAGGGGCAGGCTCGGGTCGGTGATCCACGCCAGTTGCGACATCACGACCTCCTCCGCCTGCCTCCGGGCCGCTGTCAGCCGGGCGACCTTCTGCAAGAAAGTCTCCCCCTGCCGGTCGCTCCCCGCCAGCATTGACGCGAGGTTCGTCACCTGCGTCTGCATCTCCAGGCCCATCGACTCGAAGAATGCCGCCGGATCGCTCAGCTCCGCCACCTGGCTCCGGGCCGTCGCCTGCCAATGCGACAGCGCCATCTGCCCGTACTTGTTCATCGCCTGCTCCAGCCTCCCGAGCTGCGGTGAGCGCGGCGTCGGCCGCGGGCTCGTCGAGCCCCCACAGATCGAACTCCAGTTGCCCCGGCCAGGGCTTCCGGGATCGCTGCCGCGCCATTCGCAGTCACCGCCCGCGCCCTACTGCTCCGCCGCGAGGCGGGCGTAGAACTCGTCCTCGATGGCCTGCCTGCGCGCCACGTCCTCCTTGACGAACTGCGTGAAGTCGGCGTCCCGGTTGGGGATGATCGTCTCCGTGACCGGGGGCAGGTTGTCTTCGCCCGGCCAGACGGCCTGCCGCGTCGGGCGATCCGTGTTGAGCTTCGTCCCGCACGCAGTCACCGCGTCCCGGAGCTGCGGGATGAAAGCCCAGAAATCTCGCCACCAGCCGAAGGGTGCCGAGCCGTGCTGCTTCTTGTCGTAGGCATTCAGGTAGTGCTGGCGCAGCGCCGACAGCGGCCACACCAGCTCCGGGTGCCGATGCCAGAACGGCGGCACGACGTTCACGCTCAGGCCGAACTCGTGACGCAGCCAGTTCACGAAGGCGTTCAGCTCCAGCCACTCCACCTGCGCCTCGGCCGCGGTCAGGATGTTCCAGTTGACGGGGCGCGGCGGCTCCGGCGTGTCCTTCGCCTCGGCGTCCGGCTCCTTGGCCGGCCTCGGCGAAGGTGTCACCGGCTCGGGCTCCGGTTCCTCGAGCGGAGGCACATCGAAGTCGGGGTCATCGGGCGGGAACAGCGTCTCGTCGGTGGTCATGACGCGGCCTCACAGCGTCATCGGACGGGGTGACGGTTGCTGGGGGATGGTCGGGTCTGGCGCTTCGATGGCTGCGCTCTCGACGTGCTGCGTGCGCGAGCGGCCGCGATCGACGGCGTAGCTCGTGCGGGCGGCATCGGGGCCGATGTGCGTGGCGATGAACTCCTCGCCGCTGATCGTCTCGCCGTTCTTCTCGTAGCTGAACTTCTGGACGTGGCCGCTGGCGACGAAGGTGTCGCCGCGCGCGAACTTCTCGTAGGCGTGCTCCGCGGTCTTCCGGAACATCTTGAACGGGTAGAACTTCGTCTCGCCCTGGGTGAACGAGCCGTCCGGGTTGCGCTCGAACTGCTCCTGACCGATCCAGGCGAACAGTCGCGCCTCTCCTTTCTCGTTGAAGGACAGTTGCGGGTCGCTGGCGAAGAAGCCCCACAGGGATTCTTTGGTTCGCATCGGGATGCTCCTAACTTCTCCTGCCGAGAGAGGACTGCTACCCGATAGGTGCGCAAGCTCGACCGTCCGCGCCCCGGGCTACTGTGATGACATGGCTGAGAGGCGAGCGTCGCCTGGGCAGAGAACGCTGTAGGGACTCTTCGGAAATGTCCATTTCGTGGAGGAAATGTGGTTGCGTCCAATAGCGTGGTGTACGGATCGGGTGACCGTGTCGCTGCGGACGTAGCGACGGTCAC
>NZ_BAAANG010000004.1:0-108183 GCF_039529675.1 Microbacterium paludicola
AACCCGTCGACCTCACCCCACCAGACTGCCGCGAACCTCACGATGCATATGGGAGACACGCCCTAGATCAGATATCCAGGCTCTCGCCGGGGCCGAGCACGTGGAACTCGCCGCCGTTCTGCTCGGTCGCCCACTTGAGCCTGCTGAGGTGCATGTTGCGGCCGGTCACCGACAGCGTCATGTCGTGCGTGCCGAACGCGTGCCGGGGCTTCACGGCGAGGGTGAAGTCCATCGCGTCGCCCAGTCGCAGCCACGGCGCGCCGGTCGGGATCGCGAGCACGTCGACCTCCACTCCCTCGGGCACGGCGTACGAGTCGCCCGGGTAGTACAGCAGGTCGTCGACGAGCACCCCGACGTTGTCGACGGCGGGGATGCTCGAGTGGATCTGCTCGTGCGTGCCGCCGAAGAACCGCAGCGAGAAGGGGCCCGCCGCCAGCTCGTCGCCGGGGGCGACGACGGTGACGTCGCGATCCCGGATCGCGGCGGCGACCGCGGCCGTGGTGAAGATCGGCACCGACGGGGCGGCGTCGAAGATGCGGTCGAGCTGCTCGGGGGTCCAGTGGTCGGCGTGCTCGTGCGTGATGACGATCGCCGCGAGCGCGTGCAGGTCGGCGAGCACCGTGAGGAAGCTGCCCGGATCGATGATCAGCGTCGCGCCGTGGGCGTCGACGCGGAGGGCGGCGTGCTCGTGCTTCGTGATGCGCATGGTCCGAGTCAACCATTCCCGCGGCTCTTGAGGGCAGATCCGCCGATCGCGAGCCCTCGGGGAGCGCGACACGCGCGGGAAGCGCATCCACCCCGCCCCGATTTGTTCACCGGCCGGACCTCATGTCATACTCTTCTAGTTGCCGGAAACGGGAACGAGGGTCCGGAAGGATCCGACGCACGGCCCCATCGTATAGCGGCCTAGTACGCTGGCCTCTCACGCCGGTAACGCGGGTTCGAATCCCGCTGGGGTCACACGACACAGAAGCCCGATCCGCGAGGATCGGGCTTCTGTCGTTTCTGCGTGCGGCGCGGCCCGCGCGCCCCGGGGGTGAGCGGCGGCGGTCCGCCGCCGCTCACCCGCTCACTTGCCCGTGATGCGCTGACGCACCTCGCGGCGGAGGACCTTGCCGATCAGCGACCGCGGAAGGTCGTCCATGACGACGATCCGGCGCGGCACCTTGTAGTCGGCGAGGTGAGCGCGGCAGAAGTCGCGCAGCCCGTCGAGGTCGACCTCGGCCCCGTCGCGCAGCACGACGGCGGCCGCCACCGCCTCGCCGCCGTCGCCACGCGGCACGGCGACGACGGCGGCCGCGCTGACGTCCGGGTGCGACTCGAGCGTCTGCTCGACCTCGGTGGGCGAGACGTTGAAGCCGCCCGTGATGATCAGCTCCTTGAGCCTGTCGACGATCGTGACGAAGCCGTCCGGCGACACGGTCGCGATGTCTCCCGTCCGCAGCCATCCGTCCGCGAGCAGCACCTCCTGCGTCTCCTCGGGGCGCTGCCAGTAGCCGCCGAAGACCTGCGGACCCCGCACAAGCAGTTCGCCGGGTTCGCCCGCGGGGAGATCCCTGGCGGAGTCCTCCGGGTCGACGATCCGGATGTCCGTGCTCGGGAACGGCACGCCGACGGTGCCGGGGCGGCGGGTCGGGCCCATCGGGTTGCCGAGGGCGACGGGCGAGGTCTCGGTCATCCCGTAGCCCTCGACGAGCAGGCCGCCCGACGCATCCTCCCAGCGCTTCACGGTGGACACCGGCAGGCTCATGGCGCCCGAGATCGCGAAGCGCACGCTCGACAGGTTGAGCCGCCCCTGCGTCGCGGCGCGCGAGAGCTGGTCGTAGATCGGCGGCACCGCCGGAAGGAACGTCGGCGGGCTCTTGCGCGCCGCATCCGCGACGAGGCCCACGTCGAACGCGGGGAACAGGACGAGCTTCGCGCCGATGCTCATGGCGAACGTGAGGCAGAGCGTCATGCCGTACGCGTGGAACAGGGGCAGGACGGCGTAGAACGTCTCGGCGCCCTTCCGCAGGCCCGGCACCCAGGCCTCGCCCTGCATCGCGTTGGCGCGGAGGTTGCGGTGCGTGAGCATCGCCCCCTTCGGCGTGCCTGTCGTGCCGCTCGTGTACTGCAGCAATGCGACGTCATCGAGCCCCGGCCCCGGAACGGAGCGGCGAAGGCGGCGGCCGCCGGTGAGGGTCTTCCAGGTCAGGACGCGTCGCGCCGACGGGCGCGCCGTCAGCTTGGCGCGCGCCTCGCGCGCCTTCGGCACGGGAAGCCGCAGGGCGAGTCGCTTCGCCAGCGGCATCCCCGCCGTGATGTCGACGCTGACGATGACCCGGGGGCGGACGTCCGCCGGGAAGTCGGACACGGTGTCGTGCACCTTGTCCCACACGATCGCGTGCTGCGCGCCGTGATCCTCGAACTGGTGGCGCAGCTCGCGCGCGGTGTAGATCGGGTTGTGCTCGACGACGATCGCCCCGAGGCGCAGCACGGCGTAGTAGGCGACGACGTGCTGCAGGCAGTTCGGCAGCACGATCGCCACCCGGTCGCCCTTGCCGACGCCGCGCCGCCGCAGTCCCTCGGCCGCGAGCTCGATCTCGTGCCAGAGGTCGCGGTAGGTCACCGACGCCCCGAAGAACTCGAGCGCCGTCCTGCGCCCGTGGGTCTTCACGCTCTGCATGAGCATGCCGGGCAGGGTCTGCGTCACCTCGCCGATCTCGGCGGGCACATCCGGCGGATACGCGGCAAGCCACGGCTTCGATGCGTACGGGTGGGAAGAAGTCACCGGTCCTCCTCAGGGGCGCGCAGGGTCCGACAATGCTACGTGGACCGGCTGCGGTGCTCCCTGGGCCTTGCGCTCGTCAGCCGGTGGTGTGAGACTCCCGGCGCCGGCGGATGAGACGGAGCACGAGCCAGACGACAAGCCAGGCGACGGCGATCACGCCGAGCCAGGGGAGCGCAAAGCCGAGGGCGACGACGAGGCCGTTGATCACGGCGAGCAGGCCGTTCCAGCCGGTCTCCAGCCCATCGCCGAATCCCGCGGGATCCGGTTCGACCGGGGGCGCCTCGGCCAGCAGCGAGACCGACAGTGTCGACATCGCCACCTGGCCCTCGAGCGATTCGAGCTGCGACTCGAGCGACTCGAGCTCGGCCTGTCGCTCGGACAGCGTCGTCTCGACCTCGACGAGGTCGCCGACGCTGCCCGACTGCGCGAGCAGCTCGGTGAGCCGGTCGACCGAGGCCCGCGCGGCATCGATCCTCGCCCGCAGGTCGACCGCCTGCGACGTGACATCCTGCGTCTCCACGCGGGAGCTCGCCACCTCGCCGACCTCGTCGAGGGAGTCCATCAGCGGATCGAGCTCGTCGGAGGGGATGCGGACGGAGATGTAGCCGCCGTCGTCGGGCACCCAGACGGTGGAATCACCCGTCTCGCCCGTGTACGAGCGGTCGGCGCCGATCGACAGCTGCTCGACCCACCCGTCGTGCTCCGAGGTCAGCTGCGTGATCGCCTCGGCCGCTGCGGCGGCGTCGTCGACGACGATGCTCGCCGATCCGGTGCGGATGATCTCGCGGTCGAGTGCCGGCGCCAGGGTGTCGCGTGTGGCCGCCGAGAGCGGCCCCACCGCCTCCGCGCCGCCGCCGCCGTCGGCCGCGCTCTGCTCCTCGGGAGCGGCGGGAGCCACCTCCGCAGAGTCCGCGGAGCTCACGCCGCCGCTTCCGCCCTGGCCGAGCTGCAGCACGACGGGAGTGGCGACGGCGCCGACGACGACGAACGCCGCCGCGATCCCGACGGTCTGCCACACGCGCCGGCGCCGTCGCGAGCGGGAGGTGTGCGTGACCCGCTCCTCGTCGATGGCCTCGAAGACCCGCGCCTCCATCCGCGCGAGCGTCTCGTCGGACACCTCGGGAAGCCCGGCGTGATCCGTGGTGCTCTGCGTGTTCATGACGCCTCCTCTCGCACTGCCGTCCGCAGCCGTGTGCGGATGCGGGATAGACGATTGCGGACGACGCCGTGCGCGACGCCGAGCTCGTCGGCGGCGGCCTGATAGGCGTAGCCCTCGCCGACGCACAGCCGGAAGATGCGCTGGTCGAGCGGGCTCAGCCCCTCGACGGCCTGCAGGATGCGCTCCGCGAGGTCGGCGTCGATCACCTGCTGCTCCACGTCCACCGTGTCGGCGGAGCGCTCGTCCAACTGGTCGGCCTCCGCCCGGCGCAGCGCGCGCAGGCGGTTCGCCGCCTGGAACCGGCAGATGGTCGCCAGCCACGGCAGGAGCGAGTCGCCGGCGAGCTCGAAGCCCGACAGCTTCCGCCATGCCACGACGAACGTCTCCTGCGTGACGTCCTCGGCATCCGCCGCCGAATGCACGAGGCCGTGCGCGATCCAGTACACGGGTCGCGCGTGCCGGCGGTACAGCTGCCGGAACGCGTGCTCGCTCCCGTCGGCTGCGCGCGCGACGAGTTCGGCGTCGCTCGTGCCGGGAATGTCCATGGCGTCCGATCCTCCAGACCCGGGTGGGCCGTCGTCTCTCACCCTGTCAGTGTCCGGCGACGCCGGATCGTCTCGGTTCGCTAACGAGTCGTTCGCCGTCTTCCGTGCTCGCGCGGGAAGGGATCGGGCCTCCCGGCCGTTATCCTGGGGGAGCGAGAGGGAGTATCCCGTCAGCGCGCGCTCGTCATCACGGACTTCGACGGTGGAGTCCCGGGCCGCACCGCCATCCACGCGGGGGAGAGACTCTCGACAATCGTCGCGCCTCGATCGAGGCCGTACCGGAAAGGCCCTGAATGGACCTCGCTCTGCCCATCTGGTTCGAGGTGGGATCGCTCGTCGTGCTGACGGCCGTCCTGCTCGCGGACCTGCTGCTCATCCTGAAGCGTCCGCACATCCCCTCCACCAGGGAGTCGACCCTGTGGGTCGTCTTCTACGTGGTGCTCGCGCTGATCTTCGCGGTGCTGATGTGGATCTTCGCCGGCGCGACGCCGGCCCAGGAGTTCCTGCTCGGCTGGATGACCGAGTACAGCCTGTCGATCGACAACCTGTTCGTCTTCGTGCTGATCATGGCCCAGTTCTCCGTGCCGCGGAAGCTGCAGCAGGAGGTGCTGATGGTCGGCATCATCATCGCGCTCGTGCTGCGCGGTGCATTCATCCTGCTGGGTGCGACGCTGATCGAGAACTTCTCGGCGATCTTCTACCTCTTCGGCGCGTTCCTCATCTACACCGCCATCCGCCAGGCGATGCCGGAGAAGCTCGAGGACGACGAGAAGGAGGAGACCGCGATCGTGCGGTTCCTGCGTCGCTTCATCGACATCAGCGACGAGTACGACGGCAACAAGATCCGCACGGTCGTGAACGGCAAGCGCTTCTTCACCCCGCTGCTGCTGGTGTTCGTCGCGATCGGCGTGACCGACCTGATGTTCGCGATCGACTCGATCCCGGCGATCTACGGCCTCACCCAGAGCCCGTTCATCGTGTTCACCGCGAACATCTTCGCCCTGATGGGTCTGCGCCAGCTCTACTTCCTGCTGGGCGACCTGCTCGAGCGCCTGAAGTACCTCCACTACGGTGTGGCGTTCATCCTGTTCTTCATCGGCGTGAAGCTGTTCTTCCACGCGATGCACGAGAACGAGCTGCCGTTCATCAACGGCGGCCAGCACATCGAGTGGGCGCCCGAGATCAACAACTGGGTCTCGCTCGGCGTCATCGTCGTGTCGATGACGGTCGCCACCATCGCGAGCCTCATCTCCTCGTCGCGCGAGAAGAAGCGCGAGACGATCGAGAGCTGATCGCCCGATCTGCGCAATCTGACAGGCGGCGCGGAGTTCTGCTGAGAGGCAGGATCTCCGCGCCGCCTCTGTCTGTGCACTCTGTACGGGGAACGCCCGCTTCGCGTGCAGGATGCTACGCTTGCCCCATGCGGTTCGCCGGAGTCCTTCTCCTTCTGCGCCGCGACGGGATCCCGCTCTAGGCCTCTCCCCGTCGCGGAGTCCGTCGCGCAGGCCGACATCGCGAACCCCCGGAGAAGAACAATGAGCGACATCACGATCCCCGACCGCCCCCGCACCCTGGCCGAGAAGGTCTGGGAAGACCACCTCGTGGTCAAGGGCGAAGACGGCCAGCCCGACCTGATCTACATCGACCTGCACCTCGTGCACGAGGTCACCAGCCCTCAGGCGTTCGACGGCTTGCGCGCCGAGGGGCGCCCCGTGCGCCGCCTCGACCTGACGATCGCGACCGAGGACCACAACACCCCGACGATCGACATCGACAAGCCGATCGCCGACCTGACCAGCCGCACCCAGATCGAGACGCTGCGCCGCAACGCCGCCGAGTTCGGCGTTCGCCTCCACTCGCTGGGCGACAAGGAGCAGGGGATCGTCCACGTCGTCGGGCCGCAGCTCGGCCTCACCATGCCGGGTATCACGGTCGTCTGCGGCGACAGCCACACCTCGACGCACGGCGCGTTCGGCGCCATGGCGTTCGGCATCGGCACGAGCGAGGTCGAGCACGTCATGGCCACGCAGACGCTGCCCCTGAAGCCCTTCAAGACCATGGCGATCACGGTCGAGGGCGAGCTGAAGCCCGGCGTCACGGCGAAGGACATCATCCTCGCCGTCATCGCCAAGATCGGCACCGGCGGCGGACAGGGCTACGTCCTCGAGTACCGCGGCAGCGCCATCCGCTCGCTCTCCATGGAGGGCAGGATGACGATCTGCAACATGTCGATCGAGGCCGGCGCCCGCGCCGGCATGGTCGCGCCCGACGAGACGACGTTCGCGTACCTCGAGGGTCGCCCGCACGCACCGAAGGGCGCGGACTGGGACGAGGCCGTCGCGTACTGGCGGACGCTGCCCACCGACGAGGGCGCGGTGTTCGACGCCGAGGTGTTCATCGACGCGAACGAGCTCGAGCCGTTCGTCACGTGGGGCACCAACCCGGGTCAGGGCGTGTCGCTGAGCGACGCGGTGCCGACCCCGGCCGAGATCACCGACCCCAACGAGCGCGCCGCGGCCGAGCGGGCGCTGGAGTACATGGATCTCACCCCCGGGACTCCGATGAAGGAGATCCCCGTCGACGCCGTGTTCATGGGGTCGTGCACGAACAGCCGCATCGAGGATCTGCGTGCGTTCGCATCCATCATCAAGGGCCGCAAGAAGGCCGAGGGCGTGCGCGTCATGGTCGTGCCGGGATCCGCGCGCGTGCGGCTCGAGGCCGAGGCCGAGGGCATCGACAGGATCGTGAAGGACTTCGGCGCCGAGTGGCGCTTCGCGGGGTGCTCGATGTGCCTGGGCATGAACCCCGACCAGCTCGCCCCCGGGGAGCGCTGCGCGTCCACCAGCAACCGCAACTTCGAGGGCCGTCAGGGCAAGGGCGGTCGCACCCACCTGGTGTCGCCGCTCGTCGCGGCGGCTACGGCCATCCGCGGCACGCTCGCGAGCCCCGCGGATCTGGATGCGGCGGACGCCTCGTTCGCGACGACCGGAGCGGAGGCCTGACATGGAGAAGTTCACGACGCACACCGGTGTGGCAGCGCCTCTCAAGCGCTCCAACGTCGACACCGACCAGATCATCCCCGCCGTGTTCCTGAAGCGCGTCACCAAGACCGGCTTCGAGGACGCGCTGTTCCACGGCTGGCGCCAGGACCCCGCCTTCGTGCTGAATCAGGAGCCGTTCCGCGGCGCCTCCGTCCTCGTGGCGGGGCCCGACTTCGGCACCGGATCGAGCAGGGAGCACGCAGTGTGGGCCCTGCGCGACTACGGCTTCAAGGTGGTGCTGAGCCCCCGCTTCGCGGACATCTTCCGCGGCAACTCGGGCAAGCAGGGCCTCGTCGCCGGCGTGATCTCGGAGGACGACGTCGAGCGCTTCTGGGCCGCGATCGACGCGCAGCCCGGCGTGGAGATGACGGTCGATCTGATCGCTCGAACAGCCACTCTTGGCGACTTCACGGCCGCGTTCGACATCGACGATTACACTAGGTGGCGGCTCCTCGAAGGGCTCGATGACATCGGGCTCACGCTGCGCAACGAAGACAAGATCGCGCAGTTCGAGGCCCGCCGCGAGGCGTGGCGGCCACGGACCACACCGGTTCCGTGAGCCCTTCCGGGGCCTCTTGAGGCCCCGGACTCGCCTCACATCACCGAGCGGCCCACCAGCTGCGAGATCCCTAGCGAGGCACCACCACATGACTCTGATCGGCGACGCCAAGACCCCCGGCACCCCGGCCTACGCATCCGGTGAAGTCCTCGAGATCCGCGGGGGTCGCTCGCTGAAGGGTCAGGTCGACGTCCGCGGCGCGAAGAACCTCGCGACCAAGGCGATGGTCGCCTCCCTCCTCGGCGAGACCCCGAGCATCCTGCGCGATGTCCCGGACATCCGCGACGTCGAGGTGGTGCGCTCGCTGCTCGAGGTGCACGGCGTGCACGTGACCGAGGGCGAGGAGCCCGGTGCGCTCGTGCTCGACCCCGCCGACGCGAAATCGGCGAACTTCGAGGAGATCGACGCCCACGCCGGGTCGTCGCGCATCCCGATCCTGTTCTGCGGTCCGCTGCTTCACCTGCTCGGCCAGGCGTTCATCCCGGACCTCGGCGGCTGCCGCATCGGCGACCGCCCGATCGACTTCCACCTCGACGCGCTGCGCAAGTTCGGCGCGATCGTCGACAAGCAGCCGAGCGGCATCCGACTCTCCGCGCCCGAGGGGCTTCACGGCGCGCACATCGAGCTTCCGTACCCGAGCGTCGGCGCGACGGAGCAGGTGCTGCTCACCGCGGTGCGGGCGAAGGGCGTCACCGAGCTGCGCAACGCGGCGATCGAGCCCGAGATCATGGACCTCATCGGCGTGCTGCAGAAGATGGGCGCCATCATCTCGTACGAGCCGAACCGCGTGATCTTCATCGAGGGCGTGGACGAGCTGCGCGGCTACGACCACCGCTCGCTCTTCGACCGCAACGAGGCGGCCTCGTGGGCCTGCGCCGCCCTGGCCACCGACGGCGACATCTTCGTCAAGGGCGCCCGCCAGTACGAGATGCTGACGTTCCTCAACGTGTACCGCAAGGTCGGCGGCGACTTCGACATCACCGACGAGGGAATCCGCTTCCGCCGCGGCAAGGCGCCGCTGAAGGCGATCACTGTCGAGACCGACGTGCACCCCGGCTTCATGACCGACTGGCAGCAGCCGCTGATCGTCGCGCTGACCCAGGCGAACGGCCAGTCGGTCGTGCACGAGACCGTCTACGAGAACCGCCTCGGCTTCACCCGCGCGCTCGTCCAGATGGGCGCCGACATCGTCGTGCACGAGGACGGCCTCGAGGGCGAGTACCGCCGTGTTCCGCGTCGCGCCCTCGAGCAGGCGGCGGTCATCAACGGCCCCACCCCGCTGCACGGCGCCGACATCGTGGTGCCCGACCTTCGCGGTGGCTTCAGCTACGTCGTCGCGGCCCTCGCGGCCGAGGGCACGTCGCGCGTCTCCGGTGTCGGGATCATCCGCCGCGGATACGAGAAGTTCTTCGAGAAGCTGACGGCCCTCGGGGCCGACTTCGACGTCGTCGGCTGAGCGAGCGAGTCGACGTGAGCTCTTCCGAGAAGAGTCGGCCCAGCGCGTTCTGGCCGCTCGCCGCGATCGTGGTCCCGCTCGCGGGTCTGATGGCGAAGGTGCGAATCACCGACGGGCACAAGCTTCCCCGCGAGGGCGCGTACATCCTGTCGCCGAACCACGTCAGCGAGCTCGACCCGGTGCTCGTCGCCGTCGCCGTGTGGCGACTCGGCCGCGCGCCGCGCTTCATGGCGAAGGACAGCCTGTTCCGCGTGCCGGTGCTCGGCGCCGCGCTGCGCGCGACCGGCATGATCCCCGTGGCGCGGACGTTGTCGCGCGACTCCGCGGCGCAGACCATGCGGCAGGCCTCGGAGCTCGTCGCCGACGGGCGCGGGGTCATCGTCTACCCCGAGGGGACGCTCACCCGCGACCCGGATCTGTGGCCGATGCGGGGCAAGTCGGGCGCCGCCCGCCTCGCCCTCGCCGGCGACCTGCCGCTCATCCCCGTCGCCCACTGGGGCGTGCAGAACATCATGGGCCGCTACCAGCGCGGCCTGAGCCTGTGGCCGCCGCGCAAGCTCGTCCGCGTGGCGATCGGCGATCCCGTCGATCTGTCGGATCTGAAGGACCGCCCGACCGACCCCGCGGCGATCTCCGAGGCCACGGAGCGCCTCATGCAGGCGATCACCGCGCTGCTCGAGGGGATCCGCGACGAGAAGGCGCCGCCGAAGCGATGGGATCCGTCGTCGCACGGCCAGGCAGAGACGGGACGCCTGTGAGCCGCCCGGCCGCCGGTCGCCGGCACGACGGACCCAAGGTCGTCGTCATCGGGTCGGGCAGCTGGGGCACCACGTTCGGCAAGGTGCTCGCCGACGGGGGAGCGCAGGTCACGATGTGGGCCCGCCGCCCCGAGCAGGCCCACGAGATCGACGAGGCGAAGCGCAACTCGAAGTACCTTCCCGGCATCAACCTGCCGCGCTCGATGCACGCGACGCACGATCTCGCGCGGGCGATCGACGGCGCCGAGCAGGTGTACCTCTCGGTGCCGAGCCAGTCGGCGCGCGAGACCCTGCGCGCGATGCGGCCGTACCTCGCGAATGAGGCGGTGCCCGTCGTCAGCCTGATGAAGGGCGTCGAGAAGAAGACGAACCTGCGGATGAGCCAGGTCATCGAGCAGGAGCTCCGCTGCGACCCGGCCCGGATCGCGGTGGCGAGCGGACCCAACCTCGCGCTAGAGATCGCCAAGGAGCAGCCGACGGCCGCCGTCATCGCATCGAGCAGCCAGGACACCGCCGACGCGGTCGCCCGGCGCTCGCGCAACGAGTACTTCCGCAGCTTCGTGAACACCGACGTCACGGGCACCGAGTTCGGCGGCGTGCTCAAGAACCTCATCGCCGTCGCGATCGGCATCGTCGACGGCGTCGGCTACGGCGAGAACACGAAGGCCTCGATCATCACGCGCGGCCTCGTCGAGATGACCGACTTCGCCGTCGCCTACGGCGCGCAGCCGGGAACGCTCCAGGGGCTCGCGGGCCTCGGCGACCTGATCGCGACGTGCCAGTCGCCGCTCAGCCGCAACAACACGGCGGGGCGCCTGCTCGGGCAGGGGTACAAGTACCAAGAGGTCATCGCGCAGATGAACCAGACGGCCGAGGGGCTCGCATCCGTCGGCCCCATCCTGGCCCTCGCGAAGGACGCCGGCGTCGAGATGCCGATCGTCCAGCAGGTGAAGATGGTGCTGGACGGCCGGATGCGCCCGCGCGAGATCGCGCCCCACCTCACGACAGACGACGACACGCCGCAGGGCGAAGGGACGCAGAATGGCCAGGACGACCGTGGCGGTGCTCTTCGGAGGACGCTCGAGCGAGCACTCGATCTCCTCCGCGACGGCGGGCGGGGTTCTCGGAGCGATCGACCGTGACCGCTTCCGCGTGATCCCCGTCGGGATCACGCGCGACGGCGTGTTCGTGCTCGAGCAGGACGACCCGCAGCGCTTCGCGCTCGACGCGGCGAAGCTGCCCGAGGTCGTCGACAACGGCACCCGCATCGTGTGGCCCACCGGGGGACGCGCGCTGCGCGCCCAGCACGAGGACGGATCCGTCGAGGACCTCGGCGAGGTCGACGTGGTGCTGCCCATCCTGCACGGTCTTCACGGCGAGGACGGCACCATCCAGGGCTTCCTCGACATCCTCGAGCTGCCGTACGCCGGCGGCGGGGTGCTCGACTCTGCCGTCTGCATGGACAAGCACTTCATGAAGATCGCGCTGCAGGCAGAGGGCCTGCCCGTCGCCCCGTGGGTGACCGTGCGCGCCGCGCGCTGGGCCTCGGAGCCCGACGCCGTGCGCGACGAGGTCGCGGCCCTCGGCTACCCGGTCTTCGTGAAGCCGGCGCGCGCCGGGTCGAGCGTCGGCGTCTCCAAGGCGCACGACGCCACCGAGCTCAACGAGGCGATGCGCGTGGCGCTGGCCGAGGACGACAAGGTGCTCGTCGAGGTCGGCATCGTCGGCCGCGAGATCGAGGTCGCGATCCTCGAGGGACGGGACGGCGGACGCCCGCGCGCCTCGCTCCCTGGCGAGATCGTGCTCACCACCCGCGAGTTCTACGACTTCGAGGGGAAGTACCTCGGCGGCGACGGCGCCGAGGTCGTGTGCCCCGCGACGCTCACCGAAGACGAGACGGAGCGCATCCGCGAGGTCGGTCGCCGCGCGTTCGAGGCCGTCGACGGTCGGGGTCTTGCCCGCGTCGACGTGTTCCTCACGGCCGACGGCGAGGTCGTGATCAACGAGCTCAACACGATGCCCGGCTTCACGCCGATCTCGATGTACCCCAAGTGCTGGATCGCGTCGGGAATGACCTACGCCGAGCTGATCACCGAGCTCATCGAGCTGGGGCTGGCCCGCGCCGCCTGAGCCGCGCCGGCCGCCGGCCCTTCAGCGTGCCCGTACACAGGCTCGCTGTGACGCGAGTGAAGGCATGGGACGGGTGAGTCTGCGGTCGCGCGGCTCAGCCTGTGTGGGGTCGGTCAGCCGGCGTCGGGAACGGGCGTTGCGTCCTCGAGCCCGACACAGGATGCGTCGACGGGGATGGACGAGACGATCCGACTGATCGGGGTGAGCACATCGGAAGGGCTGATCACCTCGGTGTTCACGTACACCTGCGTCGCCGGCGTGCGGCCGTAGGTCGTGATGCGCTGCATCGGCAGCTCCGACGCGTCGACGATCCAGTCGACGCCCTCGAACGTCACGCACTGCAGCGTGGTCGGGCCGGGCGGTGTGACGCCGCAGCTCACGATGACCGCGGTCGGGTCGCCCCAGGCGCCCGTCGCCTGCGCATCCGTCCACCGACGGTCGAGATCGCCGATCGCGTCGGGAAGGCGGACGCTCACCTCGGCGCACAGCGGGTCGTTCGCATCCTCCGCCGCGGGGACCGAGACGGTCGAGGCGCACCCGGCGAGGGCGAGGGGGAGGATCACCGCGGTCGCGGCGGCGAGACGACGGATCACACGTCCAGCCTAGGTCGCCGATCCTGTGCGCCGGCTCCCCGCCCGTAGGCTGAGGGGATGCATCAGGCGCCCGCGGACCCGACCATCGGCGAGCTGAGCGAGGGCGAGATCCTCGCCCGCATCGCGGCCCGCACCGGACGGGCCGCGTCCGCGATCGTCGGACCCGGGGACGACGCGGCGGTCGTAGCCACGCCCAGCGGATCCGTGGTCGCCACCACCGACACCCTGGTGCACGGCCCGGACTTCCGCCTCGCCTGGTCGAGTGGGTACGACCTCGGCTGGAAGGCCGCCGCGGTGAACCTCGCCGACGTCGCCGCCATGGGAGCGCGCCCCACGGCGCTGCTCGTGGCCCTCGCCATGCCGAACGACACCCGCGTGTCGTTCGTCGAAGCCCTTGCGGACGGGCTCCGCGACGCGTGCGACGCCCTCGCGCCCGGGTGCGCGGTGGTCGGCGGCGACCTGACGGTGTCGGCCACGCTGACCGTGGCGGTGACGGCGCTCGGCGACCTCGAGGGGCGCCAGGCGGTGCTGCGCTCCGGCGCGCGCGAGGGCGACGTCGTGGCGGTCGCGGGGGAGCTCGGCGTCGCCGCGCGCGGCCTGTCGGTGCTCTTCGACCGGTTCCGCGACGTGGCGGGGTCGCCGGTCCCCGTGGATCCCGCACGCGTGGGGGCCGGCGAGGCGGGCATCCTGATGGGACAGCTGCGCCCCTCGCCGCCGATCGGGCTCGGACCGATGGCGTCCACAGCCGGCGCCCACGCGATGATGGACGTCTCCGACGGCCTCGGCCTCGACGCGCGGCGGATGGCCGACGCCTCGGACGTGACGATCGACCTGATCGCGGCGACCCTGGGGCCGGACGTCGTCTCGGCGATCGAGGGTGGGGAGGACCACGCGCTGCTCGCGACGTTCGCGGATGACGTGCTGCCGCCCGGCTTCCGGGTGATCGGCCGCGTCGTCGCGCGGGGCGAGGCGCCGCTGCTCGTCGACGGGCGACCGTACGCCGGGTCCGGCGGCTGGGATCCCTATCGCGACTGGGACTCGGTCTCCGGCTGAGCCGGGGGAACGCCCCACCACAGCGCGGTGTCGCCGTACGCCCGATCGCGAAGCGGCTCGAGGCCTGCGGCGTTCCAGTTCGGAGGTCCGGAGCGCGACGAGCGCTCGACGATCACCAGGGCGTCGGGCGCGAGCGCGGATGCGAGCGCGGCGAGGTTCTCGGTGAGCTCGTCGTCGCCGAGGTCGTAGGGCGGATCCAGGAACACGAGGTCGAACGGCCCTGCGGCGCCGCGCAGCCACGTGCCGACCGCGCTCGCGTGGACGCGCACCGCAGCGGCGCCGGCGCCGATCGATCGGCGGACGGCGTCGGCGTTGCGCCGGGCGATCGCGGCCGCCTGCTTCGCGCGCTCGACGAGGTCGACCGAGGATGCGCCCCGGCTCGCGGCCTCGAGGCCCAGGGCTCCCGATCCGGCATAGAGATCGACGACGCGCGCGCCGTCCAGGGCCCCGCTCGACTCCAGCGCACCGAACAGCGACTCGCGCACGCGGTCGCTCGTGGGACGCGTCCCGGAGGAGGGTACGTCCAGGCGCACGCCGCCGGCGGCCCCCGCGATGATCCTTGTCACCTCTTCACGTTATCGGCCCTTCTCGTGCCCTTCGGCGCCGCAGGGGCTGGCTCGGCGACGGGCGTGTCGGCGCCCCGACCTAGACTCGACGCATGTCGCTCACCCTCGACACGCCGCTGCTCGTCGCGCTCGGCGACAAGGCCGCGAAGGCGCTGTCGCGCGCGTTCGGGATGGCGACGGTCGGCGATCTGCTCGCGCACTATCCGCGGCGGTATGCGGTGCGCGGCGAGCTCACGCCGATCCGGGGTCTGCCGATCGGCGAGCTCGCCACGGTGATCGCCGAGGTCAAGTCGGTGTCCGCCCGCCCGATGCGCAACCGCGGCGGCAGGATGCTCGAGGTCGTCATCGGCGACGGCGACGGGCAGCTCACGCTGACGTTCTTCGGCCAGGCGTGGCGCGAGAAGGAGCTGCGGCCAGGCCGGCGCGGGGTCTTCTCGGGGAAGGTCAGCGCCTTCCGCGACAAGCTGCAGTTCTCGCACCCCGACTACCAGCTGTTCGACGACGAGCGCACGAGCGGCATCGCCGTGGCCGATGAGATGGTGCGCACCCCGATCCCGATCTATCCGGCGACGTCGACCGTGGCGACCTGGGCCATCCAGAAGTGGATCTCGGAGGTTCTCGACCGCCTGGGGGAGGTCCCGGATCCCGTGCCGGACGAGCTCCGCTTCCGCGAGTCGCTGCTCACCGCGCGCGAGGCGCTGGAGTGGGTGCACCGGCCGCAGACGCGGCCGCAGATCGACGCCGCCCGTGGAACGCTGCGGATGCACGAGGCACTCGTGCTGCAGACGGCCCTGGCGCAGCAGCGGCAGTTCGTTCGGATGATGTCGGCGACGAAGCGCCCGGCCCGCGACGGCGGTCTGCTCGCCCGATTCGATGCGGCGCTGCCGTTCGAGCGCACGACCGACCAGGAGACCGTCGGGCGGCAGATCGCCGCGGATCTGACCGCCGAGTGGCCGATGAACCGCCTGGTGCAGGGTGAGGTCGGGTCGGGCAAGACGCTCGTCGCGCTGCGGGCGATGCTGCAGGTCGCCGAGTCGGGCGGGCAGTCGGCGCTGATCGCGCCGACGGAGGTGCTGGCGGGGCAGCACCTGCGTTCGATCGCCCGGATGCTCGGACCCGACCTCGCGCCCGATTTGATGCCGACGCTCCTCACCGGTCAGATGCCGGCCGCCGAGCGGCGGAAGGCCGCCCTCCGCGTGGCGTCCGGCCAGGCGCTGATCGTCGTCGGCACCCACGCGCTGCTGAGCGAGAGCACGACGTTCGCCGACCTCGGCCTCGTCGTCGTCGACGAGCAGCACCGCTTCGGCGTCGAGCAGCGCGAGACCCTGCGCGCGAAGGGGTCGAGCCCCCACGCGCTCGTTCTGACCGCGACGCCCATCCCGCGCACGGTGGCGATGACGGTGTTCGGCGATCTCGACGTCTCGACCATCCGCACGATGCCCGCGGGGCGCGCGGGCATCCAGAGCTTCGTCGCGCCGATCGCCGAGAAGCCGGGCTGGTTCGGCCGGGTCTGGGATCGCGTCGCCGAGGAGGTCGAGAAGGGCCACCAGGTGTTCGTCGTCTGCTCGGCGATCGACGCCGAGAAGGCGACGGCCGCCCCCGGCGCCGACGATGGCACGGGCGGCATCGCCGCGCTCGTCGAGGGCGAGGCGGCGCGTCCGCACTGGGGAGTCGTCCAGGTCGCCGAGATGCTCCAGCGCCACCCTCGGGTCGGATCCCTCCGGATCGCGACGCTCCACGGCAAGCTGCCGTCGGACGAGAAGGACCGCATCATGCAGGACTTCGCCCGTGGGCAGATCGACGTGCTCGTCGCCACCACCGTGATCGAGGTCGGCGTCGACGTGCCGAACGCGTCGACGATGGTGATCCTCGACGCGGATCGCTTCGGCGTCTCGCAGCTGCACCAGCTGCGTGGCCGGGTGGGACGCGGTGGCGTCCCCGGTCTCTGCCTGCTGGTGACCGAGGCGCAGCCCGGCACGATGGCGCGCGAGCGGGTGGAGGCCGTCGCCTCGACGCTCGACGGCTTCGAGCTGGCGGAGATCGACCTCGAGCTGCGCGGTGAAGGAGATGTCCTGGGCGACGCCCAGTCGGGCGTGCGCTCGTCGCTGCGCCTGCTGCGCGTGGTCAAGGACGCCGACCTCATCGCCCGCGCGCGCGGCGAGGCGGAGCGCATCCTGGAGCAGGATCCGACGCTCGATGCCCATCCGGATCTCGCGGAGGCGCTTGCCCGCCGTGTCACACAGGAGGAGCGGGCGGCCCTGTCCAAGTCGTAGCCGGTGCCTACGCCGTGGCGGATAGGCTTCTGAGCATGAGCAGCCGGATCGCCGTCGTCCCTGGATCCTTCGACCCGCCGACCCTCGGCCACCTCGACGTCATCCGGCGCGCGGCCCGGCTCTACGACGAGCTGCACGTGGTCGTGGTGCACAACCCCGACAAGGCCGGCATGCTGCCGGCGGCCCAGCGCGTTGCGCTGCTCGAGCAGTCGATCCGCGAGGAGGGCATGCCGGGCAACGTGATCGTCGGGTCGTGGAGCGTGGGGCTGCTCGTCGACTACGCGCAGGAGGTCGGAGCCGGCGTGCTGGTCAAGGGCATCCGTTCGCAGGTGGATGTCGCCTACGAGACGCCGATGGCGGTCGTGAACCGGCACCTCGCGGACATCGAGACGGTGTTCCTGCTGCCGGAGCCCTCGCACGCTCTGGTGTCCAGCTCGCTCGTGCGACAGGTCGCGGGTCTGGGCGGCGATGTGTCTCCTTACGTCCCGCCGGCCGTCGCTCGCTTCCTCGCCAGGGCCGGGGCGAACGACTTCTGACCTGGCCGCCCGGCGCCGTCACAGGGCGACGCGAGTAGCATCGAAGGGTGAGATCGCGACTTTCCGGACCCTTCGTGCTGCCCGCGCGCGACATCGTGCGCAAGCCGGGCGAGATGCGCGAGCACTCCCTGACCATCCCCGCTCCCGAGCGCTGGGGCGAGGGGATCGTCTCGGTGATGCAGGGCGAGCCACTCGAATTGGACGTCCGTCTCGAGTCGGTCCACGAGGGCATCCTCGTCTCCGGCACGGTCGATACGCGGTACGAGGGCGTGTGCGGACGCTGCCTGCGCGACATCGCCGAGCCGCTCGAAGTCGAGTTTCAGGAGCTTTTCGAGTATCCTGGGGAGGAAACAGCTGACTTCGAGGTTCAAGACGACCACGTGGATCTTGAAACTCTGGTCAGGGATGCGACCGTTCTGGCGCTTCCGTTTCAGCCGGTCTGTCAGCCGGATTGCCCCGGCCTTGACCCGGCCACGGGTGAGCGTCTGACCGAACCGGCAAGCGCCCAGCAGTCGCCCGTCGACCCGCGATGGGCCGCGCTCCAGAACCTCACCGACCACGGAGCGGCGCACGACGCCGCCCGCGACACAGAAGAGAGCTAACTCATGGCTGGTAACCCCCCGAAGCGGAAGGTCTCCCGCTCCAACACCCGTTCGCGCCGCGCGCAGTGGAAGGCCGAGGCCCCCGCGCTCGTCAAGACGGTCGAGAACGGCAAGGTCGTCTACAGCCGTCCCCACCAGGCCAAGGTCGTCACCGACTCGCAGGGCACCGAGCTGTTCCTGGAGTACAAGGGCCGCAAGGTCGCCGACGTCTGATCGGCTCCCCGTGACCGACAGCAGTCGCGGGCCCCAGCACCTCACCGAGAAGCTCGGCGTCGACATCGACGCCGAGCTTCTCGGCTTGGCGCTGACGCACCGCTCCTTCGCCTACGAGAACGGCGGGCTCCCGCACAACGAGCGCCTGGAGTTCCTGGGCGACTCCGTGCTCGGGCTCGCCGTGACCACGATGCTCTACACCCGTCATCCCGACCTCGAGGAGGGTGCCCTCGCCAAGCGGCGCGCCAGCGTAGTGTCGACCGTGGCCCTCGCCGAGGTCGCCCGCGGCATCGGGCTCGGCGGGCACATCCGTCTGGGACGGGGTGAGGAGCTCACCGGCGGACGCGACAAGGACTCGATCCTCGCGGACGCGATGGAGGCCGTGATCGGCGCGACGTATCTGTCCGCCGGCAGCGAGGCCGCGACGGCGATGGTGCTGCGGCTCATCGAGCCCCTGCTCGAGGATCCGGAACGCTACGGCGCCGCCATGGATCCGAAGACGGCGCTGCAGGAGATCGCCGCGCGGCAGGGCCTGACGCCGCCTGTCTATGTCGTCACGGCGAGCGGTCCGGACCACGAGCGGCGCTTCGTCGCGACCGTGTCGGTGGGGGAGCACTCCGCGAGCGGCGAGGGGACGAGCAAGAAGACGGCCGAGATGGCCGCGGCGCTCGACCTGTGGCGCGGCCTCAGTGAGCGCGCCCGGGCCTGACCGTCGATGCCCGAGCTTCCCGAGGTCGAGGTGGTGCGGGCGGGGCTTGCTCCCGCCGTGGTCGGCGCGCGCGTCGTCGGCGTCGAGGCGCACGATGCGCGGGCGCTGACGCGGCATGCCGGCTCTCCCGCCGAGTTCGAGGCGCGGCTGACCGGTCGCACCTTCGGGGGGACGGCGCGGCGCGGGAAGTTCCTCTGGCTTCCGCTCGACGAGGTGTCGCCGGCGGGCGCGCCGGAGGCGGTGATGGTGCACCTCGGTATGAGCGGCCAGATGCTGCTGCGCGCTGCGGGGGCGCCGCCCGAGCGGCACGAGCGCATCCGGGTCGCCATCGAGCATCCGGATCACGGCGAACTCGCCGTTGTGTTCGCGGATCAGCGGACCTTCGGCTCGCTCGCGATCGACGCGCTCATCCCGACGCTGGACTCACGCGCGGGAGGCTTCGGCCACGACGCCCCTCTCGTGCCGCAGCAGGCGGCGCACATCGCACGCGACCCGCTGGATCCGGCGTTCGACGGCGCGCTGTTCCGGCGGCGTCTGGCGATGAAGTCGTCGGCGATCAAGCGCGTGCTGCTGGATCAGACCGTGGTGAGCGGAATCGGCAACATCTACGCGGACGAGGCGCTCTGGGCGGCGCGCATCCATCCGGAGACGCTCGCCCGGGACCTGACGACCCGCACGGTGAACCGGCTGCTCGCGGAGGTGCGGGCGGTGCTCGCGAAGGCGCTGGCGGAAGGCGGCACGAGCTTCGACGCCCAGTACGTGAACGTCAACGGCGAGGCGGGCTACTTCGCCCACAGCCTGAACGCGTACGGCCGGCACGGGAAGCCGTGTCCACGATGCGGCCGGATGATCGTGCGCACCTCGTTCACGAACCGCAGCAGCCACTTCTGCCCGTTCTGCCAGCGCCTCCGCTCGGCTCGGGGCGACGAGGCCGCTTCAGCGGATCACTGATATCCGCGCCAATTAAGCTCTATGGCTTATTCGGAGTCAGATATTAGTGATATGGTGATGACATGACCATCGCCGTCATCGCCGACATCGTCGCCTCGCGTTCCGCACCCGACCGGGACGCGGTTCAGCGGGCGATCGAAGCCGCCACCGCCACCGTGGAGGAGGTGCGACCCCGCGCGACGCAGCGCTGGTGGCCGACCGTCGCCGACGAGTTCCAGGCGGTGTACGAGACGCTCGAAGACGCACTCGTCGCGACCCTGTACCTCCAGCTCGCGCTGCCCGAGGGCGTCGCCTGCCGCTTCGGACTCGGGGTGGGCGAGATCGGTCCGGTCGAGTCGAGCCTCACGGACGCGATCCAGGACGGGCCGGGATGGTGGGCGGCCCGCAACGCGATCGAGCATGCGGAGGAGCTGGAACAGGGGAAGCTCCCCGGAACCCGCTCGTGGCTCGTGGTGCATGACACCGAGCCCCCGGAGCGCCGGGCGCAGGCCGCGGTCGTCAACGCGTACCTGCTGCTGCGCGATCAGGTCGTCGCCGACATGAGCCCCCGCGCACGGCGGGCGGTGTACGACACCTGGCGGGGACGGCAGCAGAAGGAGATCGCCGCCGACGAGGGCATCACCCAGGCGGCGGTGTCGCAGGCGATCAACAAGCCCCTCGTGCGGGCGCTGCGCGTCGGGGCGAAGGACCTCGAGCGCGCCTTCCGCTGAGTCAGCCGAGCGAGCGGGCCAGCGCAATCGCGTCGGACGCGAGCTGCGCCGACGTATCGGCGTCGCGCATCCACAGCGGCACGGCCCGCGCGGTGATGCCCGCGGCCTGCAGCGGATCGAGCGCGGAGGCATCCGACTCGTCGACGAGCCAGCCGTCGAGCAGCCCGGCGTCCCGGCGCGCGCCGTAGTGACGGGCGACCGCCTCGGCGGAGGTGTCCACGCCGATGGCCGCGAGACATGCGTCGGCCATTCCCCGCACGACGGCACCCGAGATGATCCCTGACGCCCCGACGATCGGCGCCGAGGCAGCCCGCAGCGCCTCGCGCATCCCAGGGACGGCGAGCACCGGGCCCACCGAGACGACGGGGTTGGACGGGGCGATCAGGATGACGTCCGCCCGCGTGATCGCATCGAGGGCGCCCTCCGACGGGGCTGCGTGCTCGATGCCGCGCTGCACGAAGCCGGTTGCGGGCAGCTGGGCGCGGTGCCGCACCCACCACTCCTGGAAGTGGATCGGATCGCGGTCGGCGAGCAGCACGTGCGTGTCGATCTCGGCGTCGGTCGCGGGGTGCAGCGTGACGCCGAGGTCCCAGCGCGCGCCGAGTCGGCGGTACACCTCGGAAACGCTCAGCCCGTCGCGCAGCCACGCGGTGCGCGCGATGTGCGTGCCGAGATCCAGGTCGCCCAGTGTGAACCAGTCGGGAGCGGTGCCCCACGCGGCGAGCTCGGCGGAGACGCGCTCGGTCTCGCCCGCCCGGCCCCAGCCGCGCTCGGTGTCGTTCACGCCGGCCAGCGCGTAGAGCAGGCTGTCGTGGTCCGGTGCGATGCGCAGACCCGAGACCCACCAGTCGTCCGCGGTGTTGACGACCACGTCGATCCGGTCGCCCTGACCCGTCCGCCGCACGTGCTCGCGCAGCCCCTTCACGAAGCGCGCACAGCCGACACCGCCGCCGATCACCACATATCTCACGGTTCAACCGTATGGGTGATCGGCGGCGGCGAGGATCACGCGAGCTTCTTCTCCCACGCCCCCGCGTACGACGCCGGCACGAAGCCGACAACCTCGTTGACGTCGAGCATGTAGCGGTTCTCCTCGGCGTTGAACGTCGACACCCGCGGCGACTCGGGCACGCGCTCGTGCCACCGCTTCAGGCCGATGCACTTCACGATGGCCCCGAGGCGGTGACCGCGGTGCTCGGGCATGACGAGCGTTCCCCACTGCGCGGTCGGCCGGCTGCGGTCGGCGCCGATGGTGAGCTCGTTGAACGCCGCCACGGCGCCCGTCGGCTCGTGGATCACCAGCGTCACGCCGATGAGCGTCCCCGACTCGGCGAAGCGCTCGTCCCGCTCGAACACGCGACCGGCGTCCCAGCTCGCCTCCTCGTTCACCATGTCGCCGACCGGCACATCGGTGTACATCCGGGCGATCGCCGCCGCATAGCCGTCGGCGTACTCGGGCGGGGTCGGACCCGCCCACCACACCGGGCGGTAGTCGGCGCCGGCGGCGGCGACCGCCTGCTCGAGCAGCCGGTCCACGGCCTCGTACGAGCCGTTCAGCTCGAACACGCTGTTGCGCTCGACCTGCCCGAGCCGGAACCCGGCGCCCCGCATGAGGCGCGTGGTCGGGTCGTCCTCAGGGATCCATCCCGCGCCGGTCGGCGGCACGAGCCGGCGCTCGACCGGATCGGGCCGGTGGATCGTCCACGCCTGGAGGACGGTGCGGCCGTTCTCGTGGGCGAGCGCCTCGACCGCGGCCATCAGGGCCTCCGCGACGGGGCCCTCCTCGTGCTCCTCGACGAGGACCACGTCGATCTCCGCCGATTCGCGGGTCGTCTTGTCGATCTCGACCCGGCCGGCGCCTACGATGCGGCCGTCGAGACGCGCGACGACGACGTGGGTCACGCGGTAGGGCGTCTCCCGCCAGCGGACGAGCATCTCGGCCGGGTCGTCGTCGTGCAGGTCGGTGCCGGATGCCCGGCGCCAGGCCTCGTTGCCGATCCGGACCACGTCCAGGAAGTCGGCGGCATCCGGTCCCTCGAGCGATCCCGGTAGGACGAGCGGCTCGATGGCCACGTCCGTCAGAGTGTCCTTCTCCATCACAGCTCCTTCTTCCACTCGCCGGACGTAACCGCGGGGCGGAATCCGACCGCCTCGTTGACGTCAAGCATGTAACGGTTCTCCTCGGCGTTGAAGGTCATCACGCTCGGGGAGGTCGGCACGAGCTCGTGCCATCGGATGAGGCCAAGGCACTTCACGATCGTGCCGAGGCGGTGCCCGCGGTGCTCGGGGAGCACGAGCGTGCCGTAGTTCTCCGACCGGCGATGGCGGTCGCGGCCGATCACCAGTTCGTTGAAGGCGGCGATGGCTCCCGTGGGCTCGTGGGCGACGGCGGTGACCGCCATGATCTGGCCGGCCGTGGCCTTGAGCTGCTCGCGATAGCGGATGCGCTCGGCGTCCCAGACCTCCTCCTCCCACTCGAGCTCGCCGCTCGGCACATCCGTCGCCATGCGGGACACGGCGTACGCGTAGCCGTCGACGTGCTCGTCGGGCGCGGGGGACTTCCACCACACCGCGCGGTAGTCGGGGCCCGCCTTCGCGAGGGCCTCGTCGAGCATGCGGCGGGCGTGGTCGAGCGAGTCGGCGAAGTCGAAGACGCTCACGCGCTCCACCTGGCCGAGCGTGAAGCCGCGGCGCAGCAGGAGCTGTGTGGTGTCGGCCGCGAGCGGAACAGCGCCGAGCCCCGCCGGCGAGGCGAGTCGCTCGCCGGGAAGGTCGGCGCGCACGAGGTTCCACGTGTGCAGCACCGTGCGCCCGTGCTCTCGCGCGAGCCGCTCGCATTCAGCGAGCAGGGCGTCTTCGATGCCGCGGCCGCGGAGATCCGGATGCACGAACACGCTGCCGCTGGCGTTCTTCTCGCCGTCGCGCTGGCACTCGAGGATCAGGACGCCGACGATCCTGTCGTCGCCGTCGCGTGCCACCTGGACGACCCGCTCGGCGTACTTCGTCGACTGGAGCCCGACGAGCCATTCGGCGGGCTCGACGTCGAACAGGTCGGTGCCGCTGTCGTGCCGACCGGCGGCGGTGATGATGTCTGCCGCGGCGAGGAGATCAGCGGCGTCTGCCGCATCCGTCGTCGCGGGGAGGGGCAGCGCGGCGATGCGCACGCCCGGATGGGGGATGTCGATCGTGTCGAACATTGGGTGGTGCTTCCTTCAGGGGTGGAGAGTGGGGGCCGGGCGGGTCGTCGACCCGCCCGGCCCGGGTGGGGTTGTGCTCAGCGTCCGAACTGCGTGCCGTGCAGTCCGGCCCATGCGCGGATGCGGTCGAGCTCCATCTGGTGCTCGAGGAGCGCGCGCTCGAGGTGACGCTGGTGCAGATCGCTGGTGTTCGGTCGGCCTGTCGCCGGGCGGGTGCCCCACAGCAGCAGCCAGAGACCGATCTTCATCGCCACCCGGTCGGGAAGCGAGGTGCGTGCATGACGGTTCTGCAGCTCCTTCGCTATCCACGGGGGTTGCGGCGGATGCGAGGTGCGCACCGCCTGCGCCTCCGAGCCCTGTACGAGAGCGTCGCGGCGGTTGGTGCTGATCGTCGAGTTCGACATGTCTTCTCCTGGGTGTGGTCCCCGGGCGGGGACGCGGATGGGTCGTCTCCCCGAGCGAGGAGGGGATCCTGTCGCGAAACGGACAGGGGGATGGTGTCGATCGACGCGGCCGGAGATGGCCGCGGATCGAGAGAGCCGATCAGCGCGAGAGTGCGAGCGGCGTACCGAGCGAGGGGCCGTGAGGCAACGCCTCAGACGGAGCCCTCAGCGGGCAGACGGGGAGTGCGCAGGCGTCAGATGGCCGCGCGGAGTCCGCGAGAGTACGCCCGATCAGCGGTGCCGAGCCCCGTGAACGGGGCGGCCGCAGAGAGTCGGGTGGCGCGGAATGCCGGAGTGAATTCGGTGATCATCGCGCCCCTCCTCTCGATCGTGCGTGGGTAGCGGAAACTGACACTAGCGACGCCTTTCAGCGTTCGTCAAGCCTTCTCCCAGGCGTGTCTGCGGCCGCGGCGCGTGGCGCACGGGCCTGGGCGGGGCGTCGGGTAGCGTGAAATCCGCACGATTCCGCGGAATGCGGCGTCATCCGACGGCGCCCGAAGGCGCGCGGATTCTGGTCGAGGAAGGAGCGCGGATGCACCTGAAGAGCGTGACGCTCAAGGGCTTCAAGTCGTTCGCGCAGCCGACGACCTTCGCGCTCGAGCCGGGGGTGACCGCGATCGTCGGCCCGAACGGATCCGGCAAGTCGAACGTCGTCGACGCCCTCGCCTGGGTGATGGGCGAGCAGGGTGCCAAGACGCTGCGCGGCGGCAAGATGGAGGACGTCATCTTCGCGGGCACCGCCACGCGTGGCCCGCTGGGCCGCGCCGAGGTGCAGCTGACGATCGACAACTCGGACGGCGCGCTGCCGATCGAGTACAGCGAGGTCACGATCAGCCGCACGCTGTTCCGCAACGGCGCGAGCGAGTATGCGATCAACGGCGAGTCGTGCCGGCTGCTGGATGTCCAGGAGCTGCTGAGCGACTCGGGACTCGGCCGTGAGATGCACGTGATCGTGGGGCAGGGCCGGCTCGACGCTGTCCTCCAGGCGACCCCCGAGGACCGGCGCGGCTTCATCGAGGAAGCCGCCGGGATCCTGAAGCACCGGCGCCGCAAGGAGAAGACCCTCCGCAAGCTCGACGCGATGGAGCAGAACCTCACGCGGCTGAGCGACCTCGCGGGCGAGATCCGGCGGCAGCTCAAGCCGCTCGGCAAGCAGGCCGAGATCGCCCGCGAGGCGCAGACGATCGCCGCGATCGTGCGCGACGCGAAGGCGCGCCTGCTCGCGGACGAGGTCGTCCAGCTGCGCTCCGCGCTGGCCGATCACGCCCGCAGCGAGCAGGAGCGGCACACCGAGCGGCTCGTCCTGCAGGACGAGGTCGACGGCGTGCGCGCCCGGATCGCGCAGCTCGAGCGGGAGCAGAACGCCGAGGCCGTCGACGAGGCGCGCCGCGTCGCGTTCGCGCTGGAACAGGTGCAGGAGCGGTTGCGCGGCCTGTTCACGCTCGCGAACCAGCGCCTGGCGCTGCTGGGGGCCGACGAGGATCCGGACGCGGTCGCGATCACCGTGACGCAGGCGGCGATCGACGAAGCCCGCGAGGAGATCACCGAGATCTCGGATGGGCTCGGCGCCGCGCAGGACGCCGTGCAGGAGGCGTCCCGCGCGGTCGTGCGCGCCCGCGGCGAGCTCGACGCGCTCGACGCCGACATCGCCGAGCAGAGCGCCCTGGTGTCGGAGCACGACATGACGCTCACGGCCCTCCGCGGCTCGGCCGAGGCCGCCCAGTCGGCCCTCGCGGCGGTGCGCGGCGGGGTGCTCCGGCAGCAGAACGCCCTCGACGCGGCCGATCAGCGGCGCATCGAGGCCGCGGAGGAGCTCGAGCGGATCGATCCAGATCACGGTGCTGAGGGCGTCGTGTCGGAGGGATCGGCGGCGGAGCATCAGGCCGCGTACGAGGCCGCGCAGCGGGAGACCAGCGAGGCTGAAACGGAGCTGGAGCGCATCCGCGAGGCGCACCGGTCGGCGGAGCGCGAGGCCGACGCCCTGACGGCGAAGGTGGCCGCGCTCTCGAGCGCCCTGGACGTGCAGAACGGCGCCGCGGCGCTGATCGCCCGTGGGGGCGACGGCGTGCGTGGACTGGTCGGCGACGAGGTGCACGTGGACGCCGGCTACGAAGCGGCGATCGCCGCGGTGCTCGGTCCGCTCGCCGAGGGCGTGCTCGTCGACTCCCGTTCGGCCGCGTTCTCGGTCGCCCGGGGCGCCGGTGAGTTCGGCGTCGTCGACATCGTGATCGCGGAGGCGGGCGGTGCAGACGCAGAGCTCCCCGAGTTGCCCGGGGTCGTGCCCGCGCGGCGGATCGTGCGCGCTCCCGAGGGAGTGCTGCGGATCCTCTCGCACGTGGCCGTCGCCGACGACCTCGAGGCGGCCCGCGCCGCGTTCGACGCCGCGCCGGAAGCTGCATCCCGCGTGACGATCGTGACGCGGGCGGGCGAGGTCTGCACCGCGCAGACGGTGCGCGCGGGCACGGGGGAGCGCTCGCGGCTCGAGCTGCAGGCCGAGCGGGATGCCGCCGCCGCCCGCCTCGCCGAGGTGCGTGTGCAGGTCGAGGAGCACACAGTGCTGCGCGCGGAGGCGAACGAGCGGCTGCAGACCGCGCGGCGCGTCGCCAAGGAGTCGCTGCAGGAGCTGCGCGAGCACGACGCGCAGCTCGCGCAGCACGCGGAGCGGCTGAACAAGGCGACGGTGCGGCATGAGGCCGCGGTCGCCGAGTGCGAGCGTCTGCGCACGGGGCTCGCCCAGGCGCAGGGCGCCGTCGCCGAGGCCGAGGCGAAGGCGAAGGCGGCAACCGACGAGCTGAACGCGGCGCTCGAGAAGCCTCGCCCCATCCTGGACGCCTCGGCGCGCGACGACTACCTCGCCGCGCTCGAGGCGGCACGCGAGCAGGAGATGCGCGCCCGGCTCGAGGTCGAGACGCTGCGCGAGCGCGTCCGCGCGGCCGAGGCGAGGGCCGTGAGCCTGGAGCGGCAGCGCGAACGGGAGCGCGAGGCGGCCGCCGCCGCGGCCCGGCGGGCGGTCGTCCGCCGGCAGCAGCGCGAGATCGCCGAGGGCGTCGCGGCCGAGCTGCCGCACCTGCTCGACTCGGTCGACCGCTCGGTCACCGAGGCGCGTCTCGCCCTCGCCGAGGCCGAGAGCGCCCGCGCGATGGTGACCAGCGAGCTGCGTGACCTCCGCGGCAAGGAGGCGGGGCTCCGCGAGCGGCTCTCCGGGCTCACCGAGAGCGTCCACGGGCTCGAGCTGCAGATCCACGAGAAGAAGCTGCACGTCACGAGCCTGTTGGAGCGCGTCTCGAGTGAGCTCGGCATGGGCGAGGACATCCTGGTTTCGGAATATGGGCCGGATCAGCCAGTTCCGCGGGGTCCAGCTGACATCCGGGTGGCCGACGATCTCGTCGAGCACGCCGAGAACAGCGTTCATGCCGATTCCGACATGCCCGCGACGATCCCGTACGACCGGCGCATGCAGGAGCGGCGCCTGCGCGACGCGGAGCGCAAGCTCGCCCAGCTCGGCCGGGTGAACCCGCTCGCGCTCGAGGAGTTCGCCGCTCTCGAGCAGCGCCACAAGTTCCTCACGGAGCAGCTGGACGACCTCGTCCAGACCCGCAAGGACCTGATGACGATCATCGCCGACCTCGACGAGCGCATGCAGGTCATCTTCGAGGCGGCGTTCGAGGACACGAAGGCGGCGTTCACCGAGGTGTTCCCGATCCTCTTCCCGGGCGGTACCGGATCCATCGCGCTCACCAATCCGGATGATCTGCTGACGACCGGCATCGAGGTGTCGGTGCGCCCGGTCGGCAAGAAGATCGAGCGGCTGTCCCTGCTGTCGGGCGGCGAGCGGTCGCTCGCGGCGGTGGCGTTCCTGACCGCGATCTTCAAGGCGCGTCCCAGCCCCTTCTACATCCTCGACGAGGTCGAGGCGGCCCTCGACGACGCGAACCTCGGTCGCCTGCTCGGTGTGTTCGAGCAGCTGCGGGAGTCGAGCCAGCTCATCGTCATCACGCACCAGAAGCGCACGATGGAGATCGCCGACGCGCTCTACGGCGTGTCGATGCGCCAGGACGGCGTCTCGGCCGTGGTGGGCCAGCGGATCTCCGAGCGCGCCGCGTCGTGACGGCCGTCGAGCGGTTCGACGAGCTGGCGCCGCGGCTGCGGCGGTGGCCGGATGTCGAGGCGCACGATCTCGTCGCCGCCGACGCGAGCGACCGCCTGATCCTGTCGGAGGCCGGCGCGGTCGGGCGCGAGGTTGTCGTGATCGGCGACCGCTACGGCGCGCTCACGCTGTCATTGCTGGCGGCAGACCCCGACGTCCGGATCCGCGTGCATCAGGACGCGATCACGGGGGAGCGGGCGTTGGCGGCCAACGCCGCGGAGCTGGGGATGTCGCTCGACCGGGTCACGTCGCACGCGCTCGACACGGGCCTCCTCGCCGGCGCCGAGACCGTGCTGCTGCAGCTGCCGCGCTCGCTCGATGCGCTCGACGAGATCGCGGGCGTCATCGCGTCGGGCGCCGCCGACGTAGTGCGCGTGGTGGCGGGCGGCCGGGTCAAGCACATGACGCTCGGCATGAATGACGTGCTCGCGCGGCACTTCGGCGAGGTGCGCGCGAGCCGCGGGGTGAGCAAGTCGCGCGTGCTGCGCGCCGCGGGGCCGATCTGCACGGCCGGCGGCGGCTGGCCGCGGGCGCAGGAACATCCGGATCTGGGCCTGACCGTGTGCGCGCACGGCGCCGCGTTCGCCGGGACGTCGATCGACATCGGCACGAGGTTCCTGCTCGGGTTCCTCCCCGTCATGCGCCAGGCCGACACGGCGATCGATCTCGCGTGCGGCACGGGCGTGCTCGCGACGATGCTCGCGAAGGCGCGCCCCGGGATCCTGGTCATCGCCACCGACCAGTCGGCGGCCGCCGTCGCGTCGGCCCGTGCGACCGCCGCGGCGAACGGCGTCGCGGACCGGATCGACGTCGTGCGCGACGACGGCCTCGCCTCGCAGCCGGACGCATCCGCCGACCTCATCCTGCTCAATCCGCCGTTCCACTCCGGCGCCGCCGTCACCGACGAGATCGCGCCGAAGCTGTTCGCGGATGCGGCGCGCGTGCTCCGGCCCGGCGGCGAGCTGTGGTGCGTGTTCAACTCGCACCTCGGCTATCGCCCGATCCTCGAGCGCACGGTGGGCCCGACGCGTCAGGCCGGCCGCAACCCGAAGTTCACGGTGACGGTCTCGGTCAGGCGCTGAGGCGGAGTAGCGGCGCGGCTTCGACTCGCTTCGCTCGCTCAGCCCGTTTCGACTCGCTTCGCTCGCTCAACGACCGGTGGGGGTCGATCCTTCGGTCGGCGTGTCTCGACGCCGCCCCGCCGCCCCGCCGCTCAGCCGGCGAGGACGTCGGCGTAGAGGGCGCGGGTGCGGTCGGCGATCGACAGCCACGAGAACTCGCGCTCGGCGCGCAGGCGGCCCGCCTCGCCCAGCGCGCGTGCGCGATCCGGATCCGCGACCATCTCCGTGAGGGCGGCCGCGAGATCCGAGACGAAGCGCTCGGGATCGATCGGCGTGCCGGTGCCGTCGTCGAGCTGCTCGAGCGGCACGATCGCGCCGGTCTCGCCGTGCACGACGACCTCGGGGATGCCTCCCGTGCCGGTGCCGACGACCGGGGCGCCGCAGGCCATCGCCTCGAGGTTCACGATGCCGAGCGGCTCGTACACCGACGGGCAGACGAACGTCGTCGCGGCGCTCAGGAGCGCGCACAGCTCGTGGCGGGGGAGGTGGCGGTCGATCCACACCACGCCCTCGCGGGTCTCGCGCAGCTCGGCCACCAGCGCCTGGACCTCGGCCATGATCTCGGGGGTGTCCGGAGCGCCGGCGCACAGCACGAGCTGCACCTCGGGCGGCAGCAGGCGCGCGGCGCGCAGCAGGTAGGGAAGGCCCTTCTGCCGCGTGATGCGCCCGACGAACACGATCGACGGGCGATCCGGATCCATCCCGAGCGAGCGCGCGGTGTCCGGATCGTCCACCCGCTGCCACGAGGTCAGGTCGATGCCGTTGTAGATCACCTTCACTCGTTTCGGATCGAGACCCGGGTACACGCGCAGCAGGTCGCGGCGCATCCCCTCGCTGACGGCGACGACCGCATCGGCGGAGGTGAGCGCGTCGCGCTCGATCCAGCTGGAGAGCCTGTAGCCGCCCCCCAGCTGTTCGGCCTTCCACGGCCGCAGCGGCTCGAGGCTGTGCGCCGTCGCGACGTGCGGGATGCCGTGGAGCATCTTCGCCACGTGCCCGGCGAAGTTGGCGTACCACGTGTGCGAGTGGACGAGGTCGGCGCCCGCCGCGTCCCGCGCCATCGCGAGATCGACGCCCATCGTCTGGAGCGCGCCGTTCGCGGCCTTGAGCTCGGCCGGCACGTCGTAGGCGTGCACGCCGTGCTCGTCGCGTGCGGCGCCGAAGCAGCGCACCACGACCTCGATGTCACGCCGCAGCGCCGTGACGAGCTCGGCGACGTGGACGCCGGCCCCGCCGTAGATCTCGGGCGGGTACTCGCGGGTGAGGAGGTCGACGCGCATGCTGCAAACCTAGCGCCGCCGGCGCGGGCAGAAGTGACCGTTTCTGTCGAAACCCGTGTCGGGGACAGGGCGTCTCACACTAGTGTCAGCCGTATGGCGGCGACGACGAAGAAGGTGTTGGGGATCGTCCTCGCGGGGGGAGAGGGCAAGCGGCTCATGCCGCTCACGCTGGATCGCGCGAAGCCGGCGGTGCCGTTCGGCGGGCACTACCGGCTCATCGACTTCGCGCTGTCGAATCTGATGAACTCGGGCCTGCGGCAGGTCGTCGTGCTGACCCAGTACAAGTCGCACAGCCTCGACCGGCACATCTCGACCCTGTGGCGCATGAGCGGGCTGTTCAACTCCTATGTCACCTCGGTGCCGGCGCAGCAGCGGCTCGGCAAGCGCTGGTACCTCGGCTCGGCGGACGCCATCCTGCAGAGTCTCAACCTCATCTACGACGAGAAGCCCGACTACGTCGTCGTGGTGGGTGCCGACCACGTCTACCGGATGGACTTCGAGCAGATGATCGACGCGCACATCGCGTCGGGCGCCGACTGCACGGTCGCCGCGATCCGCCAGCCGATCGGCCTCGCCAACCAGTTCGGCGTGATCGACGTCGACCCGGAGGACCCCGCGACAATCCGCGAGTTCCTGGAGAAGCCGGCGGCGCCCCAGGGGCTTCCCGACTCGCCCGGCGAGGTGCTCGCGTCGATGGGAAACTACGTCTTCACGACCGAGGCCCTGATCGAGGCCGTGCGCGCCGACGGCGAGAACACCGAGTCGAACCACGACATGGGCGGTGACATCGTGCCGTACTTCGTGGGACGCGGCAGCGCGGGTGTGTACGACATGAAGAACAACGACGTGCCGGGAAGCACCTCGCGCGACCGCTACTACTGGCGCGACGTGGGGACGATCGAGTCGTACTTCGACGCGCACCAGGACCTGATCTCGGTGCTGCCGGTGTTCAACCTGTACAACGACGAGTGGCCGATCTTCAGCCGCCAGGACAACATGCCGCCGGCGAAGTTCACGCGCGATGCGCGCGGCACGCTGAGCACGGTGATCGATTCGATCGTGTCGCTCGGCTCGGTGATCTCGGGCGCGCACATCGAGCGGAGCGTGCTGGGCCCCCGCTCGAGCGTCGAGTCGGGTGCCATGCTGACGGATTCGATCGTCTTCGAGCAGTCCCGCATCGCGGCGGGCGCGACGGTGCGCCGTGCGATCGTCGACAAGAGCGCGATCGTCGAGCCGGGCGCGACCATCGGCGTCGATGCGGAGCTGGATCGCTCGCGCGGCTTCACCGTCACCGAGACCGGGATCACCGTGGTCGGCAAGGGCGTGCGCGTCACGCGCGACTGACGCGCCGGGCGGCCGCGCTGGGGCGATCGAGGCGCACGAACGCCCACGTAGGCTTGAGCCATGGCTGAGAAGTGGTCGCTGGGTCGCGCGTTGCGCGGTGTGTTCGTCAGGCCGACGATCGACGAGGACACGTGGGAGACGCTGGAGACCGCGCTCATCCAGGCCGACTTCGGGCCGGACATCACCGAGCGCATCGTCGACGAGCTGCGGGCGAACGTCGAGCGCTACCGCACGACGGACCCGCGGGACCTGAACCGCATGCTGCAGGAGACGCTCGAGGAGCGTTTCGCGAAGTACGACACCACGCTGAAGCTCACGGAGCGACCCGCGGTGGTCCTCGTCGTCGGCGTCAACGGCGTCGGCAAGACCACCACGATCGGCAAGTTCGCGCACTTCCTGCGCCGCTACGACCGCACGGTGGTCGTCGGCGCGGCGGACACGTTCCGCGCCGCGGCGGTCGACCAGCTCGCGACGTGGGCGGAGCGTGGGGGCGCGACGATCGTGCGTCCGGATCGGGAGGGTCAGGATCCGGCATCCGTCGCCTTCCAGACGATCGATTTCGCCAAGCGCACGGGCACCGAGATCGTGCTCGTCGACACCGCCGGCCGTCTTCACACGAAGGGCGGCCTCATGGACGAGCTCACCAAGATCCGGCGCGTGATCGAGAAGCAGGCGCCCATCAGCGAGGTGCTGCTGGTGCTCGATGCCACCACGGGTCAGAACGGCGTGATGCAGGCCGAGGCGTTCCTGCAGCACGCGGGCGTCACGGGCCTCGTCATCTCGAAGCTCGACGGCTCCGCCAAGGGCGGGTTCGTGCTCGCCGTGCAGGAGCGGACCGGGATCCCCGTCAAGCTCCTCGGTCAGGGCGAGGGGATCGGCGACCTCACGGGCTTCACCCCGCACGTGTTCGTGCAGGCCCTTGTCGAGGGCGCCGTCGACTGATCCGGCGGGCGATCCGCGCATCCCGAACACCGGACGCGCGTGACGCGTGTGGGCGTGTCGCGCCTCACCGGCCACATCGGCCCCATCGGTCCGGAGTTCGGAACCGGATGAGGGACTACCGGGTCAGATCTCGACGACCTCGCCCAGCACCACGGTGCGGTTCAGCGGCAGGTTGAAGTGCTCGGCCGCGTCGACGGTGATCCGCGACGTGGCGAGGAACAGCTTCTTGCGCCACGTCATCATGCGCGGCTTCCGGCCCGCGCGCAGCTCGATCTTCGAGAGGTAGTAGATCGCCTGGTCGAGGTCGAGCCGGCCGCAGGCGGCCTTCGGCGACACGAGCGCCAGCGCGCGGGGCACATCCGTCACCTCGGCGTAGCCGAAGTTCACGGTGACGTGCGTGATGCCGTCGCGCGGATCGCCGAGGTCGTCGACGACCACGCGTTGGGTGGACGGCACGCGCGGCACCGTCGCGATATCGACGGACACGATCACGATGTTCTCGTGGCGCACGTGGTTGTGCCGGACGTTGTCGCGGAGCGCGAGCGGGACGGTCGTCTTGCCGCGGTTCAGGAAGATCGCCGTTCCCGGCACCGTGGCGATCCGATCCGGACGCGCGGTGATCTCGGCCATGAAGTCCGACAGCGAGCCCTCCATCTTGGTCCGCTTGCCCGTGATGATCTGGCGGCCCTTCTGCCAGGTCGCCATGACCGTGAACGACGCCAGCGCGATCGCCAGCGGCAGCCACGCGCCGTGCAGGATCTTCGTCAGGTTCGCGGCGACGAACAGCAGCTCGAACGACAGGATGAGCGCGAGCCCCGTCCACAGCAGCCAGCGCGGCGCCCTCCACGCGCGGAACGCGACGAAGAAGAACAGGATCGTCGTGATCGTGTTCGTGCCGATGGCCGTCATCCCGTACGCGTAGGCGAGCGCGGTCGAGCTCTGGAACGTGAAGACGAGCACGAGCACGGCGGCGAGGATGATCCAGTTCACCCACGGCACGTAGATCTGGCCGTACGTGTCGGTCGACGTGTGCAGGATGCGCAGCCGTGGCAGGTAGCCGAGTTCGGCGGCCTGCGACGCCACCGAGAACGCGCCGCTGATCACCGCCTGCGAGGCGATCACGGTGGCGGCCGTCGCGAGGATGATCATCGGCACGCGCAGGGCATCCGGGATCAGCAGGAAGAACGGCGACGCGAGCGCATCCTTGTCGTGCAGGATGAGGGCGCCCTGGCCCATGTAGTTGAGCGTGACGGCGGGAAGCACCACGAAGAGCCAGCCGACCGTGATCGGCTTGCGCCCGAAGTGGCCCATGTCGGCGTACAGCGCCTCGGCGCCGGTGAAGCACAGCACGATGGCCGCCAGCGCGAAGAACGCGTAGTGGAAGTGGCCGATGAGGAAGCCGAACGCGTAGGTCGGCGACAGCGCGACGAGGATCCCGGGCTCCATCAGGATGCCGCCGATGCCGAACAGCGCGATGGCGGCGAACCACACGGTCGTGACGGGCCCGAACAGGCGGCCGACCGCGGCGGTGCCGAACTTCTGCGCCGCGAACAGCACGACGATGATCACGACCACGATCGGGATGACGAAGGCCTCGAGATCGGGGTTGACGACCTTCAGGCCCTCGACGGCGGACATGACCGAGATGGCGGGAGTGATCATCCCGTCGCCGAGGAACAGGGAGGCGCCGAAGATGCCGAGCACCGCGAGGCTCGCCATGACGCGGACCCTGCTCTTCATCGCCCACGACCGGATCAGCGTGATGAGCGCCATGATGCCGCCCTCGCCGTGGTTGTCGATGCGCATCGCGAGCGACACGTACGTGAGCGTGACGATGATCATCATCGACCAGAAGATGAGGGACACGACGCCGTAGACGTTCTCGGGGTCGACGGGAACCGGGTGCGGATCCTCGGGGTTGAAGATCGTCTGCAGCGTGTAGATCGGGCTCGTGCCGATGTCGCCGAACACGACGCCGAGCGCCCCGAGGACCAGCGCGAAGCGGACGCGCTCGCGCACGGTCTGCGGGGTCGTCGTGGGGGTGCGCTCGAGCAGTTGTGTCACGGATGAGGAACCTACGCCGCGCTCACACCGTGGCGGGCCTATCGCACGGAATCCACACGGCGCGGCCGCGCATCCTCACGAAATCCTCACGCCCGCGGTGCCGCATCGGCGCCCCGCGCACGCCGCGATCGCGACCGCGGGCGACACGCCCGGCCACCGCGTGAACGGCGCGGCCTACCGGTGGAGTCGCCCTGCTGGTTTCATAGGGATATGGCGATCGAACACGACTTCTTCGGCCTTCTGGAGTCCGGCCCGGACGGCTCCATCTTCTGGTCGGAGAACGTCGAGCTCGGCGACCAGAGCGTGACCGTCGATCTGACCGCCCCCGACCAGAACGACGTGTCCCCGGCCGCCCTGGACGCGGCCGCCTCCATGGTGTCGGCCCTCGAGGAGCTCGACCGGCGCGCGCGGGAGGCGATGCTCGCCGAGGTGGACAACCGCGCCAGCGAGGTGACCGAGTACATCCTGATGCAGCAGACCACGCTGGGCGACGAACTCGAGGATTTCCTCGTCGACATCAGCGGCGATCCGGCGGTCGACATCATCCGCTCGCTGCAGCTGATGAGCATGACGATCCTCGCCGACGAGCACGGCGGGCAGGATCCGTTCGCGGTGCTCGAGTACGCCCTCGACCCCGACGCGGCCGACGACGTGCTGCTTGTCAACCTCAGCTCGGACGGCACGGTGCTGTCGGTCACCAGCGCCGACTGACGCGCTAGGAGGTCGCCGCGGCGATCAGCTCGCGCGTGAACGCGCGAGCCGGGGCGGCGAACACGGCCTCGGTCTCGCCCCGCTCGATGATCCGGCCCTGGCGCATCACGACGATGCGGTCGCTGACGCGGCGGACGACGGCGAGGTCGTGCGAGATGAAGACGATCGTCAGGCCCTCCCGGCGCTGCAGGTCCAGCAGCAGGTCGAGGATGCCCGCCTGGGTCGTCACATCGAGGGCCGACACCGGTTCGTCGCACACGAGGACATCGGGCCGGGCGGCGAGGGCGCGCGCGATCGCCACGCGCTGGCGCTGGCCTCCGGAGAGTGACGCGGGGCGGCGCCGCAGGAGCGACGCGTCGAGGCCGACGCGGGCGAGCAGCTCGGCGGGTGCCGGGGCGTCGTCGCGGCGCGCGTGACGCAGGATGCGCTCGACCGTGTGGCGCGGATCGAACGCACCCAGTGGATCCTGCGGCACGAGCCGCACGCGCACGTCCTCGGCGCGCTCGACCGCTCCCGCATCCGGTCGTTCGATCCCGATGAGCAGCCTCGCGAGGGTGGACTTGCCCGATCCGGATTCGCCGACAACGCCGAGCACCTCGCCGGCGCGCACCGTGACGTCGACCTCGTCGACCGCCGACACCGTGCCGCCGGGCCCGGCGTAGCGGCGCACGAGGCCGTGACCCTCGAGCACCGCGGAGCCGGGCTGGGCGTCGTGCTTGTGCTTGGGCCCCCGCGGTGCGGCGGCGAGCAGCGCCCGCGTCACCTCGTGCTCGGGCCGGTTGAGGATCCTCGCCGCCGGCCCCTGCTCGACGACGCGGCCGGCATCCAGGACAGCGATCCGATCGGCGACGCGCGCGACCGCCGTGAGGTCGTGACTGATCAGGATGAGGCCGGTGCCCTCGTCGCGGAGGCGGCCGAGGAGGTCGAGCACGCGCACCGCGGTGGTCGCGTCGAGCGCCGTGGTGGGCTCGTCGGCGATGACGAGGGGAGCGCCGCCGACGATCGCCGAGGCGATCAGCGCACGCTGCCGCATCCCCCCGGAGAGGTCGCCCGGCCTCTGACGCAGGCGGGCCGCGGCCTCCGGGCGCCCGGGGCCACCGAGGGGGAGCCCGGCGGCGTCGAGGGCATCCAGCACCCTGCCTCGCCGCTCGGCGCGTCGCATGCCGCGCACCGCGAGCGTCTCGCCGACCTCGGCGCCGATCGTGCGGAGCGGGTCGAGCGATTGCAGGGCATCCTGCAGGACGAGCGACACCTGGCCGCCGCGCAGGGTGCGCCAGGAAGCCTCGGACGCGCGCAGCATGTCGCGGTCGCCGATCTCGAACGCGTCGGCCGTGACGCGGGCGCGTTCCCTGCGCACGAGGCCGAGGATCGTACGGGCGAGGACCGATTTCCCCGCCCCCGATTCGCCGACGATGGCGAGCACCTCGCCGGGCGCCACGTCGATGTCGATTCCGCGCAGCACCTCGGCGCCGCCGAGGGCGACGCGGAGATCCCGGATCCGCAGGAGGCTCACGTCGCCTCCGATCCGGCGCCCGACGCGCGGCGCCCGAGCACGGTCAGCACGGTCGCGGTCGCGACGATGGCGAGACCCGGCAGCACGGTCATCCACCACGCCGTCGAGATGTACACGCGCCCGGCGTTCAGCATCGCGCCCCACTCGGGCGAGGGCGGCAGCGCACCGAGGCCCAGGAAGCTGAGCGCCGACACCCAGACGATCGCCTGCCCGACGCCGAGCGTCGCGGTGGCGACGAGGGGCCAGAGGGTGTTCGGAGCGATGTGGCGGACGAAGACCGTCACGGGTCCCGCGCCCTCGTGGCGCGCGTAGCCGACGTAGTCGCTGCGGGCCACGCCCCGCACGCGCGAGCGCAGGATGCGCGCGTAGCCGGGTGCCGTCGCCACGCCGATCGCGAGGATCGAGGCCTGCGTGCCGGGGCCGATCACCGCGACCAGCAGCAGGGCGAGGACGAGCGTGGGGAGGGCGAACAGCACCTCGACGACGCGCGCGATCGCCGCGTCGAGCCACCGCGGGCCGAGCGCGCCGGCGAAGCCGAGGACGAGGCCGGCGGCGATGCCGATGCCCGTCGCGGCGAGGCCGATGCCGGCCGAGGCCGTCGCGCCGTGAACGACCCGGGTGAAGAGGTCCCTCCCGGATTCGTCCGTGCCGAACGGATGCGCGAGCGAAGGCGGCGAGAAAGCCTCGGATGGCGCGATCGCCAGCGGATCGCGGGGCGCGATCACGCCGGGACTGACCACGGCGATCAGGATCAGGATCAGTCCGACGCCGGCGATCACGCCGCCGGGGCCGAGGGCGCGGAGCGCCCGGCGGACATGCTCGCGCGCGGCGGTCACGATCCCACCGCCAGCTCGGGCGTGCGCTCGGCGGCGTGAGCCGCGCGGGGACGCCGCAGCCGCGGATCCACGATCAGCTCCACCGCGTCGACGGCCGTCACGACCACCACGTACATCACCGCCACGACGACCACGGCGCCGATCACGACGGGCACGTCGCGGCTCAGGGCGGCGTCGAGCAGCAGGCGCCCGAGGCCCGGGCGGGCGAACAGCGACTCGACGACGACCGCGCCGCTCAGCAGATGCCCGAACGCCCACCCCGACAGCGACAGCGCCGGCAGGCTCGCGTGGCGGAGGGTGTGGTGGAGCAGCACCCGCGATTCGCTCGCGCCGCGCGAGCGGGCCGTCGTGGCGAAGGGCGCGCGGTCGGCCTCGAGCAGCGCATCGCGCGAGAGCTGCGCGAGGAACCCGGCGATCGGGATCGCCAGCGTCACCACCGGCAGGATGAGCCCCGCCGGGTCGTCGCCGCCGCTCGTGGCGGGAAGGATGCGCAGCGACGCCGCGAAGACGAGGATCAGCACGGCCCCGAGCCAGAACTGGGGCATGACCGTCGCCACGAGCTCGACGCCGCGCAGAACGCCCACGGCGGCGCGTCCGAGCCTGCCGCGCGCGGTCGCCGCGATCGTCGAGCCCGCGAGCGCGAGCGCCCACGCGAGAAGGAGCGCGAGGGCGGCGAGCAGCAGGGTGCCGGGCAGCTGGTCGGCGATGAGGTCGGCGACCGGCTGGCGGCGCGCGTACGAGTCGCCGAGCTGGAACGTCGCCACCCGCCACAGCTGGGTCAGGTACTGGAGGATGAGCGGCTGGTCGAGCCCGTAGGTCTCCCGCGCCCGCGCCACCGCCTCGGGGCCCGCCTGCGAGCCGGGCCCGCCGAGGATCGCCTCGAGCGGGTCGCCCGAGGCGCGCAGGGCGAAGAAGACGACCGTCGCGACGATCCAGACCACCAGCAGCGCGGATCCGATCCGGCCCGCCAGCCAGCGCGCGACGGCGACGAGCCGGCGCCTCCTAGCCGGCGATCCGGGCATCGACGAACGTGGGCGTGGCCACGGTGCCGAGCGTCGTGACGCCGGTCACACCGCGGGTCAGGAAGTGGTTCTGCTGGTCGTACAGCGGCAGGACCGTGAAGCTCTCGAGCACGCGCTGCTGCGCCTGCGCGTACAGGTCGGCGCGCGCGGCCTCCTCCTGCGTGGCGGATGCCTGATCCAGCAGCGCGTCGAGCTCGGGATCGGACAGCTGCGCGTGGTTGGCGAAGTAGCCGGACGGCGCGGGGGTGATCGCGTCCGAGTGGTACAGCACGCGCAGCACCTCGGCGCCGACACGCGTGTACGGAGCGCTCACGGCCTCGTACTCGTTCGCGCCGAGCGCCTCGTACCAGGCAGACAGGTCGACGGGCGAGAGCTGCACGTCGAAGCCGACCTCGGCCACGTTCGCCTGGATCTGCTCGAACAGCGACTGCTCGGCGGCCACCGACTGGTTGGTGCTCACCGGGAAGCGGACGGTCAGGCGCTTGCCGTCCTTCATCCGGATGCCGTCCTGGTCCTTCTCGGTCCAGCCGGCCTCATCCAGCAGCGCGTTGGCCTCCTCCGGATCCGTCGTGAAGAGCGACTCGTCCGAGATGCCCATGGGCTCGGTGCTGCCGAGCGGCGAGTAGGACCGGGTGACGGTGCCGAGGTAGAGCGACTCGATCCCCGGGTTCGGGTCGGCGGCCCGGATGAACGCCTCGCGCACGCGCTCGTCGTCGAACGGCGCCTGGCCCGCGTTGAGCTCGATGCGGTTCACCGAGCCGGGGCGCGGGGCATCGATGTGCGTGATCTCGTCGCCCTGCTCGGCCGCGACGATCGCGTCGGGCTGCGGGTTGTCGATCACGTGGACCTCGCCCGAGGCCAGCGCCGCCTGACGCGTCGCGGCGTCGGGGATGAAGCGCCACACGAGCTCGTCGATGTGCGCGGGGCCGTCGTTCTCGGTCTGCGGCCCGGGGGTGGCGTAGTCGTCGTTGCGCACGAGCGTGATCTGCTGCTGCGGCACCCATTCCTCGACGATGAACGGCCCGGTGCCGATGGGGGCGGCGCAGTTCTCCTCCATGCCGCGCGCGATGCCGGCCGGCGACTGGATCGCGGTCCACTGCATGCTGAGCGACTCGAGCAGGGCCGAGTCGGGCTCGGAGAGGTGGAAGCGCGCGTGGGTGTCGTCCACGACCTCGACCTCGGCGACCTTCGACACCGCGAGGTAGCCGGTCGACGAGGCGGTCTCCGGTTCCTGCAGGTGCTCGATGTTCACCTTCACGGCGGTCGCATCGAGGGGCGTGCCGTCGGTGAACTCGACGTCGCTCTTGAGCGTGAAGTCCCAGGTGAGGCCGTCGGGCGACACCTTCCAGTCCTCGGCGAGCCACGGCGTGATGGATCCGTCGACGTCGCGGCCGACGAGCGGCTCGAGGTACTGCGTGCTGATGAGCGCCTGGGGGTAGTTGCCGCCGACGTGCGGGTCGAGGCACGTGGGCTCGGCGTCGCCCGTGGCGTAGACGAGCGTGCCGCCGTCCTGCGGCTCTGCGCTGGGCCCCGCCTGTTCGGCGGTGGGGGCGCAGGCGGTCGCGATGAGCGCGAGCGAGGAGGCGAGGACGAGGGCGGGAAGGGCGCGGCGAAGCATAGGAGCCTTTGTGAGGGGAGTCTGCTGTGGCGCCGGCGTTAACCGGACTGCGTCCAAGAATACGCCCGCCGAGGGGCTGCGGCTCCGGGCCCGGGGCCGATCAGGATGTCGCCGCGTGCGCGGGCATGTCCTTGATGTGGTTGGTGATGCGGACGGTCGAGCACCGCCGTCCCTCGTCGTCGGTGATGACGATCTCGTGCACCGCGACGGAGGCGCCGAGGTGCAGGGGAGTGCAGACGCCCGTGACATGACCGGTGGTGGCGGAACGCGTGTGGGTCGCATTGACGTCCACGCCGACGGCGAGGCGGCCCGGGCCGGCGTGGAGGTTCGCGGCGACCGAGCCCAGCGATTCGCCCAGCACCACGTAGGCGCCGCCGTGCACGAAGCCGACCGACTGGCGGTTCCCGAGGACCGGCATGCGCGCGACGGCGCGATCGACGGTCAGCTCGAGGAACTCGATCCCCATCTTCTCGGCGAGCTCGCCGGGGCCCTGCTGGGCGACGTGGTTCACGATCGGCCCGTGAAGCTCGGCGTGCGCTTCTGCTGGAACGCGGCGAACCCCTCGCGGTAGTCGGCCGTGTCGCAGAGAGCCGCCTGCGCGCGGTTCTCGTCGGACATCGACCGCCAGAAGCCGATCCGGTCGTCGCGCAGCGAGGCGATGAGCCGCTTCGAGGCGACGAACGCCTCGGTCGGGCCGGATGCGGCCTGCCGCGCCGCTGCGCGGGCGGCCTGGAGCACGTCGCCGTCGGGCAGCACGCGCGAGAAGAGCCCGAGCGACACGGCCTCACCTCCGGTCATGAGCCGCCCCGAGTAGATCAGATCGAGCGTGCGGTGGGCGCCGAGCCGCTCGAAGAACAGCGCGTGCCCGCCCGAGTCGAGCGTCGCGCCGAGGTTCTTGAATGGACTGCCGATCTTCGCCGACTCGGCGACGTACACGACGTCGGTGGCGATCAGCAGCCCGAGTCCCACCCCGAGGCAGGCGCCGTGCGCGACGGCGAAGGTGGGCGCCGGGAAGTCCGCGATCCTGCGCATCACCGGCTCGACGCGCCCATGCAGGTACCGCAGCACGTCGTCGTCGCGCGGGTCCACGCCGGAGATGTCCCGTCCCGCGCAGAACGCACGGCCCTCGCCGCGCAGCACGAGGGCGCGCACCCCCGCGCGCTCCGCCTCCGCGTACGCGCCGCCCAGCTGCTCCAGGTCATCCGGCCCGAGCGCGTTCAGGCGCTCGGGAGCGGTGAGCACGACGTCGGCGACGTCTTCCGTGATCGTGAGCTCGATCATCCTGCGCTCCGTTCGTTGGGTCAGACGTCGTAGTCGACGACGACGCGGTCGGATGTGGGGTGGGACTGGCACGTGAGCACGTACCCGCGCTCGAGCTCCTCGGGCTCGAGCGCGTAGTTCTCGCGCATCGACACGCTGCCGTCGAGCACGCGTGCCCGGCACGTGCCGCAGACGCCGCCCGCGCACGCGAACGGCACATCCGGCCGCACGCGCAGCGCGGCGTTGAGGATCGACTCGTTCGCGCTGACCGGGCTGTCGACCGACGCCGATGTGCCGTCGAGCGTGAAGTCGATCCGGTACGTCTTCTCGCCGGCCTCGATCCGGACGGGCCGCCCGCGGGGCGGCGCGGCCTCACCCGGCTCGCCGGTCGTGAACAGCTCGAAGCGGATGTGCGCGGGGTCGACGCCGAGCTCCTCGAGCAGGTCGCGGCACAGCTGCACGAGCTCGAACGGTCCGCACAGAGCCCACTCGTCGACGGTGTGCGGCGGGATGAGCGCCGCGAGGATCGTGCGCAGCTTCGCCTCGTCGAGGCGGCCCGACAGCAGGGGCGCCGTGCGCTGCTCGCGCGAGAGCACGTGGTGAAGCGCGAGGCGGTCGGGGAAGCGGTCCTTCAGATCCGCCAGCTCCTCGACGAACATCACGTCGAGCGACGAGCGGTTCGTGTACAGCAGGGTGAAGCGCCCGGTGGCGCTTCCCTTGAGGACGCGGTGGGCCATCGTGATGACCGGCGTGATGCCCGATCCCGCCGCGATGCCGACCACGTGCCGGCCCTCCAGCTCGTCGAGGTGGGAAGTGAAGGTTCCCTGCGGGCTCATCACGTCGAGCTCGTCGCCGGGCTTCAGTGTGGTGTGCACCCAGGGGGAGAACAGACCGTGCTCGTCGCGCTTGACCGCGACGGAGATGCGCCCCGGGGTCGGCAGCCGGCAGATCGAGTACGACCGCCGCACCTCCTCGCCCTCGATGTGCGCGCGCAGCGCCAGGTACTGGCCGGGCAGGTAGCGGTACTCGTCGGCGAGCTCGGGGGGCACCTCGAACGTCACCTCGACGCTGGTGGGGGTGAGGGGGCGGATGTCCTGCACCCGGAGCGGATGAAACGTCGCGCGCTTCTTCGCGGCCGCGCCCAGATTCACGGCCGCCATCAGTGCACCTTGAAGAAGTCGAACGGCTCCTGGCAGGCGAGGCACTCGTACAGCGCCTTGCACGAGGTCGAGCCGTACCGCGACACCTCGCGCGTCCGCAGCGACCGGCAGCGCGGGCACGCGACGCCGAGGGCGACCGGGATGGGACCGCGGCGGACGGGTGCCTCGCCGTTCGGCGGCGCGATGCCGTAGCGCGAGAGCTTCGCCTTTCCCTCGTCGCTCATCCAGTCGGTCGTCCAGGCGGGGGAGAGCGTGAACGACACGTCGACCTGCTCGTACCCCGCGGCCGTGAGCTGCAGGATGACGTCGTCGCGCATCTGCTCGATCGCGGGGCATCCCGAGTAGGTCGGAGTGAGGATCACCTCGGCCCGCCGCCCGTCGGAGCGCACGGCGCGAAGGACGCCGAGATCCTCGATCGTGAGCACCGGCACCTCGGGGTCGGCAACGCGCGCGGCGATGTCCCACGCGGCGGCCGACGCGGGGTCGGCCGGGCGCAGCTGAGCGGCGGTCGCGGTCACCATGTCGCCCCCGGGTGCCGGCGGGCGAGCCACTGCATCTCGGCGAGGATGTAGCCGAGGTGGGAGGTGTGCCGCCCGAGCCTGCCCTGCGCCATGGCGGGCTTCACCTGCGGCCGCTCGAGTTCCGCCTCGGCGAGGACCGCGTCGATCGTGGCATCGAACCCCTCCCGCAGCGCGGAGGGCCGCGGCGCCGCGTCGCCGAGCCGGTCGGACAGGTCGTCGTCGACGAACAGCTCCTCGACGTACGGCCAGAGATCCGTGAGCGCGCGGGTGATGCGCCGGCGCGACTCCTCCGTGCCGCCCGCGAGACGCCGGGTCCACTGCACGGCGTGGTCACGGTGATAGCTCACCTCCCGCACCGCCTTCTCGGCGATCGCGCGGAGGCCCGCGTCCGTGCTGTCCGTCAGCGCGTCGTAGAGCTCGACCTGGTACGCCGAGACGATCAGCTGCCGCGCGATCGTGTCGCCGAAGTCGCCGTTCGGCTGCTGCACGACCCAGCAGCAGCGGAGATCCGGCTCGTCCCGCCAGTACGCGAGGTCGTCCTCCGAGCGCCCGGATGCCGTTCCCGCGTATCGGAGAAGCGCGCGGGCGTGACCCAGCAGATCGAGCGCGATGTTGCCGAGCGCCAGATCCTCCTCGAGCTCCGGCGCGCGGGCGATCCACCAGCCCAGCTGCTGCGACAGGATGAGCGCGTCGTCGCCGAGCCGCATCGCGTACTCGGCGACGTCCGGGGTCGCGACGCCGCCGGACCCGGGAAGCTCGTCCGCGAGGTCGAGCGCGTCGACCTCGACGTCCCCGTGGTGATCCGCGGCGTGGGCGGTGTCGGCACTCACAGGTGCTTCACCCCCTCGGCGCGCGTGTAGTACACGGCGTGGCGGTAGTTCTTGCCCGCAGGCGACTCGAAGAACGCGCCCTTCGCATCCGGGTCGCTCGTGGTGATCGCCGCAGCCGGCACGACCCAGATCGACACGCCCTCACCGCGGCGCGTGTAGAGGTCGCGCGCGTTGCGCAACGCCATCTGCTCGTCGGGGGCGTGAAGCGAACCGACGTGCACGTGGCTCAGCCCGCGGTTCGCGCGGACGAACACCTCCCACAGCGGCCAGGTCTCGGCGGGGGATTCTCCGGGGGTCGACATCTTCGTCTCCAGCGGTTCGGATCGGTCGGGTCAGGCGGCGAAGCGCGCCTTCTCCTGCTGCTTGCGGGCGTACTCTGCCGCTGCCTCGCGCACCCAGGCGCCGCTCTCGTGGGCCTCGCGGCGGTGACGAAGGCGCTGGCTGTTCATGGGGCCGCGGCCGTCGAGCACCGCCTGGAACTCGTCCCAGTCGATCGGGCCCGTGATCCAGCGCCCGCTCTCCTCGTCGAACCGCAGGTCCTTGTCGGGGCACTCGAGGCCCAGCGCCTCGAACTGCGGCACGAGCATTCCCACGAAGCGCGAGCGGAGCTCGTCGTTCGAGAAGCGCTTGATCTTCCACGCCATCGACTGCGCCGAGTTGGGGGAGTCGTCGTCGGGTGGGCCGAACATCATGATCGACGGCCAGTACCAGCGGTTCACCGCGTCCTGCGCCATCTGCTTCTGCGCGGGCCTTCCCTGCGACAGCTCGAGCAGGATCTCGAAGCCCTGTCGCTGATGGAACGACTCCTCCTTGCAGATGCGCACCATGGCGCGGCCGTACGGCCCGTACGACGCGCGGCACAGCGGCACCTGGTTGCAGATCGCGGCGCCGTCGACCAGCCAGCCGATCGCGCCCATGTCGGCCCACGTCGGGGTGGGGTAGTTGAAGATCGACGAGTACCGCGCGCGGCCCGCGATGAGCTGCTTGGTCATCTCGTCGCGCGTGATGCCGAGGGTCTGGGCGGCGGAGTACAGGTACAGCCCGTGGCCGGCCTCATCCTGCACCTTCGCCATCAGGATCGCCTTGCGCTTCAGGCTCGGGGCGCGCGTGATCCAGTTGGCCTCGGGCTGCATGCCGATGATCTCGGAGTGCGCGTGCTGCGAGATCTGGCGGATCAGGGTGCGCCGGTAGGCGTCCGGCATCCAGTCGCGAGGCTCGATCCGCTGATCCGCGTCGATGAGCGCGTCGAACTGCTGCTGCGCGTCGAGCTCGTCTGCGGCCGTCGCGTCCGTGGTCGTCGTCGACATCGGTGGCCTCCTCGCCTGATCCGGATTCCCTCGAGGGAATTACTGACCGAACATTCAGTGAGTATACTCGGCTGACATCGGCCCGCAATGGGAGCCCGATCCGCGACGCAAGGGAGCGCGCATGACGCCGGATCAGCAGGTGCAGACCTACGAGGACGGAATCGTCCCCGACCCCGCGTGGCGCGCGACCACGATGGCGCCCACCGACTTCACGAAGCAGCACTTCGGCATCGAGATCCTCGACCTCGCGCCGGGACGCGCCGTCCTGGCGATGACCGTGCTCGACTGGATGGCGAACGGCTTCGGCATCACTCACGGCGGAATGGTGTTCACGCTCGCCGACACGGCCTTCGCCTACGCCTGCAACGAGGGCGAGGACATGGTCGTGGCGCAGGCCGCGGACATCACGTTCCTCCGCGCCACGCACGCGGGGGATCGGCTCACCGCCACCGCCGAGCGCCGCTGGGCAGGCGGCCGCAACGGCATCTACGACATCGCCGTGACGGATGGCGCCGGGGAGGTCGTGGCGGAGTTCCGCGGCCGGTCCCGTGCGCTCGCGGCGCCGCACCGCACCACCTCGATGACGAAGGAGTCTCGATGACCGACACCATGCCGCTCCGCTCGGAGCACTCCGTCCCGCCGACGACCGGGGCCGATCCCGAGGCGATGGATCGGGCCGCGCTCGAGGCCCTCCAGCTGGAGCGGCTGCAGTGGACCGTCCGCCACGCGTACGACAACGTGCCGCTCTATCGCACCAAGTTCGAGGCGGCGGGCATCGTCCCCGACGACATCCGCTCGCTCGCCGACGTCGAGAAGCTGCCGTTCACGACCAAGGAGGATCTGCGATCCGCGTACCCCTTCGGGATGTTCGCGGTGCCGATGGACCAGGTGCGTCGCATCCACGCCTCCTCGGGGACGACCGGACGGCCCACCGTCGTCGGCTACACCGCGGGCGACCTCGACCGCTGGGCCGACATCATCGCCCGATCGCTGCGTGCCGCCGGTGTGCAGCCCGGGTGGAAGGTGCACAACGCCTACGGGTACGGCCTGTTCACGGGCGGCCTCGGCGTGCACGGCGGCATCGAGCGCCTCGGCTGCGTCGTGATCCCCGTCTCGGGCGGGCAGACCGCGCGTCAGGTGCAGCTCATCCGCGACTTCGAGCCCGACGTCATCATGTGCACGCCGAGCTACCTTCTGACGATCGCCGATGCGTTCGAGGAGCAGGGGCTCGACCCGCGTCAGACGACGCTCAAGGTCGCGATCTGCGGTGCCGAGCCGTGGACCAACGAGATGCGCCGCGAACTCGAGCACCGCATGGGGCTGAAGGCCGTCGACATCTACGGGCTGTCCGAGGTGATGGGCCCGGGCGTCGGGATGGAGAGCGTCGAGACTCAGGACGGCCCGCACATCTGGGAGGACCACTTCCTGCCCGAGATCATCGGCGAGGACCTGCAGCGGCTGCCCGACGGCGACCACGGGGAGCTGGTTTTCACGACCCTCACCAAGGAGGCCTTCCCCGTCATCCGCTACCGCACGCGCGACCTGACGCGGCTGCTGCCGGGGTCGGCGCATCCCGCGATGCGCCGGATCGAGAAGATCACCGGACGCAACGACGACATGATCATCCTGCGCGGGGTGAACCTGTTCCCGACGCAGATCGAGGAGATCGCGCTCGAGATCGAGCACCTCACGCCGCACTTCATCCTGGAGCTCACGAAGCGGGGTCGGATGGACGAGCTGACGGTCAAGATCGAGTGCACGCCGGGTGTCGAGCGGCACACGAGCGAGTCGGCCGCGCTCATCCTGCAGCTGCGCATCAAGGAGCGGATCGGCACCACGGTGGACGTCGAGATCGTTCCCACCGGGTCGCTGCCGCGCTCGGAGGGAAAGTACAAGCGCGTCTACGACCTGCGCGAGCAGGGCTGACACGGGCGCTGAGGCAGGATGGAGCGATGAGCACTACGGAGGCCGCGCCCGCACGCCGCGGGCGCCCCGGCTACGACCGCGACGGCATGCTCGCCGTGATCGTCGAGGCCTTCAACGACCACGGCTACGACGCCACCTCGCTCGGCATCATCGCGCAGCGCCTCGGGTTGTCGAAGTCGGCCGTCTACCACCACTTCTCCTCGAAGGAGGAGATGCTCGAGCTGGCGCTCGAAAAGGCGCTCGGCTCGCTGCAGGAGGTGTTCGACGCGCCCGAGGCGGCCTCCGGGCCGATCGACATGCGGATCCGGCACGTCCTGCGGGGTGCCGTGACCGTCGCGTGCGAGCAGCTTCCGTACCTCACCCTGCTGCTGCGCCTGCGCGGCAACACCGACGTCGAACGTCGCGCGATGCAGCGGCGGCGTGAACTCGACCAGCGCCTGCGCCGCCTGTTCGAACTCGCGCGCGACGACGACTCGGTGCGCGACGACATCGATCCGGGCCTCGCCGAGCGACTCACCTTCGGCATGGTCAACTCGATCGTCGAGTGGTACCGCCCCGACGGCCCCCTGAGCCCCGAGCAGCTCGCGGATGCCGTCGTCGCGTTCGTGCGCAGCGGCCTGCGGGTCAGCGAGACCCGCGACTTCCGCTGACGGCGACCTGCCTCGAACGGTCGCTTCGGCTCGCTTCGCTCGCTCAGCAACCGGTTGTCGACCCGGCCGTCGTCGCCGAGGCGCGCGAGCACCAGCGCATGTGGGCCGATCGCCGGCCGGCACTCGGCCCACGCCGTCGCGCGGCCTTCTGACGCCGGTCCGCGGGTCGGCGAGAACCGCGAACGGCCCGAACCCCCTCGGGAGGTCGGGCCATCCGCGAGCTGACGCGCGGGTCAGCGCTCGCTGTCGAGATCGGCCATGAACTGCTCCGGGTAGCGCTCGCCTCGCGCGGCGCCCACGGGAAGCAGCTCGTCGATCCGCGCGAGATCCGACGCATCCAGCTCGACCGCGACGCTTCCCAGCATCGAGTCGACCTGGTCGTCCCGGCGTGCGCCGACGATCGGCACGATGTGCGGGTGCTGCGCCGCGGCCCAGGCGATCGCGAGCTGCGCGCGCGTGACGCCCTTTGCATCGGCGATCTCCTGCAGGCGCTCGACGAGCGCGGTGTTGTGGGCGAGGTTCTCGCCCTGGAAGCGCGGGTAGCGGCTGCGCGGGCCGTCGGTCGGGCTGCTGCCGCCGATCAGGCCGCGCGACAGCACGCCGTACGCCGTGATGCCGATCCCGAGCTCGCGGCACGCGTCGAGGATGCCGTTGCGCTCGATGTCGCGGCTGAGCAGGGAGTACTCGATCTGGACGTCGCTGATGGGCGCGACCGCGGCGGCGCGACGGATGGTGTCGGCGCCGACCTCGCTGAGGCCGATGTGGCGCACGAAGCCCTTCTCGACCACGCGCCTCGAGCAGGCCCGCGGGTCGGCCCCGTCGGAGTCGGTCGTGAACGCGATCGCCCGGGCGCTGCAGTGCGACCGCGACCAGCGCGACCACCTCTTCCACCTCGCCGGCCTCGCCCCGCCGCGGCGCCGGGGCGGCGACCATCACGTGCGTCCGGGGCTGATCAGCCTCGCGAGCCGGCTCGTCGACATCCCCGTGATCCTGTTCAGCGACCTCGGCGAGATCGTCTGGCGCAACGCCCTCGCCTCGGCGCTGATGGCGGGCGAGCCGTACGGCCCCGGCCGCGCGAACAACGTCATCTGGCGCTGGTTCGCGGATCCCGAGGCGCGCCGCGCGCCGCGGGACGACTGGGAGCGCCTGAGCGCCGCGCACGTGAGCGACCTGCGGGCGACCCACGCCCGCCGAGCCGGGGATCAGGACGTCACGCGCCTTGTCGACGACCTGCTCGCGGACAGCGCGGAGTTCCGCGAGATCTGGGAGCGGCACGACGTCGCCGTGCGCCGCGCCGACCGCAAGACCTTCCTGCACCCGCAGGTGGGAAGGGTGGACGTGCGGTGCGAGGTGCTGCTCGCCGAGGACTCCGACATCAAGCTGCTCGCCTACTTCCCCGCGGAGGGGACGGACGCCGCCGACAAGCTCGAGCTGCTGCGCGTGATCGGCACGCAGGACCTGCGCGCGACCACCTGATCCACGGGTGCCGCGGGTCAGGCGACCGCCGGCACCGCCGCCGGAGCCTTCGACACCAGGGTCAGGACGTCGTAGGTCGCGATGGTCTCGTCGCGCTGGTTCGTCAGCACCGCGTCCCAGTGCACCTCGCCGTACTCGTCGGTCTCGCGCGGGATGATCTGCTTCGCGGTGAGCGTCACGCGGATCCGGTCGCCGGGGGAGACGGGGGTGAGGAACCGCAGGTTCTCGAGGCCATAGTTGGCGAGCACCGGACCGGGCTCGGGCGAGACGAACAGCCCCGCCGCGAACGAAACGAGCAGGTAGCCGTGCGCCACACGCCCCGGGAAGAACGGGTTGGCGGCCGCGGCCTCCTCGTCCATGTGCGCGTAGAACGTGTCGCCCGTGAACTCGGCGAAGTGCTCGATGTCGGCGAGCGTGATCTCGCGCTCCGCGGACACCACCTGGTCGCCGATCCGCAGCTCCTCGAGCGACTTCCGGAACGGGTGGACGCCGTCCGACACGACGCGCGCCCCCGTGTGCCACACGCCCGTGACCGCCGTGAGCATCTCGGGGGAGCCCTGGATGGCGGTCCGCTGCATGTAGTGGAACACGCTCCGGATGCCGCCGAGCTCCTCGCCGCCGCCGGCCCGGCCCGGCCCGCCGTGCACCAGCATGGGCAGGGGGGACCCGTGTCCGGTAGATGAGCGCGCATCATCCCGGTCGAGCAGCAGGATGCGCCCGTTGGCCGAGGCGACGCGACGTGTGATGGCCGACACGAAGGCAGGATCGGCGGATGCGACGCTCGTGACGAGCGACCCGCCGCCCCGGACGACGAGGTCGGCGGCCTGCGCCGGGGTCTCGTAGGTCAGCAGCGACGACACGGGGCCGAACGCCTCGGTGTCGTGCGCGCGCGGGGCCGTCGGGTCGTCGAAGCGGAGCAGGATCGGCGACAGGAACGCGCCGTCGCCCGCGGGTGCCTCGGCGGAGCCCACCACGATGTCCCCGCCGCCGTCCACCAGGGTGCGCACCTGGCGAAGCACCTCGTCGCGCTGCTCGAGCGAGGCGAGGGCCCCCATGGTGACGCCCTCGGAGCGCGGGTCGCCGACGACGACCTTCTCGGCGATCCGGGCGTCGACGGCCGCGACGACCTCGTCGGCGAGCGCGGCCGGCACGATCGCCCTGCGGATGGCGGTGCACTTCTGTCCCGCCTTTGCCGTCATCTCGGTGACCAGCTGGCGCACGTAGGCGTCGAACTCGGGCGTTCCGGGCGTCGCATCCGGCCCCAGCACCGAGGCGTTGATCGAGTCGGTCTCGGCGTTGAAGATCACCCCGCCGCGCTGCACCGCGTCGTGCCGGCGGAGGCTGTCGGCGGTGGAGGCCGACCCGGTGAACGACACGACGTCGCCGAGACGGGCGTGCGCGAACAGCTCGCGCACCGACCCGCTGATCAACTGCACGGATCCGTCCGGCAGCAGTCCGGACTCGACGAGGATGCGCACGAGGTGCTCGGTGACGTAGGCCGTCGGCGTCGCGGGCTTGATGACGCTCGGCATGCCCGCGAGGAACGCGGGCGCGAGCTTCTCGAGCGGGCCCCAGACCGGGAAGTTGAACGCGTTGATCTGCACGGCGACTCCCGGCAGCGTCGTGCGGATGTGGCGGCCGAGGAACGACCCGTCCTTCGCAAGCACCTCGAGGGGGCCGTCGAGCTGGATCGTGGCGTTGGGAAGCTCGCGCCGACCCTTCCCGGAGTACGTGAACAGCACCCCGATGCCGCCCTCGATGTCGACCCAGGAGTCGTTCTTCGTCGCGCCGGTGCGCGCGGACAGCGCATACAGCTCGTCCTTGCGCTCCTGCAGGGTGAGCGCCATCTTCTTCAGCAGCACCGCGCGCTGATGGAAGGTGAGCGCAGCGAGGCTCCGCTGGCCCACCGTGCGGCCGTGCTCGAGCGCCGCGCCGAGGTCGAGGCCCTCGCTCGACACGACCGCCACCGCCTCGCCCGTGGAGGCATCGCGCACCTCCGTGCCGTCGACGCCCTCCGCGGGGCTCCACCAGGCGTCCTGCACATAGCTCTGCAGCATGCGGGTCATGATCCGTCCTTCCAGTCGTAGAAGCCGCGTCCCGCCTTCCGGCCGATCCAACCGTCGGCGACCATGTCGCGCAGCAGCTGCGGCGGGGCGAAGCGCGGGCCCAGCTCGCGCTCGAGCTGCTCGGCGATGCCGAGGCGCACATCGAGCCCGACGAGGTCGGTGGTCTTGAGCGGCCCGGTCGGGTGCCGGTAGCCGAGCTCCATCGCGAGGTCGATGTCCTCCGCGCTCGCGACGCCGTCCTGCACCATCCGGATGGCCTCGAGCGCGATCGCGACGCCGAGTCGGCTGGAGGCGAAGCCGGGGGAGTCGCTCACCGTGATGGGCGTCTTGCCGAGGGCGCGAACCCAGCCGCGGGCGGTCTCCGCGAGGCCGGGGCCAGTGTCCGCGCCGACGACGATCTCGACCAGGGCGGATGTGGGCACCGGGTTGAAGAAGTGGAGGCCGAGCAGCCGCTCCGGCCGCTCAAGCGCCTCGGTCAGGCGCGCGAGCGGGATCGACGAGGTGTTCGAGGCGATCACGGCGTCCGCGGCGAGCTGCGCCTCGACGCGCGGCAGCGCCTCGAGCTTCAGGTCGAGGTCCTCGGGGACCGCCTCCACGACGAGGCCGTGGAGGCCGAAGGCGGCGGCGTCCGTCGCCACGGTCAGGCGCCGGCGCAGCTCGGCCGGGCTCCCATCGAAGCCCCGCGCGATCGAGGCGTCGATGCTCTGCTCGATCCGGGCGCGCGCCGCGTCCGCCGCATCCTGGTCCCGCTCCACGACGGTGACGTCCGATCCCGCGAGCAGGAAGGCGTGCGCGATCCCGGCGCCCATCCGTCCGCCGCCCAGAACGCCGACGCGCGCGGGGGTCCGGTCGGTCACGTCCGCTTCCTCTCGAGGAAGGCCGTCATCCGTCGCTCCTTCTCCGGGCTCTCGAACAGCACCGCCTGCTCCTGCAGATCGATGGCCGGGTGCGCATCCCGCGGGGCGAGCAGGGCGCGCTTGGTCGCCTGCGTCGCGGCGTGATCCAGGGCCGCGATCCGCGCCGCGATCCGCTCGGCCTCGGCCCGCGCCTCGTCGGGCTCGAGCACGTGGGTGACGAGGCCCGCGGCGAGCGCCTCCGCCGCATCGAGCATGCGCCCGGTCAGCAGGATCTCCGCGGCCAGCGGCTCGCCGACGATCTCGCGCAGCCGCCAGGTCGCCCCGGCGGCGGCGATGATGCCGAGGCCGGTCTCGGGGTTGCCGACCCGCAGCGTCGGTGTGCCGATCCGGATGTCGGCCGCGTAGGCGAGCTCGGCGCCGCCGCCGAGCGCGTACCCGTCGACGACCGCGATCACGGGCATGGGGAGGGCCCGGATGCGCGCGAAGCAGTGGGTGTTGATTCCCTCGAGCGCGTCGGCCGCGCGGCGCTCGCGAAGCTGGGCGATGTCCGCGCCCGCCGCGAAGATGCCGCCCGCGCCGGTGAGGATCAGCGTGCGGGGTTCGCGTTCAAGCTCGGCGCACAGCGAGTGGAGCGCGTCGACCAGGTCGCGGTCGATCGCGTTGCGCTTCTCGGGGCGGTCGAGCGTGGCGCGCACGTGCGTCTCGTGCACCTCGACGCGCAGTGTCCTGCTCACCCGGATGACCTCCTCGTCGAACCGGAACGGAGCTGAATGCTAATTCCTGACCGAACGGTCAGTGATGAATTCAGGATAGGCGGATGCCGCGCGGCGGCGCAAACGCCGCGCCCGTACGCTTGAGCCATGGGCCGGATGGAGCGAGCGGAGCGAGGCGACGTGACCACCTCCCGCGCGGGCCGGCCGAAGGCGTCCTCGCGCGAGATGCTCGCCGAGGCCGCGAGTGAGCTGTTCCTCGAGCAGGGCTACGAGGCGACCTCGATCGCCGAGATCGCGGCGCGTGCGGGAGTGAGCCGCTCGAGCTTCTTCAACTACGCCGCGTCGAAGGGGGCCCTGCTCTGGGGCGGGCTCGACGAACGCCTCGACGCTCTCGACACGGACCTCGAGCGGGGGACGCCGCGGGAGGCGGTGCGGGAGATCGCCCGCGGACTCGCTCCCGACGCCCTCGCCCTCGCCCTCGCCAACGCCGAGGCGATGGGACTCGCCGCCGAGCTCGAGCGCGAGGCGGCCCTTCGTCGCGCCCGCATCGGCCGGTCGGTCGCCCGCGCGCTCCGGCGTCGCGGACTGGATCCGCTCGCTGCCGACGTCGCCGGCGCGGCCTATGGCGGGGCGGTGATCGCGGCGCTCAAGCGCTGGGCGCTGGCGGGGCCCGGCCGGGTCGAGCTCGCCACCACCCTCGATGCGGCCCTCGAGGCGATCGCCACGATCCCGGTCGACTGACCGCGCCCCGCCCGCGTCGCACGCCGGAGGCGTGATGCGGGCCGTACGCATGTGGCCTCCACCAGCCTCGCCTGTCACACGCGTCCGGTTCTCGGTCCCGCCGTCAGACCGCCTGCAGGAAGCCGGCGTCCGCGCCCTCGGCGATGTGCGCGAGGTGCGGAGGGATCTCGCGCCCCTTCGACAGCATCGACTGCGCCCACAGGCGCCCGGCGCGGTAGGACGATCGCACAAGCGGTCCCGCGAGCACGCCGAGGAACCCGATGCGCTCGGCCTCGGCCTTGAACTCGACGAACTCCTGCGGCTTGACCCAGCGCGCGACCGGCAGATGGCGCGGCGTCGGGCGCAGGTACTGCGTGATCGTGATGATGTCGCAGCCGGCCTCGTGAAGGTCGTGCAGGGCGGCGATGACCTCTTCCGGTGCCTCGCCCATCCCGAGGATCAGGTTCGACTTGGTGATGAGGCCCGCGTCCCGCGCCTGCGTGATCACGTCGAGCGAGCGCTCGTAGCGGAACGCCGGACGGATGCGCTTGAAGATCCGCGGCACCGTCTCGACGTTGTGGGCGAAGACCTCGGGCCGCGCGTCGAAGATCTGGCCGAGGAACGCCGGATCGGCGTTGTGCTCGTTCGCGAGCAGCTCGACGCCGGTGTTCGGGTTGAGCTCGTGGATCTTCCGCACCGTCTCCGCGTTCAGCCAGGCGCCGGTGTCGGGCAGATCGTCTCGCGCGACCGACGTGACGGTCGCGTACCTCAGGCCCATCCGCTGCACGCTCTCCGCCACGCGGCGCGGCTCGTCCGTGTCGTAGTCGGCAGGCTTTCCCGTGTCGATCTGGCAGAAGTCGCACCGCCGCGTGCACTGCGAGCCGCCGATGAGGAACGTCGCCTCGCGGTCCTCCCAGCACTCGTAGATGTTGGGGCAGCCGGCCTCCTGGCAGACCGTGTGGAGGTCCTCGCTCTTCACGAGCGACTTGAGCGCCGTGTACTCGGGCCCGGTCTTCGCGCGGGTCCTGATCCACTCGGGCTTGCGCTCGATCGGCGTCTCGGCGTTGCGCACCTCTAGGCGCAGCATCCTGCGTCCGTCGGGGGACGTGGCGGGCGCGGGGCCCGGTGCACCGCAGGCGCTCATGCGGCGACCTCCTTCGCGAACTCGGCGGTCATGGCGGCAGAGACGGCGTCGACGACGTCGGCGGGGGAGACGCGCTGGCCGCCCACGTCGGTGATCGTGGTCACGCCGGCGTCCCGGATCCCGCACGGCACGATCGCGCCGAACCCGTCGAGCGCGTTGTCGCAGTTGATCGCGAAGCCGTGCATGGTGACGCCTCCCGCGACGCGGACGCCGATCGCCGCGATCTTGGCGGGAGAGGCGCCAGACCGCTCGACCCAGACGCCGCTGCGGCCCTCGATCTGCGATCCGTCGACGCCGAGCTCGGCGAGGGCGGCGATCAGCGCGCGCTCGAGGCGACGCACGTGGCCGACGACGTCGTTCGGATCCGGCAGCCTCACGATGGGGTACCCGACGAGCTGACCGGGGCCGTGCCAGGTGATCCGCCCGCCGCGGTCGACCTCGATGACGGGGGTGCCGTCGGTCGGCAGGTCCTCGGGCTGCGTGCGCACTCCCGCCGTGTAGACCGCCTCATGCTCGAGCAGCAGCAGTGTGTCGGGCCTGTCGCCGGCGCGCACATCGGCGTGCACCCGGCGCTGCAGCTCCCACGCCTCGAGATAGGGGACGTAGGCCGGCGCGAGGCCGACCCGGACGATGTCGAGCATGTGGATCCCTTCGCGGATTTCTGGATCGCGTCCAACAATACGCCGGAACCGATCCGGCGGGCGCAGGGGATCCGCTGAGTCGCGCCGGTAGAATCGGAGGATCATGGCTACCTTCGGCACGCTCTCCGACCGGCTCACAGAGACCTTCCGCAATCTCCGCACCAAGGGAAAGCTCTCCCCGGCCGACGTCGACGGCACCGTCCGCGAGATCCGCCGCGCCCTGCTCGACGCGGATGTCGCCCTCACCGTCGTCAAGGACTTCACCGCCAAGGTGCGCGAGCGCGCGCTCGGCGACGAGGTCAACCGCGCCCTGAACCCCGCGCAGCAGGTCGTGCAGATCGTCAACGAGGAGCTCGTGGGCATCCTCGGCGGCCAGCAGCGCCGTCTGCAGTTCGCGAAGAACCCGCCGACCGTGATCATGCTCGCGGGCCTGCAGGGATCCGGTAAGACGACCTTCGCCGGCAAGCTCGCGCGTCAGCTCGAGAAGGACGGCCACACGCCGCTGCTCGTCGCCGCCGACCTCCAGCGCCCGAACGCCGTGAACCAGCTGCAGGTCGTCGCCCAGCGTGCGGGAGCGGCGATCTACGCACCCGAACCCGGCAACGGCGTCGGCGACCCGGTGCGCGTCTCGCGCGACGGCGTCGAGTACGCGAAGCAGAAGCTTCACGACGTGGTCATCATCGACACGGCAGGACGCCTCGGCGTCGACGCCGAGCTGATGAAGCAGGCCGCCGACATCCGCAAGGCGACGAGCCCCGACGAGGTGCTGTTCGTCATCGACGCGATGATCGGTCAGGACGCGGTCAACACGGCCAAGGCGTTCCAGGAGGGCGTCGACTTCACGGGCGTCGTGCTGTCGAAGCTCGACGGCGATGCCCGCGGTGGCGCCGCGCTCTCGGTCGCCTCGGTCACGGGCCGTCCGATCATCTTCGCCTCCACGGGTGAGGGACTCGAGGATCTCGAGCCGTTCCACCCCGACCGCATGGCGAGCCGTATCCTCGACCTCGGCGACATCCTGACCCTCATCGAGCAGGCCCAGCAGGCCTTCGACGAGGAGGAGGCCGCGAAGGTCGCCGAGAAGTTCGCGAAGGACCAGTTCACGCTCGAGGACTTCCTCGAGCAGATGCAGCAGCTCAAGAAGATGGGCTCGATGAAGAAGATGCTCGGCATGCTGCCGGGCATGGGCCAGATGAAGCAGCAGCTGGACGACTTCGATGAGCGAGAGATCGACCGCACGGAGGCGATCATCCGCTCGATGACGCCCGCGGAGCGTCAGAACACGAAGCTGCTGAACGGCTCGCGTCGCGTGCGCATCGCGCGCGGCTCCGGCATGACCGTCACCGACGTGAACCAGCTCGTGAACCGGTTCGAGCAGGCCGCGAAGATGATGAAGACCGTCGCGCGCGGGGGAACCCCGAACATCCCCGGCATGGGTCCTGTGCCCGGGATGGGGCGCACCGGCGCGTCGGCCAAGCGCGGCAAGCAGGCGAAGAAGAAGGGCGGATCGCGCTCGGGCAACCCCGCCAAGCGCGCCGCCGAGAACGCCGGCATGATCACGCAGCAGCCCACGGGCTCGGGCTTCGGCCTTGGCGCGCAGCAGGCCCCGTCTGAGGCCGACCTGGCGGAGATCCAGAAGCTCTTCGGCGGCCGTTGATCCGGCTGCGCCCGGCCGCGCTCAGGACCCGGCTCGCCGCCAGGTGCTGTCGCGGCGCTCCTGCCGCCACGTGACCGGATCGCCCGTGACGCGCGCCGCGTCGGTCAGCCAGTACGTCGTGTCGGGCGACCACCCGGCGATCACGCTCGAGTGCTCGTCGTCGACCCGGATCGCGCGGCCCGCGCAGGCGAGGTAGCCCTCGACGGGCAGATGCACGGCGTCCCACTCGCGGGCGACGAGCAACCAGTCGGGGATGACCCACCTCCCGTCGCGCCCGGTCGCCTGGTACCAGTCGTGGCGCCGCGAGGCGGTGACGTCCAGCGGGTGGCGCCGGCACAGCTCGGCCCACTCGTCAATGCCCCGGATCTCGAGCACGCGGCCGGTGCCGCGCACGGGGATCGCGCGCACCTCCCGCCAGCCCAGGCTGTCCTCGACGAGCCGCACCCCGGCGGGCGTGCCGTCGCCCATCTCGCCCGTCGTGGCGAGAACGCCGGAGGGCGTCGACCACCACGTGTTGCTCCACGACGCCGAGACATCCCGCGGGGACTCGCGCTCCGCCCATGCCTCGCCCTGTGCCGCCGCCGCCCGCCACGCCTCCGGAGCGGCGCGCGCGTCGCGCGGATCGGGCACCGCGGCATCGCCGCGATCGATCGCCCACTGCTGCGGGCTCAGGCCGGCCGACCACCAGCCGGTCGCGGGCTGATCCGCCACCCGCCGTGCGATCTCCGTCAGCGCGTCGCGCAGCTCGGGGAGGGACGCGACGGCGTCCTCGCCGTCCGGGGGCTGCCAGTAGCGGGCGGCGTCGACCGCGGCGACGAGAGCCGCCGTGACGGCGACGTCGGTGACGCTGCGGAGATCGCGCGCGAGCACGAGCCGCGCGAGCTCGGCCGCGTCCGGCGGCGGCGGGTCGGCCGCGCCCTGCCCGAAGATCACCACGGTCTCGCCCGCCGCCCGATGCTCCCGCGCGAGGTGGGACAGCCCGATCGAGACCTCGTCGTCCGGCTCGCCGGTGCGGAGCAGCTCATAGCAGAGGCGCCGGCCGCGCGGTCCCGCCATGATCGCCTCCGCCCGCATGCGACGAGCGTATCGGGTGGGCGTCAGACGTGCGTGAGCTCGGCGGCGCCGAAGGGGAACGGGAAGAACCACGTGCCCGGGCGGGGCCATCCCTCGATCGGACAGTAGGCGATCCACAGCCCGATCGCGACGATCGACACGACGACGATCGCGAGGATGAGCCGCAGACGCCGCGTGAGCATGCGGGCGGCGTCGTGCGCGTCGACGGCGCGCCGGTCCACCGCGCGGAACGCGCCGATGGCGATGAAGGCGATGGCCAGGTACAAGATCGGGCTCGGCCCGATCTCGACCCGGATGCACGTCTCGTCGGCCTCGCCGAAGCACTGGCTCTTGCTGCCGACCGCGAGGAACGAGTACAGCACCGCCGCGGCGAGCGCGCGGATGAGGAACGAGCGGAACATCAGCAGCACCGGGCGTGCCGGCTCCAGGCGCGCATCGTGCGGCGCCGGCGCCTCGCGGGTCTCGCTCACCCCCGTACTCTGGCAGGCGCCGCCGTCCGGAGGCAAGCCGGATCGGTCAGAGCAGGCGTCGGGCGGACGCCCAGGCGGTGAGCTCGTGGCGGGACGACAGCTGCAGCTTGCGGAGCACGGCCGACACGTGCGACTCCACCGTCTTGATCGAGATGAACAGCTCGCCGGCGACCTCCTTGTACGCGTAGCCGCGGGCGATGAGGCGCATCACCTCCTGCTCGCGGGCCGAGAGCCGGTCGAGCTCGTCGTCGGCCTGCGCGGTCTCGCCCGCCGCGGCACCGAACGCGTCGATGACGAAGCCGGCCAGGCGCGGCGAGAAGACCGCATCGCTTTCGGCGACCGTGCGCGCCGCGCAACGCCGACACGCGGGTCGAGATCGCCCCCGGCTTCGCCGGCACGGTGCGGCTCATCGACCGCGCGCATCCGAGCGGCCGCGAGGTCGCGCCGCGCACGAACGGCACGTGGCTGTTCGCCTACGACGGCGGGGCAGGCGCCCCCGAGCGCGTGCTGCGCCTGGATCAGCAGGACGGCATCATCGACATCTACCGCACCTACGAGGACTGACATGACCGAGAACATCGACACGCGCACCACTCCCGCCGTCCGCTGGGCGGCGATCGTGTGGGGCGCACTCCTCGCCGCCGTCGCGGTCGCCGGCATCGCGATCCTCGCGGCGCCCGAGCTGGCGATGGCGCTCAACGAATCGGTCAGCGCGCTGCTCCTGGAGGCCGAGGCCGGCTGGATCCTCGCGCTCGCCCTCATGGCGCTGGGCATCGCGATCGCGATCGGCGGTCTCGTCCTCGCCCTGCGCCGTTCCGCGAAGGCTCCCTCCGCGACCTGAGGCGCCGCCACCGGGGGAGGCCGGCGGCGGCGCGACGACCGTCGTCAGCGGGCGAGCCAGCCGCCGTCCACGACGAGCACGTGGCCGTTGACGTAGGCGGCGTCCGGCCCGGCGAGGAAGGCGACCGCGCCGGCGATGTCGCTCGGCTCGCCCCAGCGCCCCGCGGGGATGCGCTCGCGGATCTCGCGCCCCCGCTTCCCGTCTGCCCGCAGCGCGGCGGTGTTGTCGGTGGCGATGTAGCCCGGCGCGACGCAGTTGACGGTGACCCCCGCGGCCGACCACTCGTTCGCGAGCGTCTTCGTCATGCCGACGACGGCGTGCTTGCTCGCCGCGTACGAGACGACGTTGATGCCGCCCTGGAACGACAGCAGCGACGCGATCGTCACGATGCGGCCGTCGCCGCGCTCGACCATGCCGCGGCCGAGCGCCTGTGTGAGGGTCCACACCGCGTCGAGGTTGACGTCGAGCACCCGCCGCCAGCCCTCTCGGGAGTGGTCGACGGCGGGCTCGCGGTGGATGATCCCCGCGTTGTTCACGAGGATGTCCACCCGCTCGCCCGCGGCGAGCTCGTCGGCGACCCGGCGCGTCTCGTCGGGGTCCGACAGGTCGCAGCGGACCGTGCCGACGGCGTGGCCCTCGGCCCGCAGCGACTCCGCGCCGGCCTCGACGGAAGCCCGCCCCAGGAGCACCACCTCGGCCCCGCGCTCGGCGAGCAGCCGCGCGCACGCGAAGCCGATGCCGGCGCCGCCGCCCGTGACGACGGCGCGGCGGCCGGCCAGCGGGCGGGCCGCGTCGACGGCGCTCACCTCAGGTCCTTCGGCTCGACGGCCTCGACGTCGCTGTAGTCGACGTTCTCGCCCGCCATCGCCCACACGAACGAGTACGCGCCGGTGGCGACGCCGGTGTGGATCGACCACGGCGGCGACACCACGGCATCGCGGTCGTGGAGCATGAGGTGGCGCGTCGCGCCCGGCTCGCCCATCAGATGCACGAGCACGTTGTCGCCGAGCCCGTCGTAGAGGTAGATCTCCGTGCGCCGCGCGTGCAGGTGGGACGGCATCGTGTTCCACACCGAGCCGGCGGCCAGCGTCGTGATGCCGAGCACGAGCTGGTTCGCGGCGATGCCGTCCGCGTGGATGTACTTGCGGATCGTGCGCTCGTTCGCCTGCTCCGCCGATCCGAGGTGCAGCGCCTCGACGTGGTCGCGCGCCGCGAGGGCAGCGGTGCCGGCGCGGTGGGCGGGCGCCGAGACGAGGTAGAGGGTGCCGTCGCCGCGGAACGCGACCCGGCGCGTGCCCATCGGCAGGTAGAGCACGTCGTGCCCGCCCATCGAGAAGCTCTCGTCGTCGGCCGTCACCTCCACGGATCCGTCCAGGCACACGACGCCCAGCTCGCGCCGCTCGAGGAAGTGCTCCGCGCGCAGCGCGTCCGGCGCCTCGAGCGGCACCTCCTCGCCCTGCACGCGCACGCCGCCGATGAGCAGGCGATCATCGTGCGCGTACGCGAAGGACAGCTCTCCGGGGCGGAAGAGGTCGCGCACGACGAAGCGGTCGCGCAGGTGCTGCTCGTCCAGGAATCCGAGGTCGTTCGGATGCGTGCTCCACAGCTCTGTGAAGGTCATATCAGGCGTCTCTCCCTGCCGCTAATTCCGCCACGCGGAAAACGTTTCCTATCTACGGGAATTCTATTGATTATGGTGGGACATGTCATCGACCAGTTCTCGAAGACCGAGAACCCGATCAAGGAGGATCCGTGGCACGGAAACGAATGCGGGCGCTGCCGGCGCTCGCGCTGGCGTCGGTCGCCGCCATTGCGGTCGGCTGCGCGCCGGGGCAGCTCGAGGGCGAGGGGGACGAGCCGCAGGACGTGCAGACGCTCGCGCCCGAGGACTTCGCCGGCCTCGCGCTCGAGTACATGTACTTCACCGACGGGCCGGACGAGGAGGGCACGCGCCAGCTCATCGCCGAGTTCGAGGAGGAGTACGACGTCACCGTCGAGCTCGAGATCCTGCCGTACGCGGACCTCGTCACCTCGACCCTGAACCGCCTCTCGGGCGGCAACCCGCCCGACGTGGTGCGCCTCACGGGCCTGACCGACTTCCGCGACGACCTGCTCGTGCTCGACCCGTACCTCGGCGAGGACTACCGCGAGCAGTTCCTGCCGGGCCCGACGAGTGCCGTCCTCAACGACGACGACGAGATGATCGCCGTGCCGAGCGACCTGACGATGAACGGCCCGTTCATCAACGTCGACCTGTTCGAGCAGGCCGGCGTGGAGGTCCCGACCGAGTGGACGTGGGACGAGATGCTCTCGGCGGCCCAGGAGGTCAAGGAGGCCACGGGCGTGCCCTACGCCTTCGCGATGGACAAGTCGGGCCACCGCCTCTCCACCATCCTGAGCGAGTACGGCACCTACCTGCTGCACGACGACGGTAACGCCCTCGACATCGACAGGGCGGAGGCCGCGCTGCAGCCGATCGTCGACATGATGGCGAACGGCGAGATGCCGGCAGACTTCTGGCTGGGATCGGGATCGCGCTACCAGGGCGCCAACGAGATCTTCCTCGCGGGCGAGACGCCGATCTACCTCTCCGGCAACTGGCAGGTCGCCCAGTTCGTCGAGAACGCCCAGTTCGACTGGACCGTCGTGCCCAACCCGTGCGAGACCGAGTGCGGCGGGTTCCCCGGCGGCAAGTTCATGGCGGCGTTCGAGCAGTCGGAGAACCCCGCCCTCGCGGCCGAGTTCATCCGCTTCATGAACGACGCCGAGCAGCAGGAGACGTTCGTGACGGTGGGTGGGCAGCTGCCGACCCGCGTCGACCTCTCCGAGAGCGGCGTCACCTACCCGGACGAGGCCGCCCAGGAGGCGATGGACGTCTTCCTCGCCGACCTCGTCGACACGCCCGAGGAGGGCTTCGAGTCCAACGGGCACCCGGCGTTCAGCGCGTCGGCGACCGCGCTCGTCGACGAGCTCTCGACCGTCGTGGCCGGCCAGAAGGACCTGCGCACCGCGCTGACCGACCTGAGCGCCGAGATCGACGCGCTCGTGGAGGAAACCACGTCGTGACCACTGCCGCACTGGTCACCTCCCGGCCGCCGCGCACGCGGCGGCCGGGAGGGTGGGGCATCCGCATCGCCCCGTACCTGTTCCTCATCCCGAACATGGCGATCTTCGCCATCTTCACGATCTACCCGGCGCTCAACGGCTTCAACATGTCGCTGTACTCGTCGAGCAACGGGCGCACGTTCCGCTGGGAGGGCCTCGGCAACTACGAGCAGATCCTCACCTCGGCCGAGTTCTGGACCGTGGCGCGCAACACGGCGGTGTTCGCGGTGGCCTACGTGCTGCTGGCGACCGCCGCCGCGATCGCGATCGCCGTGCTCGTCAACGCGCAGGGGCGCGGCAAGACGTTCTTCCGCGCCGTCTTCTTCATCCCCGTGCTCGTCTCGCCCGTGGTCGTCGGCCTCATCTGGAACTGGATGCTCGAGCGCGAGAACGGCCTCGTGAACACCGCGCTCGGCGCGATCGGCGTGCCCGGAGTGCCGTGGCTCGTCGACGGGTTCTGGGCCATGGTCGCCGTCGTGCTCGTGGGCGTGTGGATGCAGGTCGGCTTCTACATGCTGATCCTGCTCGCCGGCCTGCAGTCCATCGATCCCGCCCTGTACGAGGCGGCGAAGATGGACGGCGCCACCAGCTGGGACCAGTTCCGCGTGATCACGCTGCCGCTGCTGCAGCCGAGCATCGTCGTCGTGGTCGTGCTCGCCACGATCCACGGCTTCCAGTCCTTCGACTTCATCTGGACCCTCACGGGCGGCGGGCCGGTCGGCGCGACCATGCTCATGGTCCAGTACATCTACGAGAACGGCTTCCAGTCGCCGATCCGGTTCGGCATCGCGACCGCGGGCGGCGTGCTGCTGTTCCTCGTCGTGTTCGCGCTGACGATCGTCAACTGGATCGTGAGCCGCAGGAGGGAAGCGGTATGAGCGAGACGCGTCTCATCACCACCGGCACGGCGCCCAAGCGCACCTGGACATCGATCAGCCGCAAGCCGGTGAGGCTCTCGGACGCCCTGCGGGTGGTCGTGCTCACCGCGGGCGCGCTGGCCTGCCTCATCCCGCTGCTGTGGATGTTCCTCGGCTCGTTCAAGACGCCCACGGAGCTCGCGCAGCGGCCGCCGGCGCTGCTGCCGGAGTCGTGGGGGCTCGGCAACTACACCGAGGCGCTCAGCCGCTTCAACTTCGTGCAGTACCTCGGCAACAGCGTGATCGTCACGATCGCGGCCACCGTGCTGACGCTCGCCATCAACTCGATGGCGGCCTACGCGCTGGCGAAGTACAACTTCCGCGGCAAGAACCTGCTGTTCCTGCTCACGCTCGCGACGATCATGATCCCGCTGCAGGTGATCCTCATCCCCGTCTACCAGGTGGTGGCCTCGCTGGGCCTCGTGAACACCCTGTGGGGCATGATCATCCCGGCGGCCGCCACGCCGACGGGCGTGTTCCTGCTGCGCCAGTACATGCTCTCCATCCCGGACGAGCTGATCGAGGCCGCCCGTGTGGACGGATCGGGGGAGTTCCGCACCTTCGTGCAGATCGTGCTGCCCCTGTGCACGCCCGCGCTGGCCGTCGTGGCGATCTTCTCCGTCATGTGGCGCTGGAGCGACTTCCTGTGGCCCCTCGTCGTGGCGCAGAGCGAGGCCGTGTACACCCTCCCGGTCGCGCTGGCCCGCTTCAACGCCGAGCTGACGGTGCCCTTCAACCTCATCCTCGCGATGGGCGTCGTCTCCACCATCCCGGTGCTGATCATCTTCCTCATCTTCCAGAGGCAGATCGCCACCGGCATCGCCAACACCGGCATCAAGTGATCCCCTCCCACCGCTCCACCCTCGAGGACCTATGACATCCCTTCCCGCCCGCACCGGCCGCACGGTGCACGTCACCGACGCCGACGGCACCGTCCGCGACTGGCTCGTGTCGCCCGCCTGGGCGCTGCCGTGCGACGACCTCGCCGACTTCCTCCCCTCCGACGGCTCGCCGTGGCGCGACGAGCGCTTCTCGGACGGCCTGCCGTCCGCGGACGAGGGGCGCTGGGTGCTCACGCAGGGCCCCGACGTGGGGCCGCTGAAGGAGCGCATCCTGGCGGCGCACGCGATCGACACCGATCAGCCGCTGCCCGCGATCGGCGAGGGCCGGCCCATCGCCTGGCGGTCGTTCGGTGCCACGCACGAGGGCGCGTGGCGCCGCGTGCGGACCGGATGGGACGGGCTGCTCGACTGGTCGGCGTTCTGCTTCACGCCCGAGTACCGCGCCGCGATCGCCGCGACGGTGCTCGAGGTCGACCAGGCGGAGTGGCGCACGCTCGAGCTGCACACGACGGGGCCGTTCGTGCTGTGGGTCGACGGCGAGGTCGTGTTGCGGGGCGGCACGGTGTCGTACATGGAGCCCGAGGTGCACAGCGTGCGCGTGCGCCTGCACTCGCGCGCCACGACCGTGCACCTGGCCACCTGGCAGGTCGCGTTCCGCGAGGTGAGGCACGTGGCGCGCCTGCGCGTGGTCGGGCTCCCGGTGCGCGTCGTGATCCCCTCCGAGGGCGCCGACGAGACGGCGGCGCGGCTGGCCGAGACGGTGCTCTCGCGCGTCGCGTCGACGAGCTGGGCGCAGGAGGGCGACGCGGGCGTGCTGAGCGCGCCCCCGGGGGTGGCCCTGCGGGTGCGCGTGGGCGACGGCGCCTGGCAGCGGGTGACGACCGACGCCGACGGGCACGCGCGGTACTCGCTGGTGGGCGCCGAGGAGGAGGAGGACGAGGGCGCGGACGTCGCGCGCTCGGCCGGCGCCTCGATGCTCAGCACGGGCGAGTCCATCGTCGAGGTGGGGCTGGACGACGACCGCTGCCCGCAGACGGTGCGGCTGCGCGTGGCGCACCTGCCGCGCGACAGCCGCGAGGCCAGCACGGGCACGCCCGAGCAGTGGCGCCGCGAGGTGCTCACGCACGTGAGCGGCGGCGGCGACGACGTCCGCGAGGCGGGCGTGGCGGGCGTGCTTGCGCGCCACGCGCTCGACCCGGGCACGCGCGTGACGGCGGCCGACCTCGCCTCCGCGCGCCACCGCGTCGTCACGCGCGGGGACTGCGCCGACTTCGAGGTCATCGCGCTGCTGTTCGCGTGGCACTGGATCCCCGCCGAGGCGTGGGACGGCGACCTGCGCACGCAGGTGCGGGCCGAGCTGACGGGCATGAAGTACTGGATCACCCAGCCCGGCCTCGACGCCATGTGCTACTTCACCGAGAACCACCAGTTCGTGTGGCACACGGCGCAGACGCTCGCGGGCGAGGCGTTCCCGGACGACGTCTTCCCGGTCGACGGCCGGACCGGCGCCGAGCACGCCCGCGAGGGCAGGGCGCGCGCGGCGGCGTGGATCGCGCGCAAGCTCGAGGGCGGCTTCAGCGAGTTCGACTCGAACGCGTATCTCGCGATCGACTCGTACGCGCTGGCCGCGCTCATCGAGCTCGGCGCGGATGCCGCGCTGGCCTCGGCGGCGCGCACGCTGCTCGACAAGGTGCTCGTCACGCTCACGAGCAACTCGTGGCGCGGGGTGCACGGCGCGGCGCACGGCCGCTCGTACGTGCACACGCTGCGCAGCAGCCGGTACGAGGAGACCTCGCCGCTGCTGCGGCTGATCGGCGGCGTCGGCACGCTCAACGACGCCGTGCTGCCCGTCACGGCGCTCGCGCTCGCGCGCCGCTACGAGGTGCCCGCCGTCGTGCGGGAGCTCGCCGCCCGCGAGCCGGAGGAATGGGACGGGCGGCAGGTGTACCGCGGTGCGCTGGCGTTCGAGCGCGACCTGCTGGATCGCCCGTACCGCTCGGACCTGCGCGTCTTCCGCACCCCGGACGTCATGCTCGCGAGCGTGCAGGACTACCGCTCGGGGCTGCCGGGCCTGCAGGAGCACCTGTGGGGCGCGACGCTCGGCCGCGAGCTGCAGGTCTTCGTCACGCATCCCGCCAACGCCGACACCGGCTCGGCGGCGCGTCCGAACGGGTGGGCGGGGCACCGGGTGCTCGGCCGCGTGCACCAGCACCGCGAGGCGCTCGTGCACGTGCAGCGCTTCACGACCACCGATCCGCGCCCGCAGACCCACCTGTGGTTCCCCGTCGCGCAGTTCGACGAGGTGCTCGTGGGCGACGAGTGGCTCTTCGGCCGGCGCGGCGACGGGTACGTCGCGGTCGCGACCGAGGGCGGCGTGCGGGTGATGTCGCACGGCGACACGGCGGAGCAGGAGTGGCTGCCGATGGCGGGCGGCTCGGCGTGGGTCGCCGTGGTCGGGCGCGCCGCGAAGGACGGGCCGTTCGAGGAGTGGGCGTCGCGCCTGGAGGACGGCGAGCTCGTGTGGAACCCCGAGGGCGACCACGACCCGGGCGTCAGCTGGCGCCGCGTCGACGCGCCGGCGCTCGAGCTGACCTTCGACGGTCCCTTCCTCGTCGACGACGCGCCCGCCGGCTTCGCCGGCGGCGTGCCGGAGACCGAGCCGCACCTCGACAATCCGGCCGTGACCCTCGGCTTCGGGCAGGACAGGGCGACGGTGTCGTGGGGCGGTGCCGAGCTGGAGCTCGACATCGCCGGCGCCCTCGCCGCCACGCGGGAGGTGATCGCGCGCGATGGCCGGTGAAGACCTCTCCTCCGCCGAGCTCGCGGCCGCGCCGCGGACGCCGCTGACCCCGGCCGCGTTCCTCGCCTCGCGGGAGGGCATCGAGGACGCCCTCCAGCGCGAGACCGCGGCGTGGGGCATGACCCGCTGGTTCTGGGGCGAGGGCGTGTGCCTGCTCGCCGCGCTCCGGCTCGCCGACGCCCGCGGGGAGCGGGCGCCGGAGTGGGTGCGCTCCTTCATGGATCCGTACCTCGCCGCGCCTCCCGTCCTCGAGCACGTCAACAACCTCGCGCCCGGCGCCGCGCTCGCGGAGCTGCACGCGCGCGATCCGCGGCCCGAGACGGCGGCGCTGCTGGAGGCCTGCCTGACCTGGTACGAGCGGGCGCCCGAGGCCACCCGCGCCCCCAACGGCGCACTCGAGCACTGGCCGGGCGGCGTGTGGGCCGACACGGTGTACATGGCGGGCCAGTTCCTGCTGCGCGCCGGCCGCGCGCTGGCGCGGCCCGAGCTCGTGAGCGAGGCCGAGGAGCAGTGGCTGCGTCACGCCGACCTGCTGCAGCACCCGGACAGCGCCCTGCTCGTGCACGGTACGAATCAGGGCGTGCGGATCGACTGCCACTGGGGCCGCGCCAACGCGTGGTTCGCGCTGGCGGGCGCCGACCTGCTCGCCGCGACGGGCAGCGCCGCCGTGGCCGAGCGCCTCGTGCCGCTGCTCGAGGCGGTCGCCGCGCTGCAGCCGGATCACGGGGTGTGGGACGTGCTCGTCGACTCGCCCGTCGAGGTGCGCGGCATCCTCGAGACGTCCGCCGCCGCCGGGCTCGGCGCGGCGCTGCTGCGCGCCGCGGCGGCGCTCGGACCCGAGCGGCTGGGGGCCGAGCGCCACGCCCGCCTGCGCTCGGCGGGCGAGCGCGCCGTGCTCGGCGCCGTCGCGTACGTCGACGACGGCGTGCTGACGCGCGTGAGCGCCGGCACGATCCTGCAGCTGATCCCGTTCGGCTACTCGGTCATCCGCGACGATCGGCCGCAGCCATGGGGCCAGGGCCTCGCCATGGAGGCGCTGGCCGCCTGGCGCGAGACCCACGAGGGAGGGAACTGATGGACATCCGCACGCTCTACGCGCACAGCCCCGAGGCGACCGCCGCGATGAACACGGCGCAGCTGCGGCGCGCGTTCCTCGCCGAGGGGCTGTTCGTCCCCGGCGAGGCCCACGGCGTCTACACGCACCACGACCGCATCGCCGCCTTCGGCATCGTGCCCGAGCGCGAGCCGATCGCCCTGCCGCTGCCCGACCAGGTGCGCGCCGAGCACCTGCTGCAGCGCCGCGAGGCGGGCATCCTCAACGTGGGCGGTCCCGGCACCGTCACCGCCGACGGCGAGACGTACGCGCTGGCCCACACGACGGCGCTGTACCTGGGGCGCGGCACGCGCGACGTAACGTTCGCGTCGGACGATCCGTCCGATCCCGCCGCGTTCTACGTGTTCACGGCCGCCGCGCACGCCGCGCACCCGAACACCCTCATCACGCGGGAGCGCATGAACATCGTCGAGCTCGGCGACGCGGCCTCGGGCAATCGCCGCACGCTGCACCAGTGCGTCATCGAGGGGCGCACCGCCAGCGCGAACATCGCCTTCGGGTTCACCACGGTGCATGCCGGGAGCGTCTGGAACACGATGCCCCCGCACACGCACGACCGCCGCACGGAGTGCTATCTCTACTTCGACCTGGAGCCCGATGACCGCGTGTTCCACGTGATGGGCGAGCCCGACGAGAGCCGCCATCTCGTCGTCGCGGATCGCGAGCTCGTCGTCTCGCCCAGCTGGTCGATGCACTTCGGCGCCGGGACGGGCTCCTACAGCTTCGTGTGGGCGACGTCCGGTGAGAACGCGACGTACGACGACGCAGAGGGCATCCCCGTCGCCGGCATCCGCTGATGGCCGCACGCGACGGCATCGCCGCACGCGGCGCCGCGGAGAGGGAGCCCGGCACGAGAATGGTGGGGATGAGCGATCAGACCGGGCCGGCGTCCGCCCTCGCGAAGGGGCTGGCGGTGCTCGAGGCCGTGCTCTCGAACGACCGGCTGTCCGACCTCGCGAAGGCGACGGGCCTGTCCAACAGCACCGTCCACCGCATCCTCTCGGAGCTCGTGGCGAACGGCTGGGTGTACCAGGACGACGCGAAGCGCTACCGGCCGGGGCGCCGCATGCTGGCGCTGGCGGGGCTGCTGAGCGACGACGCCGAGATCAACAGGCAGGCCAGGCCGCACCTCGAGGCGCTGCGCGAGGCGACCGGGGCGACCGTGCACTTCGGGCTCGTCAAGCACGACGCCGTCATGTACGCCGCCAAGCTCGACGGCCGCGGCTCGTACCGCATGGTCTCGCGCGTGGGAGGCCTCGTGCCGCTGCACTCGACCTCGATCGGCAAATCCGTGCTGGCCGCGCGGTCGGATCAGGAGGTCGCCGAGATCATGCACCGCACGGGCATGCGCGGCGTGACCGAGGCCACCCACACGACGGTCGCGTCGCTGCTCGACGATCTGCGGGCCACGCGGCAGCGGGGCTGGGCGATCGACAACGGCGAGAACGAGGCGAACCTGCGCTGCATCGGCGCGGCGGTGCTCGACTCGTCCGGCAGGGCGATCGGCGGCGTGAGCATCTCGGCGCTCGAGTTCGAGCTGCCCATCTCCCGGCTGCGCGAGGTGTCGGAGCAGGTGATGCGCGCCGCGCGCGGCATCAGCGCGAGCCTGGGCTACACGGGCGAGGCGCGGGACGATGCCCGCTGACCGCCGGCCCGTGCTGTGCATCGGCGAGACGATGGCCGTGATCGCGCCGGTCGCCAGCGAGCCCGTCGTCGACGCCGACCTGTTCCGGATGGAGCCCGGCGGCGCGGAGTCGAACGTCGCGGCGCGGCTGGCGGCGCTCGGGCACGACGCCGTCTGGCTCGGTCGGCTTGGCCGGGACCCGATAGGGGAGCGCATCGCGCGATCGCTGCGCGCCGTCGGCGTGACGACGCGCATCGAGTGGGACGACGCCCACCCGACGGGCCTGTACGTGAAGGACCCCGGCGGCGGGGTGCACTACTACCGTGCCGGGTCGGCCGGGTCGCACGCCGACGCGCGCCTGCTCGCCGGCGTGGACTGGGGCGAGGTCGCGCTGCTGCAGGTGACCGGCATCACCGCCGCGCTCTCGCCCGGCTGCCGCGCGCTGCTGTCGGCCGCGTTCGACGCCGCGCGCGATGCGGGCGTTCCCGTGAGCTTCGACGTCAACCACCGCGCGCCGCTGTGGGACGCCGCGGGCGCGGCCCCCGTGCTGCGCGACCTGGCCCGCCGCGCCGACATCGCGTTCGTCGGGCTCGACGAGGCCGAGGGGCTGTGGGGCACGCGGGACGCCGACGACGTGCGCGCGCTGCTCGACACCCCGGCGACGCTCGTCGTGAAGGACGGCGCAGTGGGTGCCACGGCCTACGCGCGCGGCGCGCGCATCTTCGAGGCCGCGCCGCGCGTCGACGTCGTCGAGCCGGTGGGGGCCGGCGACGCGTTCGCGGCGGGCTTCCTCTCCGGCGTGCTGGACGACGCGCCGACGGGAGAGAGCCTGCGACGAGGGCACGAGTGCGCCGCCATCGCGCTGTCGAGCACACGGGACATGTAGGGGAGACCATGGCAGAGGATCGACTGATCCGGGCACGCGACGCCGGGGTGTTCGCGGTGCTGCGCGCGCCCGCCGCCGCCGCGGCCCTCGACGCGATCGACGCGCTCGTGCGCGGCGGCATCATCGGGATCGAGGTGACGTACTCCACGCCCGACGCCGCGGCCGTGATCGCGGAGGCGATCCGGCGCCACGGCGACGTCGCGTACGTGGGCGCGGGGACCGTGACGACGGCGGCGCAGGCGCGCGAGGCGGCGGACGCCGGCGCGGCGTTCCTCGTCAGCCCCGGCACCGTCCCGGCGCTCGCCGCGCAGATGCGCGCCACGGGCGCCGTCGCCATGACCGGCGCGCTCACGCCCACGGAGGTGATGACGGCCACGGCGGCGGGCGTCGACGTCGTGAAGATCTTCCCGGCCTCGGCGGTGGGCCCGTCGTTCCTCCGGGCGCTGCGAGGGCCGTTCCCCGACGTGCCGCTCATGCCCACGGGCGGCGTGACGCCCGAGAACCTGGCGGAGTGGTTCGCGGCGGGCGCCGTGGCCGTCGGCGCGGGAGGCGACCTCGTCCCCGCCTCGGCGCTGGCCGCCGGCGACACCCACGAGGTCACCCGCCGCGCGCGCCTCTTCCGCGACGCGCTGGAGCGCGCCCGCCCCTGAACCGGTGCGCGAACGGCCCCGGAGCCGAGACTCCGGGGCCGTTCGCTGGGGCGGATCAGTAGGTCATGACGAGCGAGTTCGACACGGAGACGATCGACACGACGACGGCGTTGAGGATGCCGGCGATGTACGGGTTGTTCGTCTCGCGGTAGATCTTGCGCGTGACGACGGCCGTGAACGCCAGGATCACGACCACCGGGAACAGCCAGATGCTGTAGATGCCGCCGAAGCCGGGCACGAGGTCGCCCGTCACCCAGAAGGTGAGGTACTGCAGCAGCACGAGCACGATCGGGCCGAGGGAGTTGAACAGCGCCAGCACGGCGGTGTTCACCCACTCGCGGCCGGCCAGCGTGAACCGGTTGAACACGTTGATCGACACGGAGTTCGCGACGAAGTAGATCAGGAACAGCGGCACCAGGAACAGGCCGTACCAGATCTTGTCCTGCGGGAACACCTTCACGGCCAGCACCCAGAGGCGGAAGTCGGTCTTGAAGAAGTAGTCCGCGAGGAACACGAGCAGGAAGGTCGCCGTCGTCGCCACGGCCACGAGGCCCACGCTCTGCAGCAGGCGCTTCCAGCCCGGCCAGATGCCGAGCGCGCGCGGGCTCTGGCCCGCCTTGCGGCCGTAGAGGAAGTACGACAGCAGCATGATGGCGATCGCCGCCACGCCGTTGACCGCGGCCCACACGGCGATGAAGAACACCGAGCCGGTGGGCACCGGGTTGGGCACGGCGTTGTGGACGATGCCCGTCAGCCAGGACTGCTGGCTCAGCCACACGTACGACAGCGCCGAGATCGCGGCCGACACGACGAGGCCGCCCCAGAACCAGGCGAGGCCCTTCGCGGTCGTCTTCTCGGCCGGGGCCACCTCGTCGCGCAGGCCCGCGAAGGCGCGCGTGAACAGCAGCTCGCGTGTGAACACGACGAGGAACATGCCGAAGCCGATCAGGCCGAGCGCCGTGAACAGCTCCTTCCACTGCCACACCTGCGAGGTGGGCTCGATGGGGTTGGGGGCGCCCAGCGTGGTGTCGAAGAAGCCCACGACATCCGCGGTGGTGTACTTCGACTGCGTGCTCCACGGGTGGGTCTGCGCCGGCGTGCTGAGGAAGCGCACGGCCTCCTCGCCGTCGATCGTCTCGGTGTAGTACTCGTCGGGCACGCGCTCGTCGAGCCCCTCGGGGTCCTCGCCGAAGTGCAGGAACGACTGCGCGTTGGGCGTGCCCGCGAACTCGCGCGGCGTGGTCGCGACGGCGCCCTCGGCAGTGTACGAGCGGAAGAAGAACTCGTCGTACTGGTCGGCGACGAGCCCGACGTCGCGCGAGCCGTAGATGTTCGTGTACGCGCCGTCCTCGTCCGTGTACAACGCCTCGTTGTCGACGAGCATGACCGACGAGATGAGCTGCTCGTCCGCCTCGTTGTCGAGCTGAACGGAGAAGTTCGCGGCGCGCGCGCCGTTCGAGTGCCCCTCGACGCCGATGCGGTCGACGTCGACATAGGGCAGGTCGGCGAGCAGCTTCACGGCGTCGTACATGCCGGTGCCGCCCACGGCCAGCTCATCGGCCGGCAGCGGGTCGGAGTTGCCGTGGCCGTACATGTCGATCGACAGCACCACGAATCCGCGGCGCGCGAGCTCCACGTAGTTCGCGGTCTGCATCTCGCGGTTGTTCCACCAGCCGTGGCTCACCACGACGGCCGGCGCGGGCTCATCGGCCGTCGCGTTCTCGGGGACGAACAGGAGCGCGTTCATGGCGCGGCCCGAGCTCGTCTCCCATTTCAGGTCCTTGACCTCGGTCGAACCGCCGCCGGTCTGCACGATCGCGGCACCGACGGCCGAGATCAGACAGAGCAGGAGCGACAGGATCACGAGCGCGCTGTTGCGACGGCGTGACATCGTTGTCATGGGGTGGGGACTCCTTCATCGGGTGTAAGGGATGCGAGCGGCAGCGCTCGCGAGAAACCCGACCGCATGGAGCGGGCGGGTCACGTCACGGGCGTCAGCGCGTGGCGTAGTCGGGGAGATCGACGCCGTGCTCCTCGCGCAGCAGGCCGATCGTGTCCGCGAGCTCCTGAGCGCGCGTGTCCTCGTCCCACCCGAGGATGGGGGAGAGGGCGTCGGCGATCACGGTGAGCGAGGCGACGTCGGCCCGGCCGGTGAACGCGAGCGACGTGCGGCGCAGCACGACATCGGCCAGGTGCACCACGTGCTCCTCGCGCACCATCCAGTCGAGCTCGCGCGTCGACAGCTCGCCGCCGAGCAGCGTCTCGTCCTCGCCCGCGGTCAGGTGCGCCCACACGTCGGCGGCCCTGGTGCCGTAGCGCTCCAGCAGCAGGCGGGTGCGGTCGTCCTCGCCGCCGAGGTGACGGCGCAGCCACACGGCGCGGTCGCCGAGCGTGCGCGGGTAGTCGCGGCCGCCGCCGATCGCCAGCCCCCTCGTGCTCACGCGGCGCGGCGCTCCGAGCCGCTCGAGCACGCGCGTCGAGAGCGTCTCGCCGAGCGCGCGGAACGTGGTCCACTTGCCGCCCACCAGGCTCAGCACGGGAAGACCACCGAGCTCCGTGGCCTCCACGCGGTAGTCGCGCGAGATCTGCCCGGCGACGGTGGCGTCGCTCTTCGGGAGGGGGCGGATGCCGCTGAACTTGTACACGATCTCGTCGCGCGAGACGGGCACATCGGGGAAGACGTGGGCGATGAGGTCGAGGAAGTACGACACCTCCTCGTCCGTGCAGCGGGCGGGCTCGCGCGGGTCGGCGGGGATGTCGGTGGTGCCGACCATCGCCATGCCCTTGATCGGGTAGATGAGCACGATGCGGCCGTCCTCGTGCTCGAAGAAGATCTCGCGTCCGCCCGTCGCCTTCACGAGCTCCGGGTTGTCGAGCACGATGTGCGAGCCCTTCGTGCCGCCCATGTACGTCGTCGCGTCGCCGAGCGCCTCGTTCGTGAGGTCGGTCCAGGGGCCGGACGCATTGACGACGACGTCGGGGGAGACGGTGAACTCCTCGCCCGTGACGTGGTCGCGCAGCACGATCGACCGGCCGTCGCGGCCGACGGCCTCGACGTAGTTGAGCGCGCGGCCGCCGGCGCGCACGCCGTCGCCGAGCACGTCGAGCGCGAGCCGCTCGGGGTCGTGCATGGAGGCGTCGTAGTAGGTCGCCGTGTACTTCACGCCGGGGTTCAGGCGGGGCAGCTCGCGCAGCGAGCGCGAGCGGCCGCGGAACGCGTGCCAGGGCGTGGCCCGGCCCGAGTTGGCGAACAGGTCGTACATCACGAGGCCGGCCTTGATGATGAGCGCGCCGCGCTCGGAGGGCTTGCCCGAGCGGTTGAAGAGGAACTTCATGGGCGCGTTCAGCAGGCCGGAGAAGAACGAGTAGATCGGGATGGTCGTCTTCAGCGGCTTGACGTAGTGGGGAGCCGTGGCGAGCAGGCCGTTGCGCTCCTGCACCGACTCGTGCACGAGTCGGAACTCGCCGTTCTCGAGGTAGCGGATGCCGCCGTGGATCATGTGGCTGGAGGCCGCCGAGGCGCCCGAGGCGAAGTCGCCGCGCTCGACGAGCACCACGTCGACGCCCTGCAGCGCCAGGTCGCGGAACGTCGCGATGCCGTTGATGCCGCCGCCGATGACGAGCACCTGGGCCCGGCCCGATTCGCGGATCGCGGCGATCGTCTCCTCGCGGCGGTGCGTGGCTGCAGGCGTGCTCATCGGGCTCCTTCGGCTCGGGGGAAGCGCGCGGCCGACTCACCGCGCTCAGGACTAGGCTGGGCGGGCCGGGGAGGATGCGCAAGGCGAGTGCACGAATGTGCAGGAGGGTGCGAGGCATGACGGACGTGATCGACGGCGCGGGAAGCGGATCGCCGGCGCGCGCGGGCGACCCGAAGCTCCTCCGCGCCCTCACGGCGGCGCAGCTGTACTACCTGCAGGACCTCACGATGGATGCCATCGCCCGCGAGCTGCGCACGTCGCGCTCCTCGGTGTCGCGCCTCATCAGCCACGCGCGCGAGACCGGGCTGGTCGACATCCGCATCCACTCGCCGGTCGAGAAGGGCGCCGCCCTGGAGCGGCAGATCCGCGACCGCTTCGGCATCATCCCCGCGGCCGCGACCCCGACGGGCGTCTTCCTGCTGCGGCAGTACATGCTGTCGATCCCGGATGAGCTCATCGAGGCCGCGCGGGTCGACGGCGCGGGGGAGTTCCGCATCTTCGCCCGGATCGTGCTGCCGCTGTGCACCCCGGCGCTCGCGGTGGTCGCGATCTTCTCGGTGATGTGGCGATGGAGCGACTTCCTCTGGCCGCTCGTGGTGGCGCAGAGCGAGGAGGTCTACACGCTGCCGGTCGCGCTCGCGCGGTTCAACGCCGAGCTGACCGTCCCGTTCAACCTCATCCTCGCGATGGGTGTCGTCTCCACCGTCCCGGTCGTCATCATCTTCGTGCTCTTCCAACGGCAGATCGCGACCGGGATCGCCGGCACCGGGATCAAGTGAGGGGGCGGGGTAGGACGCGAAACGGCCCCGGGAGCGTGCGCTCCCGGGGCCGTTCCGTGTCAGGCGCGACTCACTTCACGTCGTCGTCGACCCAGTCCATCGACTTCTGCACGGCCTTGCGCCACAGTCGCAGCTGGCGGTCGCGCTCGGCGTCGTCCATCGACGACTCCCAGCGGCGGTCCTCCTGCCAGTTGGCCGCCAGGTCGTCGAGGCCCGCCCAGAAGCCGACGGCGAGACCGGCGGCGTAGGCCGCGCCCAGGGCCGTGGTCTCGGCGACGACCGGACGGACGACCGGCACGCCCAGCACATCGGCCTGGAACTGCATGAGCGCGTCGTTCGCGACCATGCCGCCGTCGACCTTGAGCTCGGTGAGGTCGACACCGGCGTCGGCGTTGACCGCGTCGATGACGTCGCGGGTCTGGAAGGCGACGGCCTCGAGCGCGGCGCGGGCGATGTGGCCCTTGTTCGCGTAGCGGGTGAGGCCGACGATCGCGCCGCGCGCATCCGGACGCCAGTACGGGGCGTACAGGCCGGAGAACGCCGGCACGAAGTACACTCCGCCGTTGTCCTCGACCGTGGTGGCGAGCTTCTCCACCTCGGGCGCCGACGAGATGATCCCGAGCTGGTCACGCAGCCACTGGATCAGCGATCCGGTCACCGCGATCGAGCCCTCGAGCGCATAGTGCGTCGGCTGGTCGCCGAGCTTGTACCCGACGGTGGTGAGCAGCCCGTTCTTCGAGTGGACGATCTCCTCGCCCGTGTTGAAGATCAGGAAGTTTCCGGTGCCGTAGGTGTTCTTGCTCTCACCGGTCTGGAACGCCGCCTGGCCGAAGGTGGCGGCCTGCTGGTCGCCGAGGATGCCCGCGATGGGCGTCTCGCGCAGCAGCGAGGAGCTCTCCGTTGCGCCGTACACCTCGGAGGACGAGCGGATCTCCGGCATCATCGAGCGCGGCACGCCGAACGTCTCGAGGATGTCGTCGCGCCACTCGAGGGTCTCGAGGTCCATGAACAGCGTGCGCGAGGCGTTCGTGACGTCGGTCGCGTGGACGCCGCCGTCCGTGCCGCCCGTGAGGTTCCAGAGCACCCAGCTGTCGGTCGTGCCGAACATCAGGTCGCCGGCCTCGGCCTTCTCGCGCGCGCCCTCGACGTTCTCGAGGATCCACACGATCTTCGTGCCCGAGAAGTACGTCGCCAGCGGGAGGCCGACGATCGGCTTGAACCGCTCGACGCCGCCGTCCTGGGCGAGGCGGTCGACGATGCTCTGCGTGCGGGTGTCCTGCCACACGATCGCGTTGTAGACGGGCTTGCCGGTCGTGCGATCCCATACCACGGCGGTCTCGCGCTGGTTGGTGATGCCCACCGCGGCGATGTCGTGGCGGGTGAGATCGGCGGTCGCGAGCGCGATGCCGATCACCTCCTGGACGTTGCGCCAGATCTCCAGCGGGTCGTGCTCGACCCAGCCCGGCTTGGGGAAGATCTGCTCGTGCTCTTTCTGCCCCGTCGAGACGATGGAGCCCTTCTTGTCGAAGATGATGGCGCGGCTGGATGTCGTGCCCTGGTCGATTGCGATGACGTAGTCAGTCATGGGGATTCTCCTTTGAATTCGGACTTCAGGACGCGAGGCTCAGCAGGACGGGAGCCGCGAGAGCGGCGAGGGCGCCGCCGATCAGGGGGCCGACGACCGGCACCCACGCGTAGGACCAGTCGCTCGATCCCTTGCCCTTGATCGGCAGGATCGCGTGCGCGATGCGGGGGCCGAGGTCACGGGCGGGGTTGATCGCGTAGCCGGTGGGGCCACCGAGCGAGGCGCCGATGCCGACCACGAGGAGCGCGACGGGAAGTGCGGTCAGGGGGCCGAGGCCTCCGGGCACGCCGACCTCGACGTCGCCGTAGTCGGCGAAGGCGAAGATGACGAACACCAGCACGAACGTGCCGATGATCTCGGTCACGAGGTTCCAGCCGTACGAGCGGATCGCAGGGCCCGTCGAGAAGACGCCGAGCTTGGCGCCCGGGTCCTCCTCCTCATCGAGGTGCTGCTTGTAGGCAGCCCACGCGAGGATCGCGCCGACGATCGCGCCGACGAGCTCGGCCGCGGTCGCGACGAGGAACATGGGGAAGTCGATCGTGCCGCGGATCAGCAGACCGATGCCGACGGCGGGGTTGAGGATCGCGCCGGAGTATGCGGAGACCAGGACACCCGCGAAGACCGCGAGACCCCATCCCCAGTTGATCATCAGGAACCCGGTGCCGAAGCCCTTGGCCTTGACGAGGATCGCATTCGCCACGACGCCCGCACCGAGCAGGATCAGCATGGCTGTGCCCACGAGCTCGGACAGGAAGTAGAGCCCGAGATTCACATCTTGCATGTCTTCATCGACCTTTCATGCGCGCGCTTCTTTGCGCGATCTGGGGGTACTCGCTGCCGCCTGTGCGGCATCGAGGGTTCAGGTTCCGGCGGGGGTCAGCTCCACGCCGTGCTGCTCGCGCAGCAGGGTCGCCGTCTCGGCGATCTCGGCGTCGCGGCGTCGGTCGTCCCAGCCGAGCAGCGGGGCGAGCGCCGAGGCGATGTCGTCGAGCGCCTTCGCCGAGGCGTCGCCGGTGAAGGCGATCGACGTGCGGCGCAGGATGACGTCGGCGAGGTGGACGACGTGCTCGCGCTCGACCATCCACGCGAGCTCTCCGGTGGAGAGTCCGCCGTGGCCGAGCGGCCGGTCGTCGTGCTCCCGGGTGAATGCCCACACGTCGGCGGCGCGCGTTCCATAGCGCTCGAACAGCACCGCAGCGCGCTCGCCCGCTCCGGGGAGGCGGGTCGTCAGCCAGGCGGCGCGATCCGACTCGCTGCGCGGGAAGTCGCGGCCGCCGCCGATCGTGCGTCCGGCGGTGCGGACGCGCCGCGGCCGGCCGAGAAGCTCGAGCACCGTGCTGCTGAGCGACTCGCCGAGCGCGCGGAACGTCGTCCACTTGCCCCCGACGAGGCTCACCAGCGGGGTGCCGCCGTCGCTCGCGGCGAGCGCCGTGCGGTTCACCTCGATGCCGTAGTCGCGCGAGACGAAGCCCGGCGCGGTGTCCTCGTGACGGGGAAGGGGGCGGATGCCCGAGAAGTGGTACACGATCTGGCTGCGGTCGACGGCCACGTTCGGGAAGACGTGGTGGACGAGGTCGAAGAAGTAGTCGATCTCCTCGTCGGTGCAGACGACCGGCTGGCTGGGATCGGCGTCGATGTCGGTCGTCCCGACCATGACCCGGCCCTTGAGCGGGTAGATGAGCACGATGCGCCCGTCCGAGTGCTCGAAGAAGATCTCGCGGCCGCCCGTCGCCTCGCTCAGCTCGGGGTTGTCCAGCACGATGTGCGAGCCCTTGGTACCGCCCATGAACCGGGTCTCGGTGCCGAGCGCGTCGTTTGTGAGGTCGGTCCACGGACCCGAGGCGTTGACGACGACATCCGCCGCGACGGAGAACTCGGTCCCGGTCTCGAGGTCGCGCAGCACGACGCCGCGGGAGTCGTGACCCACGGCCTCGACGTAGTTGAGGGCGATCGCACCGCCGGGGTGGGCCTCGAGTCCGTCCTGCAGCACGTCGAGCGCGAGTCGCTCGGGATCGTGCATCGAGGCGTCGAAGTAGGTCGCGGTGTACTTCACGCGCGGGTCGAGGTGCGGCAGCTCCTGCAGCGAGCGCTTGCGCCCGAGGAAGCGGTGACGGGGCACCGTGCCTCCGGCGCGCGAGAACGTGTCGTAGATCGTGAGGCCGATCTTGATCAGGAACGCGCCGCGCTCGGTGGGCTTGCCGCTGCGGTGGGTCAGGAAGCGCAGGGGCGCGGCGAGGATGCCCGAGAAGGTCGAGTAGATCGGGATCGTCGTGCGCAGCGGCTTGACGTAGTGCGGGGCGATCTGCAGAAGCCCGTTGCGCTCCTGCACCGACTCCTTCACCAGCCGGAACTCGCCGTTCTCGAGGTACCGGATGCCGCCGTGGATCATGTGGCTCGAGGCGGAGGATGCGCCGGAGGCGAAGTCGCCGCGCTCCACGAGCACCACGTCGACCCCCTGCAGGGCGAGGTCTCGGAATGTCGAGATGCCGTTGATGCCGCCGCCGATGATCAGCACCGAGGTCCTCGCGCTCTCGCGCACGGTGCTCACGTCGGCCCGTTCGGCCTGGGGCAGGGGATCCGTCATCAGCGCCGTCCTCTCATGTCGCCTCCCAGCGTGCGCTCATGAGCACATCGTGGCAACGTCAGTGCACAAACGTGCAGAATGAGAGGATGACCGATATCGCCCGCGAGCGGCGCCCCTCCCGCGGTCGGCGGCGCGGTCGCTCCGGCGACGCCCTCGCCGCCGCGCAGATGTACTACATGCAGGACCGGACGATGGAGGCGATCGCCAGCGACCTCGGCGTCTCGCGGTCATCGGTGTCCCGGCTCCTCGCGTACGCCCGCGACACCGGGATCGTCGACATCCGGATCACGCCCGTGGCCGGCGGCAGCGCCCTCGAGCGGCAGATCCGCGACCGCTACCTCGTCGCGGCGCACGTGGTGCCGATGCCGAGCACCGTCAGCGAGGTCGACCGCCTCGAACGCGTCGCGATGACGGCGGCGCGCCTGGTGCCGCAGTTCGTCGACTCGCACATGACCGTCGGGGTGGCGTGGGGATCGACGCTCAGCGCGCTCAGCCGCCACCTTCCCTCGAAGGAGCTGCACAACGTGACGGTCGTGCAGCTGAACGGCGCGGGGAACATGCAGACCACCGGCATCGAGTACGCGAGCGAGATCCTGCAGCGCTTCGGCGAGGCCTTCGGGGCGCGGGTACAGCAGTTCCCGGTGCCGGCCTTCTTCGACGATCCGGCGACCCGCGCGGCGATGTGGCGGGAGCGCAGCATCCGGCGCGTCCTGGGGATCCAGGCGCGGATGGATCTGGCGGTCTTCGGCGTCGGCTCTCCCGCCGCCGACGTGCCGAGCCGGGTGTACGCCGGTGGCTACCTCGAGCGGGAGGACTTCCGGAGCCTCGCCGAGGACAAGGCGATCGGCGACGTCGCCACGGTGTTCTACCGGGCGGACGGCACCTGGCGTGACATCCGCGTGAACGCACGCGCGACGGGTCCCGACCTCGAGCGGTTCCGCCGCGTGCCGAGGCGGGTGTGCGTCGCCGCCGGGGTGCACAAGAGCGCGAGCCTGCGCAGCGCGATGCTGGCGGGCCTCGTCACCGACGTCGTCGTCGACGAGGCCCTCGCCCGGGACCTCGTCTCGGACTGACCCGGCTCAGCCCTCCGGGGGCACGTCGATCCGGCCGAGCCCGACCCGCTCGCGCAGGGTCGGGCCGTTGCGGAACTCCCGGATGAGTGAACGTGCGACCTCGCGCAGGTCGCCGTCCGCGGCCTCCGCGACCGCCACCTGTCGCTGGTAGCTGGCGCCGCGATCGAGGATCGCCCCGATCTCGGCGAGCTCGCGCGCGCACTTCAGCTCGACGGCGATCGGCTCGAGGCGCTCGATGGTCTCGCGGATGTGCTCGCGCACCGGCACCTGTGTGCCCTCGCGGTCGACGATGACGTCGGCGTCGAGCCCGTAGCGCGCCGCGCGCCACTTGTTCTCGCGGGTGTACCAGGGCTGCAGGCTCGGCAGCTCCCGCCCCTCGTCGAGGTCGCGCGAGAACGACTCGACGAGCGTCTGCACCATCGCGGCCATGGCGGCGAGCTCCGGCAGGGTCGACATGCCGTCGCACGCGCGGATCTCGATCGTCCCCCAGTGCGCGGCGGGGCGCACATCCCAGCGCACCTCCGTGGCGTCGGCGATGACGCCGGTGCGAACGAGGTCGTCGATGTAGTTCTCGTACTGACCCCAGGTGTCGAGCTGCCAGGGCAGGCCGGTGGTCGGCAGCTGCTGGAACACCAGCGCGCGGTTCGAGGCGTATCCGGTGCGCTCGCCCGCCCAGAACGGGCTCGACGCCGACAGCGCCTGCAGGTGGGGGATGTAGCCCGTCAGGGCGTGGATGATCGGGAAGACCTTGTCGACGTGGTCGATGCCCACGTGCACGTGGATGCCCCAGATCATCATGTTGCGGCCCCACCACTGGGTGCGCTCGATGAGCTTCTCGTAGCGCGTCTTCTCGGTGACCTTCTGGTCGAACCAGCGGGCGAAGGGGTGGCTGCCGGCGCACATCAACTCGATGCCGAGGGGATCGGTCTGCGTGCGCACCGCGTCGATCGCATCCGAGATGTCGTCCACCGCGGCCGCGACGGTGTCGCCCACGCCGCTCGTGACCTCGATCGTGTTCGTCAGCAGCTCGGCCGTCACCGTGTGCCGCTCGAGGGCCGTCGACTCCTCCAGCGCGGGCATGATCTCAGGGGCGCGGCCCACGAGGTCGCCGGTCGCCTCGTCGGCGAGCATGAGCTCCCACTCGATGCCGACGGTGGATCTGGCGGAGGTGGAGAATGCGATCGTCATCCGCTCAGTGTGAGTGCCCGGGACCTCGGCCGGCAACCTGTACGCGACGTCCTCCGTCATCTGGCAGAATGGAGGGTCGGACCGGGTGCTCGACCCTCTATCCAGCGCCCTGAGTCCTCCTCTGAGCTTCCGCCGGTGTGCACCCCACTACCTGGCGACTGGTTCGTCTCGCTTTACACACCACACAGGAGAATCGTGGCTGTCAAGATCCGTCTGAAGCGCCTGGGCAAGATCCGCGCGCCGTACTACCGCATCGTCGTCGCCGACTCGCGCACCAAGCGCGACGGCCGTGTGATCGAGGAGATCGGCAAGTACCACCCGACCGAGGAGCCCTCGTTCATCGAGGTCGACTCGGAGCGTGCGCAGTACTGGCTGTCCGTCGGCGCCCAGCCGACCGAGCAGGTGCGCGCCATCCTCAAGATCACGGGCGACTGGGGCACCTTCAAGGGCGACAAGGATGCGAAGAGCACCCTGAAGACCCGCGAGGAGAAGTCGGAGTACGTCGCCGACTCCTCGAAGAAGTCGGTCGTCAAGCCCAAGGTCGAGAAGAAGGCCGAGGAGCCCGCGGCTCCCGCCGAGGCCCCGGCCGATGAGGCCGCCGAGGCCGAGGCCGCCGAGTAATCGTGCTGGCCGCCGCGCTCGAGCACCTCGTCAAGGGGATCGTCGATCACCCGGATGACGTGCGCATCGACTCGACCACCTCGTCTCGCGGGGATGTGCTGGAAGTGCACGTCCACGCCGACGACCGTGGCCGGGTGATCGGGCGCGGCGGCCGTACCGCGAAGGCACTGCGCACGCTCGTCGCCGCTCTGGCGGACGGCAAGCGCGTGCGCGTCGACGTCGCGGACGACTGACGTGGCAGCCGCGAAGCCCGCGAAGAACCAGTTGCGTGTCGGCCGCCTCGTCAAGGCCCACGGGCTCAAGGGCGCCCTCAAGCTCGAGCTGTACACCGACGACCCCGACGGCCGTTTTGTGCCCGGGGCGTCGTTCACCCTGCAGGTGCCTGAGCACTCGCAGTGGCACGGCGAGTCCATCACGGTGCGCGAGTTCCGCTGGATGAACCAGAGCCCCGTCGTCTTCTTCGAGGGCGTGGACGACCGCAACGCGGCCGATACCCTGGTCCGCGCGATCCTGTGGGTCGACGAGGACGAGGACGCGCCCGCCGAGCCCGATGCCTGGTACGACCACCAGCTCGTCGGCCTTGACGTCGTGCGTGACGGCGCCGTCGTGGGCAAGGTCGCCCGCGTCGAGCACTTCCCGGCCCAGGATCTTCTCGTCGTCGAGACCGGTGCGGGCGAGGTGCTCGTGCCCTTCGTCGCCGCGATCGTCCCCGAGGTCGACATCGAGGCCGGCAGGGTCGTCGTGACGCCGCCCGCCGGTCTGTTCGAAGAGCTCCCCGAGCCCGAGCCGGCCGCCGAGGCGGAGACGCCCGCTTCCGAGGACTGATCCGGATGCGGATCGACATCGTCACGATCTTCCCCTCGTTCTTCGACGTGCTCGACGTCTCACTGATCGGCAAGGCCCGCGAGAAGGGCCTCCTCGACCTGCGCGTGCACGACCTGCGCGACTGGACGCACGACCGCCACCGCACGGTCGACGACACTCCCTACGGGGGCGGCGCCGGCATGGTGATGAAGCCCGAGCCGTGGGGCGAGGCGCTCGACGAGATCCTCGGCGACGACGCCGTGCTCGTCGTGCCGACGCCCTCGGGTGAGGTGTTCCGGCAGCCGATGGCGCGAGAACTCGCCCAGGAGCAGCAGCTCGTGTTCGCCTGCGGGCGGTACGAGGGAATCGACCAGCGCGTGATCGACCACTACGCCGCTGTCGGCCGTGTGCGGCTCGTGAGCATCGGCGACTACGTGCTCAACGGCGGCGAGGTCGCGTCGATGGCAATGATCGAGGCCGTCACGCGCCTCATCCCCGGATTCATGGGAAACCCCGAGAGCCTCGTCGAGGAGTCGCACGAGGACGGCCTGCTCGAGTACCCGATCTACACCAAGCCCGCCGTCTGGCGCGGCCTGGAGGTGCCGCCGGTGCTGCTGAGCGGCAACCACGGCGCCGTCGCGGCCTGGCGCCGCGAGCAGAGCATCGAGCGCACGCGCGAGCGGCGCCCCGACCTGCTGTCGGATTGATAGCTCGCTTCGCTCGCGCCTCGCCCGGCGTCGAGCAGGCATCCGCGCCGCGAGCGGGCATGCGCGCACATGCCTGATCGCGCGGGGATGCCTGCTCGGCGCCTTACGGGACCCGGGTGGCGGTGACGACGGCGTTCTTGAACTCCGGCATCGAGGAGATCGGGTCGAGGCGGCTGCTCGTCAGGAGGTTGGCGCTGGACGCATCGGGGAAGTGGAACGGCAGGAAGACCGTGTCGGGCCGGATGTCGCCGCTGACGCCGACACGGGCCTCGATCGCGCCGCGGGCGTTCTCGAGGCGCACCCGGCCGCCCTCGACGAGGCCGCGATCCCGCGCGGTGGCGGGGTGGAGCTGGGCGACGAGCTCGGGTTGGGCGGCCTCCAGCTCGGCCACCCGGCGGGTCTGCGTTCCCGACTGGTAGTGCTCGAGAAGGCGACCCGTGATCAGGCTCAGCTCGCCGCCCCGCGGTGTCTCCGGCGCACGGGAGCGCACGGCGACGAGGCGGGCGCTCCCGTCGGCGTGGGCGAAGCGGTCGGCGAACAGCCGCGGCGTGCCGGTGCTGCCCGCCGGATACGGCCAGTGGGCGGCCGCTCCCTCGTCGAGCAGCGCGTGGCTCAGGCCCGAGTAGTCGGCGAGGCCCCCGGCGGAGGCGCGCGCGAGCTCGTCGAACACGACGGCGGGATCCAGGTCCCACGCTCCGGGCGCCTCGAGCCGGCGCGCGAGCTCGGCCATGATCCACAGCTCGCTGCGGGCGCCCGCGGGCGGCTGGAGGGCACGGCGCCGACGCAGGACGCGGCCCTCGAGGTTCGTCATCGTGCCCTCTTCCTCGGCCCACTGCAGGACGGGGAGGACGACATCCGCGAGCCGAGCCGTCTCCGACAGGAAGAAGTCGCTGACGACAAGCAGATCGAGGCGGCCCAGGGCGTCGCGGATGGACTGGACGTCGGGGGAGGAGACGACGACGTTCGATCCGTGCACGAGCAGGGCGCGGATCCCGCCGGGGCGCCCGCTCGACTGCAGCAGCTGCACGGCGGGGATGCCGGGACCGGGGATGATCGACGGATCGACGCCCCACACCGCCGCGACGTGGGCGCGCGCATCCGGGTCGTCGATCCTGCGGTAGCCGGGAAGCTGATCCGATTTCTGACCGTGCTCGCGCCCGCCCTGCCCGTTCCCCTGTCCCGTGAGCGTGCCGTATCCGCTGCCCGGCCGGCCCGGCAGCCCCAGCAGCAGGGCGAGGTTGATCGCCGCCGTCGCGGTGTCGGTGCCGTCGGCGTGCTGCTCGACGCCGCGCCCGGTGAGGATGTAGGTCGATGCGGATTCGGCGAGCCGGCGCGCGAGTGATCGGATGTCCGTCGCGGGCACGCCCGTGACCTGCTCGGCGCGCTCGGGCCACCACATCGAGACCGAACGGCGCAGCGCCTCGAACCCGCTCGTGCGGCGTGTGACGTAGTCGGCGTCGTAGAGCGCCTCGGCGATCACCACGTGGATGAGCCCGAGCAGCAGCGCGAGGTCGCTGCCCGGCACCGGCTGCACATGCAGGCCCCCGCCGTCGGCGGTGAGGCGCGCGGTCGTGCTGCGCCGAGGATCGACCACGACCAGTCCGCCACGCGCGCGGGCCCCCTGCAGGTGCGAGACGAACGGCGGCATCGTGTCGCCGACGTTCGATCCGAGCATCAGGATGGTGTGCGCCGTGTCGAGGTCCTCGAGCAGGAACGGCAGCCCGCGATCGATGCCGAAGGCGCGGTTGGCGGCGGCCGCGGCGGACGACATGCAGAACCGGCCGTTGTAGTCGATGCGCGAGGTGCGCAGCGCGATCCGGGCGAACTTGCCGAGCTGGTACGCCTTCTCGTTCGTGAGGCCGCCGCCGCCGAACACGCCGATCGCGTCGCGTCCGCTCTGGTCCTGGATCTCGCGGATCCGGTCGGCGATCAGGTCGAGAGCGGCGTCCCACGAGGCCGGGTGCAGTTCCCCGTCGGCGCCCCGGAGCAGGGGAGAGACGAGCCGGTCGGGGGCGGTCAGGAGCTCGGCGGACGACCATCCCTTGCGGCAGAGCCCGCCGCGGTTGGTCGGGAAGTCGCGCCCCTCCACCGACACGGGGAGCCCGTCGGCGGGGGTCGGCGTGAGCGTCATGGCGCACTGCAGCGCGCAGTACGGGCAGTGCGTGTCCGCCGGGGACGCCGTCACAGGGCGGCCGCCTCTCGCGCGCCGATCATCTCGGCGATGCGGGCGCGGCAGCCGCCGCATCCGGTGCCGGCGCGGGTGCAGCGCCCGACGTCGGCGACGGTCTCGCAGCCGTCGTCGATCGCGTCCTCGACCGTCCCCTCGGTGACGCCGTTGCAGACGCAGAGGGTCGCCTCGCGGCCGGTGGCCCGCGGGCCCGCGTCCTCGACCGTGTCGAGGCGCAGCAGCAGGGATCGGTCGGACGGCAGCTCGCCGCGCCGCGAGTACAGCACGCTGAGCTCCGCGCCCGCGCGGGGCATGCCCACGGCGACGAAGCCGGTGAGCGCCCCGTCGCGGGTGACCATCTTCACGTACGTGCCGTGCTGGAGATCCGCCCACATCGCCACCCCGGGGGCGTCCTCGCCGGCGGGGACGGGGGCGAACGGGTCGGCGGACACGTCGCCCGCCGACACCAGGTCGACCTGCGCGGCCTTGAGCGCGACGACGCCGGGGACGTCCTCCGCGAAGGGCGCCGTCTCGATCCCGTCGAGCTCGTCGCAGAGCGCCCGCGCGAGCCACTCGGCCTGGCGCCACCCCGGGCCGACGAGCCCGCTCGGGCCGCCCGGCACGTGGGCGTCGTGAAGGTGCACCGGATCGCCGATGTGGGCGCAGTCGCCGATCGCGTGGATCGCGGGGTCGGTCCACGACCGCAGCCGGTCGTCGACGAGCACCCCGCGATCGACGCGGAGGCCGGCGGCCTCGGCCAGCTCGGTGCGGGCGCGCACCCCGCACGAGAGCACCAGCAGGTCGCCCTCGATGCGCCGGCCATCCGAGCTCACGAGGGCGTGGAACCGTCGGACGCCGCTCTCATCGGCCCGCGCGATGATCGCCTCGGCGCGCGTGTGCGGCACGACGTGGACGCCTGCCGTCTCGAGCGCCGCGGCGAGGACGGACGCCGAGCCCCGGTCGAGCTGGCGCGGCATGGGCATGGGGCCGAAGTGCGCGACGCTCGGCACGGCGCCGGCGTGTGCCAGCAGCAGCGCGAGCTCGATTCCCAGCACACCGGCGCCCAGCACGACGACGCGGCCGCCCGTGGCGACCACCGACCGGACACGCTCGGCGTCCTCGGGCGTGCGCAGGACGCACACGCCCTCGGTCAGCGCGTCGTCCAGGCCCGACGCATCCGGCCCGACATGCTCGAGCCCGTCGAGGGGCGGAACCGTCGCCCGGGCTCCGGTGGCGAGCACCACGCGGTCGTACGGCACCCGCCGGCCGTCGCCCAGGACGACCTCGTGCGCGTCGCGGTCGATGGCCGTGGCGCGCACTCCCGTGAGGACGTCGGCTCCCGCCGCGCGCAGCTCGGCGGGATCGGCGATCGCGAGATCCTCGCGCTCGAGCTCGCCCGTGGCGTACTCGGCGACGAGCACACGGTTGTATGGATCGTCCGCCTCCGCTCCCAGGACCGTCAGCCGGATGCGCCCCGAGGCGATCTCGGGAAGCAGCTCCTCGGCGTAGCGCACCCCGACGGGGCCGAAGCCGATGAGGACGACGCGGAGGGGAGTGGAGGGGACGATCGTCATGAGGAGCGCCTCAGATCCGGTGTCCGGCGAGCGAGGCGCGCGGCACGAGGTACACCAGGGCGGTGATGGTGAGCATCACGGCGTAGGCGGCGATGAAGCCCCAGAACGCAGCCGTGTACCCACCCGTCGCCGCCTGCGAGGCACCGAGCACCTGAGGGATCACGAACCCGCCGTAGGCGCCGATCGCCGAGATCAGCCCGAGCGCGGCGGCGCCCTTGCGCTGCGTGCTCACCGCGTGCGGGTCGCCGGCCGTCGCTGCCCCGCGGGCCGCGAAGATGCTCGGGATCATCCGGTACGTCGCGCCGTTGCCCATGCCGGTCGCGACGAACAGCACGAGGAAGCAGCCGAGGAACGTCCAGAAGCTCGCGAGCGGCAGGGTCAGGATGAGCGCGAGTGTGGCGAGGATCATCGCCGAGAACGCGACGATCGTCATCCGGGCGCCGCCGAAGCGGTCGGCGAGCCTGCCGCCGTACGGGCGCGAGAGCGAGCCCACCAGCGCGCCGAGGAAGGCGAGTGTGAGGGAGGTGGCTCCCACCTGGAACGTCGAGAACTCGGGGAACTGGTCGGCGATCAGCTTCGGGAAGACGCCGGCGAAACCGATGAAGGAGCCGAAGGTGCCGATGTAGAGCAGCGCCATGACCCACAGGTGCGGCTCGCGCAGCGCCGACGCGGCGCCGGCGAAGTCGGCCTTCGCCGAGGAGAGGTTGTCCATGAAGCGGAACGCGCCCCACATCGCCAGCAGGATCAGCGGGATCCACATCCAGCCGGCGAGCTGGATGTTGAACGTCCCCGCGGCCCCCAGTGTGACGACGATCGGCACCGCGAGCTGTGCCACGGCCGTTCCGATGTTGCCGCCGGCGGCGTTGAGGCCGAGGGCCCAGCCCTTCTCCCGCTGCGGGAAGAAGTACGTGATGTTCGCCATCGAGCTGGCGAAGTTGCCGCCGCCGACGCCGCCGAGGGCCGCGATCAGCAGCAGCACGCCGAAGGGCGTCTCGGGGTTCTGCACCGCGAAGCCCAGCAGGGTGGCGGGGATGAGCAGGAGGGCCGCCGAGACGATGGTCCAGTTGCGGCCGCCGAAGATCGCGACGGCGAACGTGTAGGGGAAGCGCAGCGTCGCCCCGACGAGGCTCGGCAGCGAGATGAGCCAGAACGACTCGGAGGTGGAGAGCGTGAAGCCGGCACCCGGCAGCATCACGACGACGATGCTCCACAGCTGCCAGATGATGAAGCCGAGGAACTCGGCGAAGATCGACCAGCGCAGGTTCCGCTTCGCGATGGCGCGGCCCTGGGAGGCCCAGAACGTCGTGTCCTCCGGGTTCCAGCCGTCGATCCAGCGGCCGGGGCGGAACGTCAGAGACGTCGTCGACGCGGCGGTCGTGTCGGGCGCGGAGGTGGTGCTCGTGGGGGTGGTGCTCAGGGTGGTGGCCATGGCGACTCCTCGGACGGGCAGTGATGGTGCTCTGAAAGCTATGCCGCGCGTGTTTCCGTGCCGGGTGCTCGGCCGTTTCCTCTCGATCACCTTTCGATCACCGCGGGCGGTGCGGCCCGTTGAGTCGTTCTTTACACGCCGGAAACATGGCCGCATGCGCCTGCGCAGGCCGGGCGCGACGTCCTTAGAATCGGGCCATGGATGAACGAGACATCCCCCTGCGCGCGGCCGTCATCACGGTGAGCGACCGATCGGCGCGAGGTGAGCGGGAGGACCTCTCGGGTCCCGAGGCCGTCGCGGCGCTGCGCGTCGCGGGCTTCGACTGCGACGACGCGGTGGTCGTGCCGGACGGCGCGGAGAGCGTCGAGCGCGCGCTGATCGCCATGATCACGGCCGGCGCCGACGTCATCGTGACCACCGGCGGCACGGGCCTCGGTCCACGGGACGAGACGCCCGAGGGCACGCGTGCGGTGCTCGAGCGCGAGATCCCGGGCATCGCCGAGGAGCTGCGCCGCATCGGCGCGGCCGAGAAGCCCGCGGGGCTGCTGTCGCGGGGGCTCGCCGGCGTCGCGCGCGGTGCGCTCATCGTGAACCTCCCCGGATCCCCGGCCGCGGTGCGCAGCGGCATGCCCGTCGTGCTCTCGGTGGCGAGGCATGTCTCTTCGCAGCTCGCGGGCGGTGACCACGCGTGACCGACCGCGCTGTCCGGATCGCGCGGATCTCGTCCGATCCGATCCGCCTCGAGGATCACCTCGCCGCCATCGACGACCCGCGGATGGGTGCGGAGACGTCGTTCGTGGGGCGCGTGCGCGATCACGATCCGGATGCGCGCGGCCCCGTGGCGGCGCTGGAGTACACGGCTCACCCCGACGCAGAGGCGGCGCTGGAGGCGCTCGCGTCCCGTGCGGCGGACGCGCACGGGGCGATCGTCGCGGTGAGTCACCGGATCGGGCGGCTCGAGGTGGGGGAGGCCGCGGTCGTCATCGCGGTCGCCGCCGCGCATCGGGGCGAGGCGTTCGCGGCGTGCCGCGACGTGATCGAGGACATCAAGCGCGAGCTGCCCGTCTGGAAGCGGCAACTCGAGGCCGACGGCACGGCCGAGTGGAAGGGCCTCGGCGGCTAGAGTCGCCGGCCCCGAGCGGGCGGTTCCTTCCGGATGCGAAAGAACCCCGGATCCTCACGCTCTAAGGTCGTTGCAAAGGGGGCCCCGGCGGCGCATTCTCGGAAGAAACCGGCTCTCATCGGAGAGAGCCGGACGACGGGAGGACCATCATGTCCATCGCAGTCACCGGAGCAAGCGGACGACTCGGCTCATTCGTAATCGACGCGCTCGTCGAGCGGGGCGTCTCGCCCACCGACATCGTCGCCATCACCCGCACGCCCGAGGGCGTGCGGTTCCGGGATCGGGCCGTCACGGTCCGTCAGGCCGATTACGACGACCCCGAGTCGCTGGATCTCGCGTTCCGCGGCGTCGAGCGCCTGCTGCTCGTCGCCGGCACCGAGATCGGGCGGCGCCTCCGGCAGCACCGCAACGTCATCGCCGCCGCGAAGCGCGCCTGGGTCGGCTGCATGGTCTACACGAGCATGCTCGGCGCGGAGACCGAGGATCTCGCGATCGCGCGCGAGCATCGCGAGACGGAGCGCGAGCTCGACCGCGCCGGGATCCCGACGACCATCCTGCGCAATGGCCCGTACCTCGACACGTACATGGAGCGGGCAGCGGACGACGTCGCGCGCGGTGAGGTCATCGGCGGCTCAGGACGTGTCTCTGCCGCTCATCGCCGCGACTACGCGGAGGCCGCCGCCGCCGCGATCCTGACGCCGTGGGCCGGGCGCGTGTACGAGCTCGGCGGCGAGCCGTTCGGCCTCGTCGAGTACGCGCGGGAGCTGTCGCGCGTCTCGGGGCGGCAGGTCGCGTTCCGCGCGCTGGAGGGCGAGGCGCTGCGCTCGGCACTCGTGGCCGAGGGACTCCCGGCCGACGAGGCGGCTCAGGCGGTCGAGCTGGATGCCGCGATCGCGCGGGGTGCCCTCGAGACCGGGTCGTCGGCGCTGGCCGAGCTCAGCGGCCGTCGGCCGACGACGCTCGCCGAGGCGGTCGATGAGGCCCTGGTGACAAGGGTCGCCGCGGCCTGACCTTGCTCAGCCGCCCGCGAAGGGCGGAAGGACGTCGACGGTCTCGGCGTCCGCAAGCGTCGCCTCGTCGTCGCGTCGTTCGCCGTCGACCAGCACCGCGCAGCGGGGCAGGATGCCACCGAGGCCGGGGTACTCGGCCGCGAGCGCGGCGCGAAGCTCGCCGAGGGTGGCCTCGGAGCGCTGCTCCTCGGCCCGGCCGGCGGCCTCCTCGGCGGCGGCGAAGTAGCGCACGCGCGTCATCTCGGCTCGCTTCGCTCGCTCGATACATCGCGCTTCTCGCCCCACGTCTTCGCGAGCGTCACGACCTCCGCGACGGCGCTCTCCACGTCCGCCGGCGATCCGCCCGCGCGTCCCGCGGCGAGGCCGGCGAGGAAGGCCGTCAGCGGCGCCGCCGGGCGCGCGACGCCGTGGGCGACATCGCGTGCGAGATCGAGGATCAGCGTGATCGGCACGTCGTCGGGGTCAAGGCCGAGTCGTTCGGCCGCGGCGCGGGCCCAGTCGTCGAGCGCCTCCGGCGGCAGGGTGCGGTCGGACATGTCAGGCCTCCCGTGTCCAGGATCCGCTGCGCCCGCCCGTCTTCGCGACGATGCGGGCGTTCTCGATGAGCGCCGAACGGTCGATCCCCTTGACCATGTCGACGATCGAGAGGGCGGCGATCGTGACCGCCGTGAGGGCCTCCATCTCGACGCCCGTGCGGTCGGCGGTGCGCACGGTCGCCTCGATCGCGACGCCGTCGTCCTCGATCGCCAGGTCGACCGTCGCGCCGTGCACGCCGATCATGTGCGCGAGCGGCAGCAGGTCGGCGCACTTCTTGGCGCCCTGGATGCCCGCGATGCGCGCGACGGCCAGCACGTCGCCCTTGGGAACCGCGCCGTCGCGCAGTGCCGCCACGGTCTCCGGTGCGACGCGGACGAAGCCGCGGGCGGTCGCCGAGCGGACCGTCGGCTGCTTCTCGGTCACGTCGACCATGCGCGCGTGACCGCGGGAATCGAGATGGGTGAAGCTCACGTGGATGCGCTCCCTTCGTGGATCGGGCAACTCCCGGCGGGACGGATCGCCATGTCAGGGGATCCCATCAGATCAGCATGACATCGACGAGGTCGCCCTCGGCGACGGCCTCCGTCTCGGCGGGGACGACCGCGTACGCCTCGGCATGTGCGAGGCCCGCGGCGAGATGCGATCCGGATCCGCCGGAGGTCGCGGGGCGCACCGTCCACCGCGCGGGGTCGCTGCGGTCGATCACCGCCGGCAGGTACTGGCGCCGTCCGACGGGCGTGCGCCACGCGGCCGCGGCGGGGAGGCGGATGACGGGCCGCTGCAGCTGCGCGCGGCCCTGCATGGCGAGGAGCACCGGACGGACAAACGCCTCGAAGGAGACCGCGACGCTCACCGGGTTCCCCGGCAGGCCGAACAGGAGCGCACCGGTCGAGAGCCGCCCGAACGCCTGCGGCTTGCCGGGCTGCATCGCGACCTTGGCGAAGACGATCTCGGCCCCGTCGTCGGACGAGCCGAGCACCTGCTTGACCACCTCGTACGCGCCGGCGCTCACCCCGCCCGAGGTGATGACGAGGTCGGCATCCGTTCCGCTCGCGAGCAGCGCGCGGAACTCATCCGGATCATCCGAGACGCACGTCGCGCGCATCAGCTCGGCGCCCGTCGCCCGCACGAGGCCCGCGAGCAGCGTCGAGTTCGACTCGGGGATCTGCCCGCGCTCGAGCTGCGCGCCGGGCTCGACGAGCTCGCTGCCGGTGGAGATCACGATCACGCGCGGCGGCCGCGCGACGATCACGCGATCGACGCCCGCCGCCGCGGCGGCGGAGAGCTGCAGCGGGCCCAGCTCGGTGCCCGCGGGAAGCACGACGTCGCCCGAGCGGAGGTCCTCGCCGCGGCGCCGGATGTGCGCGCCGGCCGCGCGGGGAGCGCGGCGCACCGAGATGGCGCCGAGCGAATCCGCGAGGCCGCCCGAGGTGTCCTCGAACGGGACGATCGCGTCGGCGGCCGAGGGGACGGGCGACCCGGTCATGATGCGGACGGCCTCGCCCGCGGCGATCGCCGGGTCGTCGCCTGAGCCGGCGGGAAGGTCGGCGACGACCCGCAGCTCGACCGGCGCGTCGGACGAGGCGCTCGCGACGTCGGCGAAGCGGACCGCGAAGCCGTCCATGCCCGAGTTGTCGAACACGGGAACATCCACGCGCGCGTGAACGGGCTCGGTGAGCGTGAGGCCGGCGGCGCCCGCGAGGGAGAGCGTGATCGTGCCGGTGGGGACGACCGCCGCAAGGATGCGCTCGAGGTGCTGCTCGATCGTCAGCAGGTCGTGCGTCATGCCGTCACCGGCTGCGCGAGCGGTCCCGTCCAGGCGAGCATGCCGCCGTCGACCGAGACCGCGTCGAGTCCCGCGGCGGCGAGGAGGGCGACCGCCTCGGCGGAGCGCACGCCGCCCTTGCACACCACCGCGACCCGGCGACCGCCGGCGGTAGCGGCGACGCGACGGGCGACCGCATCCGGCGCCGTGCGGATCTCGCCGAGCGGCACGTGAAGCGCGCCGGCGATCATCCCCTCGCGCACCTCCACGTCCTCGCGCACGTCGACGACGAGGGGCGCATCGCCCTCGCTGAGCGCGGCGGCGAGGTCGGAGGCGCGGAAGCGCGGGCGCGAGGCGGCGGCGGCGCGCGACGCCCGCAGCGGCACCTCGCGCTGCCGCGTGTGCAGGCCGTCGATCACCAGGACGCGGCCGAGCAGGGGATCGCCGATGCCGGCGATCAGCTGGATCGCCTGGGTCGCCATGAGGGCGCCGACCTGCAGGCACAGCGAGCCGAGCACGCCCACCTCGGCACACGTCGGCACGTCGCCGGCGCTGCCGGTGGGGTAGAGGTCGGCGAGCCGGACGGGTCCCGCCCCGACGGGCGGTGCCGACCAGAACACCGTGACCTGCGCGTCGAACCCCTGCACGGTCCCCCACACCAGCGGCAGGCCGAGCCGCTCGGTCGCGGCGGCGACGGCCTCGCGCGTGTCGAAGGTGTCGCTGCCGTCGAGGACGATGTCCGCCCCGGACAGGAGGCGCTCGGCGTTGCCGGGGGTGAGGCGCTCGCGCACGGTGTGCACGCGCGCCTCGGGGGCGAGGTCGCGGGCGGCGCGCGCGGCACTGTCGACCTTGGCGGCCCCGACATCGGCGACGCGGTGCATCAGCTGGCGCTGGAGGTTGGAGAGCTCGACGACGTCGTCGTCGATCACGGTCAGGGTCCCGACGCCGGCCGCGGCGAGTGCGAGCACCGCGGGGGAGCCGAGCCCTCCGGCGCCGACGATCGCCACGTGCGCCGCGGCGAGGCGTCGCTGACCGAGCTCGCCGAGCGGGACGAGCACGTGGTGGCGCGCGGTGCGCGCGCGCTCGTCGGGGGTGAGCGCCGCGACCGGCTCCACGAGAGGGGGAAGGGGGGACATGCGCACAGCCTACGGGGGCCGCCCCGCCCTGGCACGGGGGTGGGGTGCCCGCGACGTGTCAGGATCGGAGGATGCGAGCTGCGCGCGTGACGGCGATCCTGGCAGGTGTCGTGGCGGTGGCTCTCGGTCTCTCCGGATGCGCCCGCGATGCCGGAGAGTCGGACGGCATCGGCGGCGAGCTGACGGTCTACGCCGCGGCCTCGCTCGGGCCCGCCTTCGAGGAGCTCGCGGCCGAGTTCGAGGCGGCGCATCCCGGCGTGGACGTGCGTCCTCCGGTGCTCGACGGCTCGCAGGTGCTCGCCACGCAGATCGCCGAGGGGGCGCCCGCCGACGTCTTCGCGAGCGCCGACGAGTCAACGATGGAGCGCGTCGCGGACCTCGTGCGCGATCCCGCGGTGTTCGCCACGAACACGCTGGTGATCGCGGTGCCGCGGGGCAATCCTGCGGGGATCGGAGGGCTCGCGGATCTCGCCGATCCGTCCGTCACCGTCGTCCTGTGCGCCCGTGAGGTGCCCTGCGGCGCGGCGAGCGGCGCGCTGCTGGAGCGCGCGGGCGTCACCGTCGACCCGGCGAGCGAGGAGCAGAACGTCGGCGCCGTGCTGGCGAAGGTCGCGGCGGGCGAGGCGGACGCCGGGCTCGTCTACCGCACGGACGTCGCGCGCGCCGCGGTCGACGCGGTCCCCGCGGAAGGAGCGGAGGACGTCGTGAACCGCTACCCGGTGGCCGCGCTCCGCGACGCGCGCAATCCCGCGGCGGCCGAGGCATTCGTCGCGCTGGTCCGCGGCGAGGTGGGGCGCCGGGTCCTCGCCGAGCACGGCTTCGGTGGGCCGTGAGCGCGCAGCCGATGGACACGACTCCCCGGATCCGGCCCGATGGCTGTGCACCCGGCGGCATCCGCGCCAAGATCGGAGGGTGTGCATGCGCCTGGGATTCCGTCGATGACCGCACGCAGTGACGATCGCGCGCCCGCGGGGAACCTGCCCCGCATCCTGGCGCTGCCGGCGATCCTTGCCCTCGCTCTGCTCGTCGTCCCGCTCGGCGGGCTCATCGTGCGTGCCGAATGGGGAACGCTCTGGGCGGATGTCACGGCCCCCGAGTCGCTGAGCGCGCTCACCCTGTCGCTGGTGACGGGTGCCATCGCCACGGTCATCTGCCTGATCCTGGGTCTTCCGCTCGCCATCCTGATCGCGCGCGCCCGGCCGTGGCTCGCGGCCATCCTGCGCGTGCTCGTGACCGTCCCGCTCGTGCTTCCCCCGATGGTGGGCGGCGTCGCGCTGCTGTTCCTGTTCGGGCGGTCGGGCCCGGTCGGCCGCTGGCTCGAGGGGATCGGCCTCGGACTCCCCTTCACGACCGCCGCCGTGGTGGTCGCCCAGGTGTTCGTCGCGCTGCCCTTCCTGGTGCTGGCCGTCGAGGGCGCGGTGCGCGCGGTGGGCGTGGAGTACGAGCGCACGGCCGCGGCTCTCGGCGCCGGCCGCTGGGCGACGCTGCGGCGCATCACGCTCCCGCTCGCGGCGCCCGGGCTGGTGGCGGGCCTTGTGCTCTGCTTCGCGCGCGCGATCGGCGAGTTCGGCGCGACGGCGCTGTTCGCCGGCAACAACCCGGGCGTGACGCAGACGATGCCGCTCGCCATCTACACCGCGTTCAACGGCTCGGGCGTCGGGCAGGGGCCGGCGGTGGCGCTGTCGCTCCTGCTGCTCGTCACCGCGATCGCGGTGCTCCTTCTCGTGCGCGCGTGGCGGCCGGGGAGCGTGCGGTGAGCGCGCCGACGCGCCGCGTGGCGCTGAGGGGTCGCCGGCGCACGAGCGAGGGGACGGAGAGCGCTCTCGGCCCCGGCGTCGCGCTGATCGCGGACCTGGCGGTGCAGCGCGGGGACTTCCGGCTCGAGGCCGAACTGACCGTCTCGCAGGGCGAGGTGACGGCCGTGATGGGGCCGAGCGGGGCGGGGAAGTCGACGCTGCTGGCGGCCATCGCCGGCGCGGTGCGCCTGACGGAGGGAAGCATCCGGCTCGCGGACGGCACCCTCGTCACACGTCGCCGCCACCCGTCCGCCGCGACCCGCGGCGTCGTGATGCTCGGTCAGGACGCCCGGCTGTTCCCGCACCTGTCGGTGCGCGACAACGTCGCATTCGGTCTCGCGGTGCGCGGCCTTGCCAAGGACCGGGCCCGCCAGGTCGCCGACGAGTGGCTCTGGCGCGTCGGGCTCTCCGGGTCCGGCTCCCATCGCCCCCGCGAGCTCTCGGGCGGTCAGCAGCAGCGCGTCGCACTCGCGAGGGCCCTCGCCGTCTCCCCGCGGCTGCTGCTGCTCGACGAGCCGCTCACGGGCCTCGACGCCGAGACGGCCGCCGAGACCCGGGCCGTGGTGCACGATCAGCTCTCCTCGACGCGCACCACCACCCTCGTGGTCACGCACGACGCATTCGACGCGGCCGCCCTCGCGCGCCAGGTCGTGGTGATCGAAGGAGGCCGCGTGATGCAGCGCGGGCTCGTGAGCCGCGTGCTCGCCGCTCCCGCGACGCGCTTCGTCGCCGCGGCCGCCGGGCTCAACCGCGTGACCGGTGCCGCCGACGGCGGGCTCTGGCGCGCCCCCGGGATCGACGGCGACATCCGGCTCGCGTCCGCCGAACCCGCCGCGGAGCAGGACGGCGCGGCTCTCGTGGCGGTCTTCCGTCCGGCGGACGTCCGCCTCGCGCGCGCGGCGGAGAGCACCTGGACCGGGGCCGTGCGCGTCGCTCGCGACCAGCCGAGCGCGGTCGGCGAGTGGCTGGCTCGGGTGACGCGGCTCGAGCCGACCCCCGGGGGCGCGCGAGTGCACACCGCCAAGCCCGACGTCGTGGTCGACGTCCCGGCCGCCCAGCTCGCGGCGCTGGGGCTCGGGCCCGGCGATCCCGTGCGTCTTTCCGTCGATCGCTCGGATGTGCGCCTTCTCGCGGACGGGTGACGCGCGCCGCCGGGCCCGGGTGGCCGCGGACGACCGTAGGCTGAGCAGATGAAGAAGGGGCGCGTCTCGTGAGCGCGGTGCCGGTCGCCATCGGCCTGCGCGCGCCCGTCGTCGCGCCCACAGCGGGCCAGGGTGGCCCGCTCGTCGACACGTTCGGCCGTGTTCACCGCGACCTGCGCATCTCGCTGACGGATCGCTGCTCGCTGCGGTGCACCTACTGCATGCCCGAGCAGGGGAACGAGTGGCTCGCGCGCACGAGCATCCTGTCCCTCGAGGAGATCGAGCGGATCGCACGCGTCGCCGCGGCCGCCGGGATCACGACGTTCCGCCTCACCGGCGGCGAACCTCTGCTGCGCAACGACATCGTCGAGGTGGTGAGGCGCCTCGCGCGGATCGAGGGCCCCGCCGGACCCGTCCAGGTGGCGATGACGACCAACGGGATCCGGCTGCGCGAGTTCCTTCCCGACCTGATCGACGCGGGCCTGTCGCGCCTCAACATCTCGATCGACACGCTCCGCCGCGACCGCTTCCGCGACCTCACCCGCCGCGACCGGCTCGACGACGTGCTCGACGGGATCGCCGCCGCGGCGGAGTCGGGTCTCACGCCCCTCAAGCTCAACGCCGTCGCCATGCGCGACGTGAACGACGACGAGCTCGTCGAGCTCGTGGAGTTCGCCGTGGCGCACGACGCGCAGCTGCGCTTCATCGAGCAGATGCCGCTGGATGCCGGGCACACCTGGTCGCGGGAGCGGATGGTCACCCGCGAGGAGATCCTGCAGGCGCTGTCGGCGCGCTGGCGGCTCACACCGGTGGCGGGGCGCGGGGGAGCGCCGGCCGAGACCTGGATCCTCGACGACGGACCGCACAAGGTGGGCGTCATCGCGTCGGTCACCGCGCCCTTCTGCGGGGACTGCGACCGGCTGCGCCTGACCGCCGACGGGCAGCTGCGCAACTGCCTGTTCTCCACCACCGAGTTCGACCTGCTGCCGATCCTGCGCAGCGACGCGGACGATCTCGACGCGCGCCTCGACGCGATGCTGCGCGGCTGCATCCTCCGGAAGCTTCCCGGGCACGCGATCGACGATCCGTCGTTCCTGCAGCCGGCGCGCGGGATGAACGCGATCGGCGGCTGACCGGCGCTATCCGGGCCGATCTGTCGGGCGGGGCGTCAAAGCGCGTCGAGGCCCTCGCGGTACCGCTCGGCGATGACCTGGGCGATCCGCTCATCCGGACCGATTGGCGCGGTCACGACATCCGCGCCGGCGGCGGCGACCTCGTTCGCGAAGTACCCGGGAGCGAGCACGTAGCTCGCCGCCACGACGCGCTCCGCGCCGGCGGCGCGCGCGGATGCGACGGCCGTGGCGATGCGCGGGTCGGCCCCCGCCGCGTAGCCGACCGTGACCGGGTTCGGGATCAGCGGGGCGAGCAGGTCGCGCATCCGCTCGACGTGCACGGCCGCTTCGGGCCGGGACGACCCCGCGGCAGCGAGCACAACGTGGTCTCCGGCGCGCAGTCCGGCCTCCTCCAGTCGCGCGACGAGCGTCTCGGCGAGCAGCGGATGCGGCCCGAGCGGCGCCGCGGCAACCACGTCCTCGCGGGTGCGGGCGGCGCGGGCGATGTCGATGCCGGTGTGGAACCCCGCGGAGAGCAGCAGAGGCACGATCACTGCCGGCCCGTCGACCGAGGCGACGACGTCGTCGATCGACGGCTCCTGCACATCCACGAAGGCCTCGGCGATCGGCGTCTCGGGGAGAAGCTGCTGCACCTGCGCGATGAGCGCGTGGATCGCGTCGCGCCCCTCCTGGAACCGGGTCCCGTGCGAGCAGGCGACGAGCGTCATTGATCCTCCACGTTCAGCCGGTAGCCGCGCTTCACGACGGTCTTGATCACGTCGGGGGCGCCGAGCGCCTCGCGCAGCCGCGCGACGGCCATCTCCACGGCGTGCGGGCTCTGGCCCGATCGCGGCAGCACCCGCTGCAGATCGGCGCGGGAGACGACGCCGCCTCCCGCCTCGAACAGCGCCGCGACAACGTCGACGCCGGTCGGCGACAGCGGGATGTAGCGACCGTCGAGCACCGCGCCGCCGCTGCGCAGCTCGAACCTGCCGGCGGGCGTCACGTGGTGAGGCGCGTGGCCGCCGCCGAAGTGCATCACGACCGCGCGCACGAGCGACCCGAGCCGCCCCCGCTCCGCGATCAGCGTCTCGATGTCCGCCTCGATCAGCGGCTCGGCGGTGATGGGGCCGACGGCAGTCATCAGCAGCCGCCGCTTCCGGGCGCGGAGCCGGATCCCGTCGAGCGCGTCGGCGCGCCGCGCCTCGGCGAGCCACTCGGCGGCGCCCGGTGCGGAGGTGAACAGCACGGCGTCGTAGTCGCCGCGCGCGGCGGCGAGCACCGACCGGCGCACGACGCCCGTGTCCGGGGGAGGGCCCCAGCGGTACACCGTCAGGCTCACGACCTCGGCGCCGTGTGCGGTGAACAGCTCGTCGAGCCCGTCCGCACCGGAGCCGTGATGCTGCACGGCGATCCGCTTGCCCGACACGCCCTCGGCGACGAGGTACTGGCCGAGCTCCGCGGCCGTCTCGGATTCGGCGACCCAGTCGGCGGTGAAGCCGGCCTGCTGGATCGCGCCGCGCGCCTTCGGCCCGCGGGCGACGATCTGCGCGCCGCGGAACGCGACCTCCAGGTCTTCGGCGAGCCCCGCCTCATCCGCCGCCTCGACCCAGCCGCGGAATCCGACGCCCGTCGTCGCGACGACGATGTCCGGCGGATCGGCGATGAGCTCCCGGGTCCGCGAGATCAGGCTCGGGTCGTCGATGTGGGATTCGATCGTGAGGGCCGCGGCCTGCTGGACCGTCGCGCCGTGCCGCTCGAGGGCCGCCGTCAGCTCGCTCGAGCGCCGATCCACGGCGATGAGCACCGAGCAACCGGCCAGGGCGGTCGAGAGCAGGCGCGGCGCCGCGCTGGAGTCGGGGATGAGGTCCGGCACGGGGGTCACGTCTTCCAGGGGGAGGTCGGAGAAGGCGGGCGCGGATCGCGACGGCGGCGGGCGGACAGGATCAGCCCGCGGCGGCGGCTTCGGCCGCGGGGACGGGCAGGAGCAGGTCGAGGCGGGCCACCTCGCCGATCACGATGACGGCGGGGTTGCGGATGCCGACCGACCGGGCATCGGCGACGGCCGTGGCGAGCGTCGCGTGCGTCGTCCGCTGCTGCGACGTATGACCGCTCTCGACGATGGCGACGGGACGGGATTCGGGCGCGCCCGCTGCCAGCGCCGCGTCGACGATCCGTGCGAGGCCTGCGACGCCCATCAGCACCACGGTCGTCACCGCGTCGTCCGCGAGCGCCGCGAGCGTGGCGGGGGTGAGGTCCCCCTGGCCGTTGACCATGTGCATCGCGCCGGACACGCCGCGGTGCGTGACCGGGATTCCCGCGGCCTGCGGCACGGACACGGCAGATGTCGGGCCGGGCACGACCTCGACGGGCACGCCGGCCTCGAGGCACGCGGTGACCTCCTCGCCGCCGCGGCCGAAGACGAACGGGTCGCCGCCCTTCAGCCGGACGACACGTCGGCCGGCCCGGGCATGGGCGACGATGAGCGCGTTGATCTCGTGCTGCGGCACCGGGTGATGGCCGGGGCGCTTGCCGACGTCGACGACCTCGACGTCGGGATCCAGCTCGGTGAGGACGTCGACGGGACCGAGCCGGTCGGCGATGACGACATCCGCCTCCGCGATCAGTCGCCGGGCCCGCACGGTCATCAGGTCGACGGGGCCGGGGCCGCCGCCGACGAGGGCGACGCGCCCGCGGGCCGACTCCCTGACGCGGCGGACGGGGAGGGCGCCGCGATCGAGCAGGGCGGCGATGGCGTTGCGGACTCGTGCCGCGCGCCGGGGGTCGACGCCCGCGTCGGACGACACGGCGACGACGACGTCGCCCGAACGCGTCTCGGCCGTCAGTCGCGCGGAACCGTGGGCGCCGTCGGACGCGTTCACGCAGAAGGTGCGGGCGCTCTCGCACCACGCGGCGACGTCCGCGTCGATGCGCGGATCACCGGTGGCAGTGTGCACGAGCCAGGCCGCGGAGACGTCCTCCTCCCGCACCGTGCGGGCGATCCAGGTCAGACCGTGCTGCTCGACGAGCTCCGTCGTCTCCGCGCCCAGAACGGGAGCGACGATCCGGATGGCGGCGCCCTCCTCGATCAGGCGCGGGATGCGGCGCGCGGCAACGGACCCGCCGCCGACGAAGAGCACATCGCGGCCGGCGAGCGAAACACCGAGCATCGTCGTCATCGCCTCTCCTCCCATTTGACGAGCACATCGCCGTCGCGAACCGCGACCGGCCAGACGGGGATGTCGAGCGGATCCTTGCCCTGGGTCTCCACCACCATTCCGGTGCGGAGGTCCCACGCCTGCTTGTGCAGGGGTGAGGCGATCGTGGGCACTTCCTCGCGCGACTCTTCGTTGCCAGAGTCTGACAGCGCCGTGTTTCCTGACGGTTGTGGCGTGTTACCAAGTGATTTCGTCCCGACGATGCCACGAGAGAGGACGTTCGCGTGCCCGTAGGGGTCATAATTCGACACGGCGCGCACCGTGCCGTCCGCGAGCAGGAACAGCGCGATCTGCGTGTCGCGGCCCAGCAGGGCCGCGCGGCCGCGCTCCACCTCCAGGTCGGTGACGCGGCACACGCGCACCCATCCGCGCGGCGCCGCCGTGGTCTCCGCGGCGGGCGCGGTCTGCTCGGCGATGGTCATCGGCGCACCTCCAGGGTCGTTCCGGCGATCAGGACGGCGCCGCTCTCGCGCTCCTCGGGGAACGCGGGTCGCACCTGGCCGCGCTCGGCGACGTAGGCGAGCGACGGATCCGGGGTGTCGGGGGCGTTCACGAACGACGCGAAGCGCTTGAGCTTCTCCGGGTCGCGCAGCGTCGCCGCCCACTCGTCCTCGTAGTCCTCGACGTGGCGCGCCATCTGGGTGTCCAGGTCGGCGCAGATCCCGAGGCTGTCTTCGAAGATCACGCGGCGCAGCTCTTCGATGCCGCCCTCGAGCTCCTCGAACCACGGGGCCGTGCGCTGCAGGCGGTCGGCCGTGCGGATGTAGTACATGAAGAACCGGTCGATCGCGGTGATGAGCGCGTCGTCGTCGAGCCCCTCGGCCAGCAGCTGTGCGTGGCGGGGTGTGAACCCGCCGTTGCCGCCGACGTACATGTTCCAGCCGTTCTCGGTGGCGATGACGCCGACGTCCTTGCCGCGGGCCTCGGCGCACTCGCGCGCGCAGCCCGAGACGCCGAGCTTGAACTTGTGCGGGGCCCGCAGGCCGCGGTAGCGCAGTTCGAGCTTCACGGCCATGCCGACCGAGTCGAGCACGCCGTACCGGCACCACGTCGAGCCCACGCACGACTTCACCGTGCGCAGCGACTTGCCGTACGCGTGTCCCGACTCGAAGCCGGCATCCACCAGGCGCTGCCAGATGAGCGGCAGCTGCTCGAGCCGCGCGCCGAACATGTCGACGCGCTGTCCGCCCGTGATCTTCGTGTAGAGGCCGAAGTCCTTCGCGATCTGGCCGACGGCGATCAGCCCCTCCGGCGTGACCTCGCCGCCGGGCATGCGCGGCACGACCGAGTACGAGCCGTCCTTCTGCAGGTTGGCCATGACGTGGTCGTTCGTGTCCTGCAGCGTGGCGTTCTCGCCCTCGAGCACGTGGGATCCGACCAGGCCCGACAGGATGCTCGCGATCGCCGGCTTGCAGATGTCGCAGCCGCGGCCGTGGCCGAAGCGCTCGATGATCGCGCTGAAGGTCGTGAGCTCCGACACGCGGATGGCGTCGAACAGCTGCCGGCGCGACATGTCGAAGTGCTCGCACATCGCGTTGCTGACCGTCTGCCCGAGCTTCGTCAGCTCCTTGCCGACGATCTTCTTCACCATGGTGAAGCACGAGCCGCAGGTCGCCCCGGCCTTCGTGCACGCCTTGACCGCGGTGGCGTCGGCGCAGCCGTCCTCGTGGACCGCGCCGCGGATCCGGCCCGCCGTGACGGAGGAGCAGGAGCAGACGATCGCCTCGTCCGGCAGGTCTCCCGTGGGCGCCTCGACGCCATCGGCGGGCATCAGGTACGCGGCAGGGTCGGCGCCGAGGACGCTTCCGACGAGCGGACGCAGCGAGCCGTAGGCGGAGGCGTCGCCGACCAGGATGCCGCCGAGCAGCGTCTTCGCGTCATCCGACAGCACGAGCTTCTTGTAGACCCCGGACACCGGATCCGCGTAGACGACGTCGAGCGCGCCGGGCGTCGTGGCGAACGCGTCGCCGAAGCTCGCGACGTCGACGCCGGAGAGCTTCAGCTTCGTCGAGTCGTCGTACCCGGGGAACGCGGCGGCACCGCCCACCAGACGATCGGCGGCCACCTCGGCCATCGCGTAGCCCGGCGCGACGAGACCGACCGTGCGGCCCTCGTAGGCGGCGACCTCGCCGATCGCCAGGATGTGCGGGTCGCTGGTCGCGCAGCCCCCGTCGATCTCTACGCCGCCGTGCGGACCGATCGCGAGACCCGCCTCGCGGCCGATCTCGTCGCGGGGCCGCACGCCGACCGTGAACACCACGACGTCGGTGCGGGCGTACGAGCCGTCGCGGAACTCCAGCCCGGTGACGTGGCCCGACCGATCCTGATCCAGGCGCGTCGTGCGGCTCTCGGTGCGCACGGCGATGCCCTTCGCCTCGATGAGCCGGCGCAGGGTGCTGCCTCCGGCGAGGTCGAGCTGGGCCGACATCAGCCGGTCGGACGACTGCACGACGGTCGCGTCGACGCCGAGCCCCTGTAGCGCTCCCGCGGCCTCGAGGCCCAGCAGGCCGCCGCCGATCACGGTGCCGACGAGCGGGCGCCCGAGCTGCGCGGAACGGGCCGACACGAACTCGCGCAGCCCGGCGACGTCATCCAGCGTGCGGTAGACGAACGTGCCGGGCAGGTCGGCGCCATCCACCCCGGGACGCGCCGCATACGACCCCGTGGCGAGCACGAGCGTGTCGTACGGGATGACGTTGCGCGAGCGCGTCGTGACAGTTCGGGCCCCGCGGTCGATCCGGATGACCGGGTCGCCCCCGACGAACGAGACGCGCTCATCCTGCAGCGGTGCCGGCCCGAGTGTGAGGTCGTCGGGGGAGGAGCCGGAGAAGAACGCGGTGAGCCCGACGCGGTCGTACGGCCGGCGGCCCTCCTCGCCGAGCACCGTGATGTCGACGTCGCCGGCCCGGCTCAGCAGGCTCTCGACGAAGCGGTGCGCCACCATGCCGGCGCCCACGACGACGATGCGACGGGGTGAATCAGTCGAGGCGGTCATCTCGCTCCTGCCGGTGGGGGATCACGGGTGGTGATGGATTCCCACGGTAGGAACGGCGTGTTTCGCGGCGGCGCGGCGTTCGATTACCCCGATCGAACGATTCCCTCACGACCGGCACGGGGCCGGTGTGAGGTCGTCGGTCAGAGGCCGGTGCGGTCGGTCAGGACGATCGGGCCGTCGGCCGTGATCGCGATGGTGTGCTCGGAGTGCGCACCGCGCGAGCCGTCGGCGCTGCGCAGCGTCCAGCCATCCGGGTCCGTGACGAGCTCGTCGGTGGTCTGCAGGAACCACGGCTCGATGGCGACCACGAGGCCCGGCTTCAGCGGGAATCCGCGCCCCGGACGCCCATTGTTGGCGATGTGCGGGTCGCCGTGCATCTCGCGGCCGACGCCGTGACCGCCGAAATCGGTGTTGATGCTGAGTCCCTCGGCGTGGGCGACCGCCGCGATGGCCGCGGAGATGTCGCCCGTGCGGTTGCCCACGGTCGCCGCCTCGATCGCCGCCGCGAGCGCGCGCTCGGTCGTGTCGATCAGCGCGAGGTCCTCGTCGCGCGGCGTGCCGACCACGAAGGACACCGCCGAGTCGGCGACCCAGCCGTTCAGGGAGACCGCGAAGTCAAGCGTCACGAGATCGCCGTCGCGCAGGTCGTAGTCGTGGGGGAGACCGTGCAGGACGGCGTCGTTCACCGAGGTGCAGATCACCTTGCCGAACGGGCTGGCGCCGAAGGACGGGTGGTAGTCGATGTAGCACGACTCGGCGCCGGCCTTGCGGATCATGTCGTGCGCGCGACGGTCGATGGCCAGCAGGTTCGTGCCGACCTTGGTGTCCTCGCGCAGCGTCGCGAGGGTTTCCGCGACGAACCGGCCGACGGGCCGCATCTGCTCGATCTCGGCCGGGGTGCGCAGTTCGATCATGAGAGTCCTCTCGCTCGAGAACCATTCTCGCCGATAGGCGGCTGTGTCTTCCCTATGGGGCGACCTGCACGCAGCGGTGACGACGGGCCGGCGCCGTACCATCGCGGTATGGCGCTTCGACGCATCTTCTCCCGCTGGCTCTGGCCCGCCGCCTTCGTGCTGCCCCTGTGGGTGCTCGTCGGCTGGGGGATCTCGGGCGCCGGCGGGTGGGCGTTCCTCTGGGTGCTGTTCATCGCGCTGCCCTCGGTGTTCTTCGCCCAGATCGCCCTGACGCTGCTGAACCGCGCGCGGCCGTCGGTGCGCCGCACCGGCGCGGTGTCCTGGCTCGACGTCGCGGGGTTCGGGGTGTGGCACATCCTGACGATCGCCGTCGGCCTGTTCAACCCGACGTGGTTCGGGCTGACCCTCGCTCTCGCGATCGTCGCCGTGCTCGGCCTGCTGTGGCTCCAGCTCTGGCAGCTGCGCCGCGAGGCGGCCCTCACGCGGACCGCACCCGCGACCGGCGTGATCATCGTGAACGAGCGCGGATCGCTCTGACCCCGGGACCCCGGGCTCACTGGTTTGGCCGCGGCTTCCGCGCGTGCCATAATGGATCCTTGTGCCGTGACCGGTGCAGCTGTTGCTGCGCCCGTTTCGCCGCTCTGCCCCAGGGGAGCCGAGGGTCGTCAGACCTCACAAGCACACGCAGACCAATCCTTGACTCAAACGCGGCCGACCTGTGGCGGCCGCAGGAAGTGATCCGACATGCACATCCTCGATGCCGTCGACGCCGCCTCGCTGCGCTCCGACATCCCCGCCTTCGCCCCCGGTGACACCGTCAAGGTGCACGTGAACATCATCGAGGGCAACCGCTCGCGTATCCAGGTGTTCCAGGGCGTCGTCATCGCCCGCCAGGGCGACGGCGTGCGCGAGACCTTCACGGTCCGCAAGATCAGCTTCCAGGTCGGCGTGGAGCGCACCTTCCCGGTGCACTCGCCGGTCATCGACCACATCGAGGTCGTGACCCGCGGTGACGTCCGCCGCGCCAAGCTGTACTACCTGCGCAACCTGCGCGGCAAGAAGGCGAAGATCAAGGAGAAGCGCGGCTGAGCCCAGCGCCTCTTCGAACGAAGCCCC
>NZ_BAAANG010000004.1:108229-138866 GCF_039529675.1 Microbacterium paludicola
CCTGGCAACGCACCTCGGGAACGCCTGCGGATCGTCCCGAACGTCGGCACGCCGTGCGCCCGTCCCGCGCGGATATGCGACGCTGGATCGAGCGCACCGGGACCGGCGCGCGAGCTGTCGAAGGAACCCATGAGCACCGATCCCACCGCGTCCGCGGCACCCCTCTACCGTCGCGACCGGCGCCAGGCCGAGCAGACGGCCGCGGAGCAGCGCAGGAGCCGCGGATGGATGGGATTCCTCCGCGACGTCGTGGTGATCGTGGTCATCGCCGTGCTCGTGTCCTTCCTCGTGAAGACCTTCGTCGTGCGGTCGTTCTTCATTCCGTCCGCCTCGATGGAGGACACGCTGATCATCGACGACCGCATCCTGGTCGACGAGCTGACGCCGATCTGGACGGGGTACTCGCGCGGCGACGTGGTGGTCTTCCGCGATCCCGGTGGCTGGCTCGACCCGGTTCCGGAGCCCGAGCGCACGCCGATCGCCGCCGGTATCGAGTGGGTCCTGAGTCTTGTGGGCCTGTCGGCCTCGGATTCGGATGACCACCTCGTCAAGCGGATCATCGGCATGCCCGGCGACCACGTCGTGTGCTGCAACGCCCTCGGCCAGGTGTCGGTGAACGACGTGCCCGTCGACGAGCTCGGCTACCTGAAGCTGCCCGCGGGCGATCGGCAGGCCTCGAACATCGAGTTCGACGTCACCGTGCCCGAGGGCTCGCTCTGGGTGATGGGCGACAACCGCGACAGCTCGAAGGACTCGCGCTACAACCGCGAGCAGCCCGGCAACGGATTTGTGCCGCTCGACCACGTTGTCGGCAAGGTCTTCCTGCGGACGTGGCCCTTCGACCGCTTCGGCGGGATCGACGGCCACCACGAGGTGTTCTCGGGCGTCCCCCGGATCGAGGAGGACGAGGGCTGATGGCCGTCGCCGTTCCCACCCTCTCGCTGGAGCGCCGGCTGCTGCGCGAGACGCCGCTGGTGTTCGCCTGCGACGAGGTGGGGCGCGGCGCGCTTGCCGGCCCCGTGGCCGTCGGAGCATCGGTGGTCGACGCGGCATCCGCGCGCCGTCGCGTGCCCATGGGCCTTCGCGACTCGAAGCTCGTTCCCGAACCCCGCCGCGCCGAGGTCGCCGAGCGCGCCGCCGGCTGGGTGCTGGCGAGCGCCGTCGGCTGGGCCGAGTCGGAGGAGATCGACGAGATCGGCATCATCCGCGCCCTCGGGCTCGCGGCGGTGCGCGCCCTCGCCGCGCTCGAGGAGCTCGGCTATGCGCCGGCGACCGGCATCGTGCTGCTCGACGGCAACCACGACTACATCAACCCGGTCGCGGCATCCCGCCTGACGGTGAGGCCGGTCATCAAGGCCGACCGCGACTGCGCGTCGGCCTCGGCGGCATCGGTGATCGCGAAGGTCGCGCGCGATGCGCGCATGGTGACGCTGCACGACGATCACCCGGCGTACGAGTGGCACAGCAACAAGGGCTACGCGAGCCCGACCCATCGCGCGGCGATCCGCGAGCACGGGCTCAGCGTTCACCATCGCCGCTCCTGGGCGATCGCTGACGCGCCGACCCTGTTCTAGCGTCGGTCGCCGAGCCGCGTCACTTGCCGTCGAGCGACAGCTCTCCTCCGGTCGTTGAGCGAGGGAGCGCCAGCGACCGAGTCGAAACGAGGTGACGTCCTCGCGGCGACGAGTCCCTCGAGCAGCGGCCGCCGCGCGTCACTTGCCGTCGAGCGACAGCTCGTCGGGAAGCTGGAAGTCGCGGCGCGAGAGCTCCTCGATGTTCACGTCCTTGAACGTGAGCACGCGCACGGACTTCACGAACCGGTCGGCGCGGTAGATGTCCCAGACCCAGACGTCCGTCATCGTGAGCTCGAAGTAGAAGTCGTGCTCGGTGTCGTGACGAACGACGCTGACGTCGTTGGCGAGGTAGAAGCGCCGCTCCGTCTCGATCACGTATTGGAACTGCGAGACGACGTCGCGGTACTCGCGATACAGCGCCAGCTCGAGTTCGCGGTCGTAATCGTCGAAGACCTCGTCATCCATGGTGACTCCATCCTATGTCCGTCGCGGGGCCCCGCCTCTCGTCCCCAGGGACCCGGGCGTCAGTCACGCAGGGGCGACCCGACCACGTCGAACCGGAAGCCGCCGAAGTCTCCGGACAGCAGCGGCCGGGCGGCCGCGATGGATGCCTGCACCTCGGGCAGAGCGAGGGAGGCGCGATGGGCCTCAGCGCTCTCCCACAGCTCGACGACGAACACGGCGTCGGGCTTGTCGTCGGAGACGCCGACCTCGTACTGCAGGCAGCCGGCCTCGGCGAGCCGGTCGCTGCGCTGTGTCAGGATCGCGACGAGCTCGTCACGTCGGCCGTGCGCGGTTCCCAGGTGTCCGACGTTCGCGAAGGTCATGGCCGGAGGCTAGCGCGGACCGCGGACACCGGCTCGGAGAGTCGTCCACAAGTCCGGATCGCGTGGACCTTGTTCGAGATCGGGGCCCGACGGCGTTCGCGCGGGCACCGTGGCCACGACGCTCGGTGCATGGCACGCAAGGATGAGCTCGGCAGAGCCGGCGAGGACCGCGCGGCCGCGTACCTGAGCGACCGCGGCTACGAGATCCTCGCCCGCAACTGGCGCTGCGCCGACGGCGAGATCGACATCGTCGCCGCGCGCGGCGAGCGGATCGTGGCGGTCGAGGTGAAGACGCGCAGCGGCATCGGCTACGGCCATCCGTTCAGCGCCATCGATGATCGCAAGCTGAGCAGGATGTGGCGGCTCGCGCTGGCCTGGGCCGCGTCGCACCCTGATGTCGCGCGGCGCCGGCGCATCGGCGTGGACGCCATCGCGATCCTCGGCCGCGATCCGCGCAGCGGCACGCTCGAGCACCTCGAGGGCCTGCGGTGAGGGTCTCGCGCACGTGGGCCGTGGCGCTGACCGGCCTGCGGGGCGAGCTCGTCGAAGTCGAGGCCGACATCACCGCTCAGACGCCGGAGTTCAAGATCATCGGCCTCGGCGACAAGGCGCTGGGGGAGGCGCAGCGCCGCGTGATGAACGCGTGCGAGAACAGCGACATGCGACTGCCCGACCGCCGCGTGACGGTGAACCTCTCGCCGGCGGGGCTTCCGAAGCAGGGAACGGGCTTCGACGTCGCGATCGCCGTCGCCTCGCTGGCGATCGACGGCTTCGTGCTGCCCGAGTCCCTCGCTCGCACCGTCCACATCGGCGAGCTGGGCCTGGACGGCAGGCTGCGTCCGGTTCCCGGAGTGCTTCCCGCGGTGCACGCGGCGGCCAGCCGCGGATTCGAGCGGTTCGTCGTGCCCCACGCGAACCTCGCGGAGGCCGAGCTGGTTCCCGGCATCGAGGTGCTGGGGGCCGTCTCGCTCGCCCAGGTCGCGCGGTGGCATGGCGCCGACGTCGAGGTGCCCGATATCGAACCCGTGCCCGGTGACGCCATCGCGGTCCGGCGTGCGGAGCCGCTCGATCTCGCGGAGATCGTCGGGCAGCCCGCGGCCGTGGAGGCGCTCATCGCCGCGGCGGCCGGCGGCCACCACCTGCTGATGTCCGGTCCGCCGGGCGCGGGCAAGACGATGCTCGCGCGGCGCCTTCCGGGCATCCTGCCGCCGCTCGACGACGAGGCGGCGCTCGAGGTCGCCTCGCTGCGATCTCTCGCCGGCGAGCGGATCGCCGCCCTGGACCGGACGCCGCCGTTCGAGGCGCCGCACCACTCGGCATCCATCGCCGCACTGGTGGGCGGCGGATCGCGCACCGCGCGACCGGGCGCCATCGCCAGGGCGAGCAGGGGAGTGCTCTTCGTCGACGAGGCCGCAGAGGCGCCCGCCGGCGTGCTCGATGCGCTGCGTCAACCCCTCGAGCAGGGCCGGATCGAGATCCACCGCGCGGGCTTCCGCGCCGAGTTCCCCGCGCGGTTCCAGCTGCTGCTCGCGACCAACCCCTGCCCCTGCGGCGAATACGGAGTGCGCGGCGGCACCTGCACGTGCGCCCCCAGCGTGGTGCGACGCTACCTCGCCAAGCTGTCCGGTCCGCTGCTCGACCGCATCGACATCGACCTTCGGCTGCAGCGGGTGTCGTCGACGCGTCCCGACGACGCGCCGGTCGTGAGCACCGCGCAGGCGCGGACGCGCGTGAAGGCGGCGCGCGACCGGGCGGCCGCGCGGCTGCAGGGCACACCCTGGCGCGTCAATGCCGAGGTGCCGGGTGCCTGGCTGCGGCAGGGGCCTCGGGCGATCCGTCCCGAGACGCGCCGGACGTTGGAGGCCGCGCTGCAGCGGGGCGCCATCACGCTCCGCGGCTACGACCGGATCCTGCGCTTGGCCTGGACGCTCGCCGACCTCGGCGGGCGGGACGAGCCCTCGGCGGCCGACGTGGGCCAGGCCCTGTTCCTGAAGAAAGGCGTCTCCTGATGACGACCTCGATGAGCGTGACGTCGGACCCTGCCCTCCGAAGAGCCGTGGAACGCGTGGCTTCCCCGCTCGGCGACCCTGAGCTGCTGACGGCCCGCCTCGCCTGGAGTGCGCTGGCGGAGCCGGGCGACAGCGTGAGCGGTCGGCTGGTGGCCGAATGCGGTCCGGTCGCGGCCCTGCGCCTCGTCGAGGACCTCGCGGCCGGGGTGCCGACCCCCGAGATCCCGGGCGTGACGCCGCAGGAGCTGACCACCTCGCTGCGGCGCTGGCAGCCACGGCTCGATGCGCGCATGTTCGAGTCGCTCGCCGTCGCGGCCGTGAAGGCGGGGCTCGCCGTGCTCACGCCCGAGGGACCGCTGTGGCCGGAGCGATTCGAGGATCTCGGAGAGCACGCACCGCTGGCGCTGTGGGTGCGCGGCGAGCCTGCGGCACTCGGCGGGCTCGACCGCTCCGCCGCCCTCGTCGGTGCGCGGGCGGCCACGCCGTACGGCGAGCACGTGGCGGCGACCCTGGCGGGCGAGCTGGCGGAGCAGGGCGTCGGCATCGTGTCGGGCGGGGCGTACGGGGTCGACGGCGCCGCGCACCGGGCCGCCCTTGGCGTGAAGGGCACGACGGTCGCCTTCGTGGCGGGCGGGGCGGATCGCGTCTATCCGGCGGCCCACGCGCATCTGTTCGCCCGCATCGCGGATGGCGGCGCGGTCGTCGCGGAGGTGCCGCCGGGTGGCACGCCGACGAAGTGGCGCTTTCTCATGCGCAACCGGCTCATCGCCGCGGTGAGCGCCGCCACCGTCGTCGTCGAGGCGGGCTGGCGCAGCGGCTCGCTGAATACCGCAGGCCACGCGGCCGCCCTCGGGCGCCCCCTGGGCGCCGTACCCGGTCCGGTGACGAGCGCCACATCGGAGGGATGTCATCGGCTGCTGCGCGAGTTCGACGCGACGTGCATCACGCGCGCGTCCGACGTCCTCGAACTCATCGGCGAGTGGGGCGTCGGCGACGACCGCACCGGCGGCGACCGCCCGCGCCCCGAGGCGATCCGGGTGCTCGACGCACTCGCCGTCCGCGCGTGGCGCACGCTCGACGACATCGCCCGCCGCTCCGGCATGTCCCTCGCCGAGGTGCAGGCGGAGCTCGGCCTGCTCGAACTCGACGGCCGCATCGAATCTTCCCTCGACGGCTGGCGCCTCCATCGCTGACGGCGGCGCGGCGCGGCGGGTCGGCGCGGCGGGGTGTTCCCGACGCGGGAAGCTGGAGTCATGCTGCTGACCCGCGCGACCGAGGCGTTCGCGACGCACCTCGAGAAGGTGCGTCGGCTCTCGTCCGCGACCGTGCGGGCATACCGGAACGACCTTCACGGCCTCGTCGAGGTGACCGGCGACATCGACGTGCGCGAAGTCGACCTCGAGCACCTGCGCGAGTGGCAATGGCAGGCGACGCGACGAGGCGATGCCCGGTCCACCCTCGCGCGGCGCACGTCCGCCGCCCGCGCGTTCTTCCGCTGGGCGCACGAGGAAGGGCTCGTCGCGGTCGACCCCAGCCTGCGCCTCGTCGCGCCCAAGCGCGGGCGGACACTTCCGCACGTCGCGACGGCCGACGCGCTCCGCGGCGTGCTCGAGCGCCTGGAGCTGCAGGCGCGGGACGGCGAGCCGCTCGTCCTGCGGGATCACGCGCTGCTCGAGCTGCTGTACGGCGCCGGCATCCGGGTCTCCGAGCTGGCCGGGCTGGACGTCGACGACGTGGATCTCGACCGCGCCACCGTCCGCGTGCTCGGCAAGGGATCGAAAGAGCGGGTCGTTCCATTCGGGGCTCCCGCCAGCCGCGCGATCGCCGCCTACCTCACCCGCGCGCGTCCCGTCCTCGCCGCGCGTGCGACGGCATCCGGCCCCGCGCTGTTCCTGGGGGTGCGGGGCGGACGGGTCGGCCCCCGCGCGGTGTACGACGTCGTCACGCGCGAGGTCGGCCCCGCACTCGGCTCGAGCGCCGTCGGGCCGCACACGCTGCGCCACTCCGCGGCGACGCACCTGCTGGACGGCGGCGCAGACCTGCGCGCGGTGCAGGAGCTGCTCGGCCACGCGAGCCTCGGCACGACGCAGATCTACACGCACGTCTCGTCCGAGCGGCTCGCCGCCGCGTACAAGCTCGCCCACCCGCGCGCCTGAGCGCTAGCAGCAGGGCAGCAGCACGGCCCGGGGGATGCCGCCGAGCAGCAGGAGCGGGTTGATGTACTCCCCGTCGAGACGCACGCCGAAATGAAGGGAGCCCGGCGCCGAATGGCCGCCCGTCGCCACGGTGCCGACCACGTCGCCGCGCGCGACGGTGTCGCCGGGGGAGAGGTCCGAGCTGACCGGCTCGAGCGTCGTGACGAGCCCGCCGCCGTGGTCGATCGTGAGGAGCGGACGGTCGACGACCGTGCCCGAGAACGCCACGGTCCCGGAGGCGGGCGCGAGCGCGTCCGATCCGACCGCCGCCGCGACGTCGATCCCGCGGTGACCGGGCCCGTAAGCATGGGCGGGAGCGGCATAGGGCTCGACGACGCGCACGCCGCCCGGCACGGGCCAGATCCAGACCTCGGCCGTCTCGATGCGCGACTCCGGATCCGGCGCGGCCGCGGCCGCGGCGGGTACGGCGAGCAGGGTCACAGCCAGCGCCATCGCCGCCGCGATCCTCTTCACCTGACCGGTCATGCCTACAGCGTCCGGCACTCGTCACTGCGGGGCCGAGGTGTCCACAGCGGGACCGGCGCGAACGGCAGGATCCGCCGCTGTGGACGACACCGCGAACGACCGGTGAACGCGGCCGGCCACGGCGCGTCCGCGGGGTCCCGCCCTGATACACTTGAGGTCGCATCCCGTGTATCGGGATGACTCCGCGTGCCCACAGCGACAACGCATCTCCGGATGAACGTCGTGGCATCCACTCCCATCGGTCCCTCTTCGTGAGGGCGGGTGTGTGCCGGGCACCAGGCTCGCCGGTCGACCGACCGGCAGATCAAAACCGCAATCGGCATGTGCCGGACAAGGTCCGCACGCGCCCAGAATCAAGGAGAAGACCATGGCTGTGGTCACCATCCGCCAGCTGCTCGACAGCGGCGTGCACTTCGGACACCAGACCCGTCGGTGGAACCCGAAGGTCAAGCGCTTCATCCTCACGGAGCGCAGCGGCATCCACATCATCGACCTCCAGCAGTCGCTGACGTACATCGACAAGGCGTACGACTTCGTCAAGGAGACCGTCGCCCGTGGCGGCACCGTGCTGTTCGTCGGCACGAAGAAGCAGGCGCAGGAGGTGCTCGCCGAGCAGGCGACCCGCGTCGGCCAGCCCTACGTGAACGAGCGCTGGCTCGGTGGTCTGCTGACCAACTTCCAGACCGTGTCGAAGCGCCTCGCGCGCATGAAGGAGCTCGAGGAGCTCGACTTCAACGACCCGGCCGGCACCGGCTTCACCAAGAAGGAGCTGCTGCTCAAGAAGCGCGAGCTGGACAAGCTCCACAAGTCGCTCGGCGGCATCCGCAACCTCACGCGCACGCCCTCGGCCCTGTGGGTCGTCGACGCCAAGCGCGAGCACCTCGCGATCGACGAGGCGAAGAAGCTGGGCATCCCGGTCATCGGCATCCTCGACACGAACGTCGACCCCGACGACCTGCAGTACCCGATCCCGGGTAACGACGACGCCATCCGCTCGGTGGGCCTGCTGACGCGCATCATCGCCGACGCCGCCGCCGAGGGCCTGCAGCAGAAGCACAACCCCGAGGGTGACGCCGAGCCGCTGGCCGAGTGGGAGCGCGAGCTCCTCGAGACCCCGGCCGAGACCGAGGCGCCCGCCGCCGAGGCGACCGAGGCGCCCGCCGCGGAGGAGACCCCGGCCGCTGAGGCCGAGGTCGCCGAGGAGCCGGCCGCCGAGGCCGAGGCTCCCGCCGCCGAGACCACCGAGAAGTAAGTCGTCCGGATCCGACCGGATCCACCGAACCTGAGGAGCCAGCAACAAATGGCCAACTTCACCATCGCCGACATCAAGGCGCTGCGCGAGCAGCTCGGCACGGGCATGGTCGACACCAAGAAGGCGCTCGAGGAGGCCGACGGCGACGTCGAGAAGGCCACCGAGATCCTCCGTCTCAAGGGTGCGAAGGGCAACGCGAAGCGTGCCGACCGCTCCACGAGCGAGGGCCTGGTCGCCGCGCGTGAGGTCGACGGCAAGGTCACGCTGATCGAGCTCGCCTGCGAGACCGACTTCGTCGCCAAGAACGACCGCTTCATCGCGCTTGCCGACAAGGTGGCCGATGCGGCCGCCGCGGTCGCCGCCGACTCGGCCGAGGCCGCGCTTGCCGCCGCCGCGGGCGACAAGACGGTCGAGCAGCTGATCTCGGACGAGGCAGCCATCATCGGCGAGAAGGTCGAGCTGCGCCGCGTGCGCACGCTGTCCGGCGACGCCTTCCAGGTCTACCTCCACAAGACCAGCAAGGACCTGCCTCCGCAGGTCGGCGTGGCGGTCGCGTACACGGGCGGCGACGCCGAGACGGCTCGCAGCATCGCGCAGCACATCTCGTTCGCGAACCCGTCGTACCTGACGCGCGACGAGGTCCCCGAGGCCGAGGTCGAGAAGGAGCGTGCGGTCGTCACCGAGCTCACGCGCCAGGAGGGCAAGCCCGAGGCCGCCCTTCCGAAGATCGTCGAGGGTCGCATCAACGCCTACTTCAAGCAGGTCGCCCTGCTCGACCAGGCGTACGCCAAGGACGACAAGCAGTCCGTGAAGCAGGTGGCCGAGGCCGCCGGCATCACGATCACCGGCTTCGTCCGCTTCAAGGTCGGCGCCTGAGAGCGCCCCGGGCGCTCTCAGTGACAGGCTGACAGCGTCTCGAGGGGGCTCGGATCCATCCCGGATCCGGGCCCCCTTTCCGCGCGCGGCGGCGAACTCGCTGCGCGCTCCCTGCGGAGACCACCGCCACCGGTAGCGTAGGAACGCGACGAGAGGAACACACACGTGATCGATGAGAAGACCGGGCGCCGCCGCGTCCTGCTCAAGCTCTCCGGCGAGGCCTTCGGCGGCGGGCAGCTGGGTGTGAACCCGGATGTCGTCAGCCAGATCGCCCGTGAGATCGCCGAGGCGACCGATCGCGTGGAGATCGCCATCGTCGTCGGCGGCGGCAACTTCTTCCGCGGTGCCGAGCTGAGCCAGCGCGGGATGGACCGCGGACGCGCCGACTACATGGGAATGCTGGGCACGGTGATGAATGCGCTCGCCCTGCAGGACTTCCTCGAGCAGGCAGGGGCCGCCACCCGTGTGCAGTCGGCAATCGCCATGACGCAGGTCGCCGAGCCGTACATCCCGCGTCGCGCGCAGCGCCACATGGAGAAGGGCCGCGTTGTGATCTTCGGCGCCGGCGCCGGGCTTCCATACTTCTCGACTGACACCGTCGCCGCTCAGCGCGCGCTGGAGATCGGCGCGGACGAGGTTCTCGTCGCGAAGAACGGCGTCGACGGCGTCTACACGGCCGACCCGCGCACCGACCCGACGGCCACGAAGCTCGACACCGTGAGCTACGCCGACGCGCTCGTCCAGGGCCTGAAGGTCGTCGACTCGACCGCGTTCAGCCTCTGCATGGACAACCGGATCGACATGCGCGTGTTCGGCATGGAGCCCTCGGGCAACGTCACGCAGGCCCTCCTCGGCGCCGAGATCGGCACGCTGGTCACGGCCTGAGGCGGGCCCGCCGCTCCCAGAGCGCGCCCAGCGCGCACACTAAACTCTTCAAGTACCACCCCGACGAATGGAGTCACCGTGATCGCGGACGTCCTGGCCGAAGCCACTTCCCGCATGGATCGAGCCGTCGAGGCGGCGAAGGAGGACTTCTCCACTGTCCGCACCGGTCGCGCCAACCCCCAGCTGTTCCAGAAGGTCCTCGTCGACTACTACGGCACGCCCACGCCGCTGCAGCAGCTCGCGGCGCTCGCCAACCCGGAGGCGCGCACGCTGCTCGTGACGCCGTACGACAAGTCGGCGCTGAAGGCGATCGAGGACGCGATCCGCGAGATGCCGAACCTCGGGGCGAACCCGACCAACGACGGCAACCTGATCCGCATCACCATGCCCGAGCTGACCTCGGAGCGCCGCAAGGAGTTCGTGAAGCTCGTGCGCACCAAGGGCGAGGACGCGAAGGTGCGCATCCGCGGCATCCGCCGTCAGATCAAGGACGACCTCGACGCGCTGAAGGACGAGATCGGCGAGGACGACATCGCCCGCGGCGAGAAGGAGCTCGACGCCATCACGAAGGCGCACGTCGAGAAGATCGACGAGGCCCTCAAGCACAAAGAGGCAGAGCTTCTCGAGGTCTGATCCATGAGCGACGTTCCGGAGGCAGAGGGGGCGGCGGCCGACGCATCGCGCCGTCCCGCCGCGCCGCACGGCGCGGAGCAGCCGAGCCTCGTGACGCCGCCCGTCAGCGCGCCGCCCGAGGTGAAGCACGAGAGCCTTCCCGCGGCGTCGCGCGTGGATCACACGGCCGAGCTGCAGGCGCGCATCCGCGCCGCCCGCAGCGAGTTCGAGATGCACGCGGCGCACGCCCGCGACCAGTTCGACGAGGCGAACGAGCGCATCAAGGCGCGCACCGGCCGCGATCTGCTCGTGGCGATCGCGATCGGCCTCGCGATCGGCGTGATCACGGTGTCGTCGCTGGTCTTCGTCAAGTGGACGTTCACGATCTTCGCGGCGGCGGCCGCCGTGCTCAGCGTCTTCGAGCTCTCCCGCGCGCTGCAGGCGGGCGGCCGTCGCATCGACCTGGTGCCGCAGCTCGCCGCCGTGGCGCTGCTGCTGGTCTCGGGCTACGCCGGTGACCTGTGGCTTCACTGGTCGATGCTGTTCGCGTCCATCGCGCTCGTGATCGTCTGGCGCCTGATGGCGCAGATGGCCGCGCAGGACGGCCGGGTGTACGCGGATGTGCTCGCCGACGTCGTCGTCGGCGCGTTCGTCACGCTGTACGTGCCGTTCCTTGCAAGCCTCGCGCTTGTGCTGCTGCGTGAGCCCGGCGGCGAGTGGTGGGTCCTGGCGTTCATCGCAGTGGTGGTCGTCGCGGACACGGGGGCGTACGCCGCGGGTCTCGCCTTCGGCCGCACGCCGATGGCGCCTCGGATCAGCCCGAACAAGACGTGGGAGGGCTTCGCCGGCGCGGTCCTCGCCTCGCTCGTCGCGGGCGCCCTGCTCGCGCACTTCATGCTCGCGCTGCCCTGGTGGAGCGGCCTCATCTTCGGTGCCGTCGTCATGGGCACCGCGACCGCTGGGGACCTCAGCGAGTCGATGGTCAAGCGCGATTTGGGGATCAAGGACATGAGCTCATGGCTTCCTGGGCACGGGGGAGTGCTTGACCGTCTCGACAGCATCCTGCCGTCGGCGACGGCGGCGCTCATCCTGCACCACCTGCTGGCGCCGCTGGGCGCGTCGGGGGTCACCCCGTGAGCGGCGCGACGCAGCCGTTCCCGCTGGCGCAGGGTCGCGAGAAGGGGTACGACCGCGAGGCGGTCGACGAGTTCCTGGCGAAGGCGCGCGGCACGTTCGAGCAGGGCGCATCCGCCATCGACGCGCGCGCGGTCCGCGAGGTGGCGTTCCCTCTGCGCCGCGGCGGCTACCAGATCGCCGCGGTCGACGCGGCGCTGGGCCGGATCGAGGACGCCTTCGCGGCGCGTGAGCGTGAGCGCGCGATCGCCTCGGGCGGCGCCGAGGTCTGGGTCGAGCGGGCGCGCGCGGAGGCGCAGGTCATCCTCGACCGGATGAGCCGTCCCAAGGGCCGGCGCTTCGACCGCGTGTCCTGGCTCTCGTACGGCTACGCGCCCGACGAGGTGGATCTCGTCGCGGATCGGCTGACCCGCTATTTCGAGGCGGGGGAGCCGGTGACGGTCGAGCAGGTGCGTGCGGCCGCCTTCCGGCTGGTGCGCGGCGGCTACCGGGAGGAGCAGGTCGACGCGCTGCTCGACGCGGTGGTCGACGTGATGCTCGCGGTGCGTTGAGCGCATTTGTCACGAACTGATCACATTCGCGGTGGATTCCCCGGAAGGCCCGGGTTAGACTCGGGGAACTGTGACTTCCGCCTACGAGACCCGAACCCGGACGGCAACCCAGATCACGCGCCGTGATGCGCGCGCGCTGACGGCCCGTACCGCCGCCCCCGCGCAGACGCGCCTCAGCCGTCGCCGCGGGGTGCTCAGCGTCTTCGCGGGTGTCGCCGCGTTCGGCTTCCTCGCCGCGTATCTTGTGCCCACGACGGCCGCGCTTGCCGAGGGCGTCGCGACGTCCAGCTACGACACGGCGCAGGCCGACGCGCAGGTCTACGTCGCCGCGGCGAATCTGACGCCCGCCGGCAGCGTGCAGTACGGCTCGTACGAGGTCGAGCTCGTGCCTCAGGCCGATGGCGCACCGCACCCGAAGGCGCCTGTCGACGAGTGGGTCGCGTACGCCGAGAGCAAGGACATCTCGGTGCCCGAGGGCGCCACGCGCGACGAGGTCATCGCGCTCGTGGACAAGGCCGCCGAGGAGGCCGCGAAGGCCGCCGAGCAGCCCACCGTCGCCGCAGCCTCCGGCGGCGGGGCCCCCGCGGCCGCTGTCCAGGTGCCGTTCTACACGGGCGGCGGCTCGAAGGAGCAGTGGATGGCCGCTGCCGGCATCGCCCAGGGCGACTGGGGCTACGTCGACTACATCGTCTCGCGCGAGAGCGGCTGGAACCCGAATGCGACAAACGCGTCGTCGGGAGCCTGCGGTCTCGTCCAGGCGCTCCCGTGCAGCAAGGTGCCCGGCGGCGGCTACGACCCCGTCGCGAACCTGACGTGGGCCAACGGCTACGCGGTCGGCCGCTACGGCAGCTGGGCCAACGCGTACGCCTTCTGGACCTCCAACCACTGGTGGTAGGCCGCGCGCAATGCCACGCTCGCACCGTGGTCGCCGGGATGACCGCGACGACGACTCGCTCGACCGCCTGATCGCGGGATGGCGGCGCACCGAGACCCGGCGCGGCCGCGAGTACTCGGTGCAGCCGGTCTCCGGCGCCCGCACCGAGAAGAGCTACACGTGCCCCGGGTGCAGCCGTTCCATCGAGATCGGTGTCGCGCATGTCGTCGTGTGGCGGGAAGACGGCGTCATGGGCCCGGCCGCCGATCTCGCGGCGCGGCGCCACTGGCACACCCACTGCTGGAAGACGGCCTGAGGGCCGCGGAGGGAGTCACATGGAGATCCGCGGAGCCACGCTGCTGCCGGCACGGCGCGAAGACATCGAGCTTCACACAAGCGACGGCCTCAGCCTCGTCGGTGAGCTCTCGCTGCCGGCCGACAGGGAACCCGTCGCGACGCTCGTCACGCTGCATCCGCTGCCGACGCACGGCGGCTTCATGGACTCGCACATCATCCGCAAGGCCGCCGCGCGCCTGCCCGCCCTTGCCGACCTCGGCGTGCTGCGGTTCAACACGCGCGGCACGACGTCGCCACGCGGCACGAGCGACGGACAGTTCGGCGAGGGCGTCGCGGAGGAGGCCGATGTCGCCGCCGCCATGGCGTTCGTCGCGGAGCGCGGTCTGCCCGACCCCTGGCTCCTCGGCTGGTCGTTCGGCACCGAGCTGGCCCTGAAGTACGGGCGGCAGCACAACATCCGAGGGACGATCCTGCTGTCGCCTCCGCTTCACCGCACGACGGATGATGAGCTCCGCGCGTGGGAGGGGGATCCGCGACCGCTCGTCGCGCTGATCCCGGAGTTCGACGACTACCTGCGCCCCGCCGAGGCCGCCGAGCGCTTCTCGCTCATCCCGCACATCCGGCTGATCGACGTCGCCGAGGGCAAGCACCTCTGGGTCGGTGAGAAGCAGACCTATCGCGTGCTCAGCGAGATCGTCGGCGTGGTGAATCCCCACGCGCTTCCGCTGCCGACGTCCTATTAGGTCGCTTCGCTCCACGCTCGCTGCGCTCGCACATCGGCTGCAGGTGCGGCGGTCAGCGCTCGTTCATGCGCGGGATGACCACCTGGCGGTAGATGATCAGGATGCTCGCCGCGACCGGGATCGCGATGAGCGCGCCCAGCAGGCCGAGCAGCGCGCCACCCGCGAGGGCGGAGACCACGACCACTCCGCCTGGCACCGACACTGCGCGGCTCATGATGCGCGGCGACAGCACGTACGCCTCGATCTGCATGTACACGAGGTAGTAGATGGCGGCGATGATCGCCGTGGTGGGGGAGCCGAGCCCCGGGATCAGGCACGTGAGCGCGATGATCGTCGAACCCGTGAGCGTTCCGACGAGCGGGATCATCGACCCGAGGAACGCGACGACCGCCAGGACCGCGGGGAACGGCGCGCGGATGATGTTCAGGAAGATCAGGCTCAGGACGCCGTTGATGAGCGCGAGGCTCACCTGCCCCATGACGTAGTAGCCGACCGAATCGGTGATCTGGTCGCCGAGCGAGACGAACGTCGGGCGCTTCGACGCGGGCGCGAGCTGATAGATCGAGCGCTTCAGCGACGGCGTCGACGCCGTGAAGTAGATCGTCAGGATCAGGATGATGAAGGCGCCGAACAGGCCGTTGACCACGCCGAACGTGACGCCGACGAGGCTCTCGCTGATGGTGTCGATGTTGCCGACGAGCCAGTCCTGGACCGTGGTGAACACCTGCGTGATGACGTCCTCCTGGAAGTACAGCAGCAGCCACGCTTGGAGGTCCTGCTGCCAGGTGCCGCGCTGGATGATCGCACTCACCGCGTTGATCAGCTCGCCGATCTGGCCCGCGAGCACGGGCAGGATGAGGAGCACGATGCCCGCGAAGAGCCCCAGCACGGCGATGAGCGTGATCAGCACGGCGGCCCAGCGAGGCAGCCGACGACGCTCGAGCCACGAGACGACCGGGTCGAGGCCCAGCGCGATGAACAGCGCCGTTCCGACGTAGAGGAGGATCGTCGAGAGGGTCTGCAGGCTCTGCAGCAGCATGATGCCGAGACCGACGCCGAGGGTTGCCACCAATGCGACCCGGAACGGGTTGTGGATCTTCACGCAGTCTCCTCCGGGATCGTCCTCTGCGGACAGTGTCGTGAGGTCAGGATATGGGGCTCGGGCGACCGGTTCCGCGCGCGACCTGCTCCTGGGCGGTTTTCAGGACGCTTCGCTAGTCTGGAAAGTCGAGTGCCGAGATCCGCCGTACCGATGAGCGGGTCTGTTAGGAGTCGGATTCGTGCGTTTCGTCTGGGCCGTCATCGCCTTCGTGCTCGCGGCCGCGCTGATCGGCGCCGGAATCGCCCAGCGCACCGTGTTTCTGGGGCCGGACACGGCCACGATGCAGGTCGATGTCCAGGAGGATCAGCCGTACACGCTGATCGATGCGGAGGTGTTCCGCGCCCACTCCGGCACGCAGACGCTCAGGGTCGAGGGCTCCGAGCAGATCTACCTCGCGTACAGCCGCACCGCCGACCTGGAGGCCTGGCTGTCCGACGCGCCGTACACGCACGTGACGCTGGATGACGACGGCGAGGCCGTCGCCGAGTCGGTGCCCGCCGCGGAGCCCTCGTGGGAGGGCGACGTGTATCCGGGCCGCAACCCCGCGGGATCGGATCTGTGGCTCGAGGAGCGCACCGCCGAGGGGTCGCTCAGCACGCCGCTTCAGCTTCCCGAGGACGTCAGCGTCCTCCTCGCCTCCGACGGCCACGCACCGGCGCCGGCGGACATCTCGATCGTCTGGCCGATCTCCAACGCGACGCCGTGGGCCGGCCCGCTGATCGTCGCCGGCGCGCTGATCCTGCTGGTCGGGGTCATCCTGTGGGTCCTCGGGATCCGTCACGTCCGTCGCTCGCGCGGACCCCGCCGCAAGGGCAGCGTCCAGGCCGAGCCGCGGCGCCGCGCGCTCGGGGCGGGTCGCCGACGCGGCGCGGTCGCGGCCGCGGAGCCGCGCAAGGAGCTGACCGCCGGGCCCGACGCCGCATCGAGCGACGAGGCCGCGGAGGGAGCCGACGCCGCCGACAACCCCGACGCGTCGTCGGATGCGCCGGAGAAGAACGGCGAAGACGAGGCGCCCGGTGGCAGCAGTCGCCGTGGCGGTCGGCGCGCCCTGCTCGCTGTACCCGTGTTCGGGCTGACGGCGGCGCTTCTCACCGGCTGCTCGCCCGACGCGTGGCCGCAGTTCGGCTCCACGCCCACGCCGACGCCCACCGAGACGGTCGTGGCACCGGAGAATCAGCAGGCTCCCGCGCTGACCGACGCTCAGGCGGTGCGGATCGCCGAGGACATCGCCGCGACCGTGGAGAAGGCGGATGCCGACCGCGATCTCGACCTGGCGAAGACCCGTCTCGACGGCATCGCCCTGACGATGCGCGAGGTCAACTACCGCATCCGCGGCGACGTCGAGGACTATCCCGCCCCGCTGCCGATCCCGGGCGACAGCGTGCGGATCATCCTGCCCCAGGCGTTCGACGAGTGGCCCCGCTCGGCGATGCTCGTCGTCGAGGGCGAGGCCGCGGCCGAGGGTGAGCAGGCCCCGCCGACGATCATGAACATCACGCAGGCGGACCCTTGGGCGAAGTACAAGGTGACGACCGTGGCGAGCCTCGAAGCGGCCGCGGAGCTCCCGAAGCTCGCGCCCTGGTGGCTGGGCGCGGCGCTCGTTCCGCCGGACTCGTCGTTCCTCGCGATCGCGCCGGCCGAGCTCCCGGCCGCCTACGCGGACATCCTCGCCCACGGCGAGAAGAGCAAGTTCGCACCGCTGTTCGACCTTGAAAGCGACAGCTTCCGCACCGCGCTCGAGGACGCCCGCGCGGAGACGCTGTCGAGGTTCCAGGAGACCGGCGCGGAGACGGGCGAGATGACGTTCGAGCAGGGCGTGGGCCCGTCGGATCCGACGGCCCTCGCGACGCTCGAGAGCGGGGCCATCGTCGCGGTGACGGTGGACACGCGCATCGTGACGGCGCCGACGGATGAGGGCGTCGTCGTCAAGTTCCCTGGCAACAAGGGCGTGGTCGCGCTCGTCGGCGAGGAGACCTCATCCACCCCCGTCGTCGAGACCGCGACGAACCAGCTGTTCTTCGCGGTGCCGGCCCAGGGCTCGCCCGAGCGGATCCGCCTGCTCGGCTACTCCTCGGGGCTGCGCACCGCGGAGATCCGCGAGGAATGATCCGAGACCGGTCGATCGTTGCATCGAACGGATCCGTCGAAAGGTGACCGATGGCTGACGCCTCCTCCACGCTGAACGCCGCTGCCCTGCGCGGGGCGGTGGACCTGTCCTCGCTGCGCAACCGGCCCGCGCCCGCGCAGCCGGCCGCCGGCGGCTCCGCTACCGCCCAGCCGGGCCCCGCGGGCGCCGCGGGCGCCGCGCCGCAGGGTGCGCTGCCGCTCGTGTTCGACGTCTCCGATGCCACGTTCGGCGAGGTGCTCGAGCTCTCCCGGCAGGTGCCGGTGGTCGTCGACCTCTGGGCCGAGTGGTGCGGGCCGTGCAAGCAGCTGAGCCCCGTGCTCGAGAAGGTCGTCACCGAGCTCGCGGGGCGCCTTGTGCTCGCGAAGGTCGACGTCGACGCGAACCCGCAGCTGCAGCAGGCGTTCCGCGCCCAGTCGATCCCCATGGTCGTCGCGCTCGTGGCCGGCCAGCCGGTTCCGCTGTTCACCGGTGCCGTGCCCGAGGAGCAGGTGCGTCAGGTCTTCGACCAGCTGCTGCAGCTCGCCGCGCAGAACGGCGTGACCGGGACGGTGCCCGTGGAGGGCGCACCCGAAGAGGCGCCGGCCGAACCGCCGATGCCGCCGCTGCACGCCGAGGCGTTCGCGGCGATCGAGGCAGGCGACTATCCGCGCGCGATCACTGCGTACGAGCAGGCGCTCAAGGAGAACCCGCGCGACGAGGACGCCAAGGCGGGTCTCGCGCAGGTGAGCCTGCTCGCCCGCGTGCAGGGTGTCGATCTGCAGGCCGCCCGTCAGGCGGCCGCCGACGCGCCGCGGGACGTGGATGCGCAGCTCGTCGTCGCCGATCTCGACATCGCGGGTGGCCACGTGGACGACGCGTTCGACCGTCTGCTCGAGCTGTTCGCCTCGCTGCCGTCGGAGGAGCGCGCGCCCGTGCGGGAGCGGCTCGTGGAGCTGTTCGGCCTCGTCGGCGCCGCCGACCCGCGCGTCGTCCGCGCCCGCGGGCAGCTGACCTCGCTGCTCTTCTGATCGCCGCCGGGTCTCGGCCGTGACCATCTACCTCGACCACGCCGCGACCGCGCCCCTGCGCACCGAGGCGCGCGACGCGTGGCTCGAGGCGTCGCAGGTCGTCGGCAACGCCTCGTCCATCCACGGGGCGGGGCAGACCGCGCGGCGACTGCTCGAGGACGCCCGCGAGCGCCTCTCGGGCGTGCTGGACTGCCAGCCGATCGAGGTCGTCTTCACCTCGGGCGGCACCGAGGCGGTCAACCTCGCGCTCAAGGGGCTGTGGTGGGCGCGGCCGTCGGGGACGGACGCGATCGTGCTGCCCGACGGGGAGCATCACGCCACACTCGACGCCGTCGAGTGGCTGAGGGCGCATGAGGCTGCACGGGTCGTTCCCGTCCCGCTCGACGCGGCCGCGCGCATCCTGCCCGATCGCTTCGCGGAGGCCCTGGACGAGGGCACCGCGCTGGCGACCGCCCTGGCGGCGAACAACGAGGCGGGGACGGTCAACGATGTCGCGACCCTGGCGGCCATCGCGGCTCAGCGCGGAGTGCCGCTGCACGTGGACGCGGTCGCCGCGTTCGGGCACGTGCCGGTGAGTTTCCGTCGCTGGCGGGGCGGGGCATCCGGATCCGTCGGGCTCGTTGCGCTCAGCGTGTCGGGGCACAAGATCGGCGCACCCGTCGGCACGGGGGCGCTCGTCGTCTCCCGCGACGCCGCGCCGACCGCACTGCTCCACGGCGGCGGGCAGCAGCGGACGCTGCGGGCGGGGACGCAGGATGTCCCGGGCGCGGTGGCGCTCGCGGTTGCGGCCGAGCTGGCGGAGCGGGAGCGCGACGCGGAGACCACGCGGCTGTCCGGCCTGCGCGAGCGCCTCATCGCGGGCGTCCACGCCGGCGTGCCGGAGGCCATCCTGCTCGGCGATCCTGTCGACCGGCTGCCGGGCAACGTCCACCTGCATCTGCCGGGTGCGCCGGGTGAGTCACTGCTGTACCTGCTCGATCGGGCGGGGATCGCGGTGTCCACCGGGTCCGCGTGCCAAGCGGGGGTTCCGGAACCGTCCCACGTCGTGATGGCCATGGGATACGACGAGCGCGCCGCGCGACAGGTGCTGCGGATCACGCTCGGACGCACGACGACCGAGGAGCACGTCGACGCGCTGCTCGCCGCCCTGCCGGACGCGTATCGCCAGGCCGCGCGCCGCTGATCCGCACGGTTGCTGAGCGGCCGGAGCGCCGAGGCGATCATCCGGCCCTCGTCCAGCCCGCGGTTCCTAGACTGGGGGAATGCGGATCCTGGCGGCGATGAGCGGTGGAGTGGACTCCGCCGTGGCCGCGGCGCGCGCGGTCGACGCGGGGCACGAGGTTGTGGGCGTTCACCTCGCGCTGTCCCGCGCGGGCGGCACGCTGCGCACCGGCAGCCGCGGCTGCTGCACGATCGAGGACGCGATGGATGCCCGCCGTGTCGCCGACAAGCTGGGCATCCCGTTCTACGTGTGGGACTTCTCCGAGCGGTTCCGCGACCACGTGATCGACGACTTCGTCGCCGAGTACCAGGCGGGTCGCACGCCGAACCCGTGCATGCGCTGCAACGAGAAGATCAAGTTCGCCGCGCTCCTCGAGCGGGCGCTCGAGCTCGGCTTCGACGCCGTCTGCACCGGTCACTACGCGATCCTGCGCGAGGGCGAGCGCGGGCTCGAGCTTCACCGCTCCAGCGAGGAGGCGAAGGATCAGTCGTACGTGCTCGGTGTGCTGACCGCCGAGCAGCTCGCGCACACGTACTTCCCGCTCGGTGAGACGCCGTCCAAGGCGCTCGTGCGCGCCGAGGCCGAGGCGCGCGGCTTCACGGTGGCGAAGAAGCCCGACAGCTACGACATCTGCTTCATCCCGGACGGCGACACGCGCGGGTGGCTCGCCGACAAGGTCGGCACCGCGCCGGGCGAGATCCTCGACCGGGAGGGCGCGGTTGTGGGCTCCCATGACGGCGCGCACGCGTTCACGGTGGGACAGCGCAAGGGGCTGCGTCTTGGCGTTCCGGCGCCGGATGGGAAGCCGCGATTTGTGCTGGAAGTGCGGCCCGTGACGAACACCGTGGTTGTCGGGCCGAAGGAGGCCCTCGCGATCGGCGAGCTCGCCGGCGCCCGCTTCACGTGGGCCGGTGCCGCGCCGCTCGACGCGACCACCCCCTTCCGGTGCGATGTCCAGGTGCGGGCGCACGCGGATCCGGTTCCCGCCGTGGCAGTGGTGCGCGACGGCGAGCTGATCGTGACGCCGGATGACCCGCTGCACGGCGTCGCGCCCGGCCAGACGGCCGTCATCTACGACGGCACGCGCGTGATCGGCCAGTGCACGATCGACCGCACGGTGTCGGCCCTTCCTGCGGGCGTCTAGCCCGTCCGGTCTGCGCTCGGCAAGCCCCGGGGGATGTCCCACCCCCTTCGTAGACTTGGGGCGTGGCTGACGACGCGCGTGACCTTCCCGATCTGACCCTCGACGAGGCGCGCGCCGAGGCGCGAGAGCTGACCGAGCGGATCCTCGAGGCGAAGGACGCGTACTACGGGCGCGACACCTCGCTGGTGGACGACGCGACGTACGACGGGTGGATGCGGCGTCTCGAGGCGATCGAGCGCGCGCATCCCGAGCTGGCGGGTCAGGACTCGCCGACGCAGATGGTGGGCGCGGCCGAGGGCACGACCCTGGCGACCATCGAGCACGCCGAGCGGATGCTCAGCCTCGACAACGTGTTCTCGATCGACGAGCTGCGCGAGTGGGCCACGAAGGCGCAGGATGCCGCGGGCAGGCAGGTCGCGTGGCTCACCGAGCTGAAGATCGACGGCCTCGCGATCAACCTGCGCTACGAGAACGGGGTGCTGACGTCCGCCGCGACGCGCGGCGACGGCCGCGTGGGCGAGATCGTGACCGAGAACGCGCTGCGCCTCGCCGACATCCCCGAGCGCCTCGCGGGGGAGGGGCATCCGCGCATCGTCGAGGTGCGGGGCGAGGTGTTCATCCCCGTCGAGGCCTTCGAGAAGCTGAACGCGCTGCAGGCCGACCTGCGAGACCGCGCCGTTGCCGAGGGCCGAGAGCGCGCCGAGTCGCGCGGGCGCCCGTTCGACGAGGACAAGGCGCTGCTGTCGGCCGTGCGCCGGTTCCCCGCCTTCGCGAACCCCCGCAACGCCGCGAGCGGCGGCCTGCGCCAGCAGATCGAGAAGAAGTCGGGCCTCGAACTCGAGGCAGCCCTGGCTCGCGTCGGATCGCTGCGCCTCTACGTGCACGGCATCGGAGCGTGGCAGAACCCGCCGGTCGAGGCCCAGAGCGAGGTCTATGCGCTGCTCAAGGAGTGGGGTCTGCCGATCAGCCCGCACCCGAAGGTGTGCGCCTCGATCGACGAGGTGCTCGCCTTCGTCGAGTACTACGGCGAGCACCGCCACTCGGTCGAGCACGAGCTCGACGGCATCGTGGTCAAGGTCGACGAGCTCGCGCTCCACGACGAGCTCGGCGCCACCAGCCGCGCACCGCGGTGGGCGATCGCGTACAAGTACCCGCCCGAGGAGGTGCACACGCGGCTGCTCGACATCGTCGTGTCCGTCGGTCGCACCGGTCGGGCGACGCCCTACGCCGTGATGGAGCCCGCCCACGTGGCCGGATCCGTCGTGCGGCAGGCGACCCTTCACAACCAGGACGTCGTGAAGGCGAAGGGCGTGCTGATCGGCGACACGGTGGTGCTGCGCAAGGCGGGCGACGTGATCCCGGAGGTGCTCGGACCGGTGGTCGACAAGCGCGACGGCACGGAACGCGCGTTCGTGATGCCGGCGGAGTGCCCCGAGTGCGGCACGCCGTTGCGCCCGATGAAGGAGGGCGACATCGACCTCCGCTGCCCGAACGCGAAGGACTGCCCCGCGCAGGTGCGCGGCCGCGTCGAGCACATCGGGTCCCGCGGCGCCCTCGACATCGAGGCCCTCGGCGAGGTCACGGCGGCGGCGCTCACGCAGCCGGATGTGCCGGCCGATCCGCCGCTTCACACCGAGGCCGCGCTGTTCGACCTCACGCTCGACCAGATCGTTCCCATCGAGGTCGTGGTGCGCGACGCCGAGACGGGCGAGCGTCGCGTCGACGAGAAGACCGGCGAGTACGTGCGCCGCGCGCCGTTCCGCCGCAACCCGACAGCCGCCGAGCGGAAGGAGGGCAGGGAGGGACCGCAGCCGTCCTCGCAGGCCCTGAAGCTGATCGACGAGCTCGAGAAGGCGAAGACGAAGGATCTGTGGCGCCTGCTGGTGTCGCTCAACATCCGGCACGTCGGCCCCGTCGCCGCCCGCGAGCTGGCGACGTACTTCGGGTCGCTCGACGCGATCCGCGCAGCCTCGCGCGAGGAGCTCGCCGGCGTCGAGGGCGTCGGGCCGATCATCGCCGACTCGCTGCTCGAGTGGTTCGAGGTCGACTGGCACATCGAGATCCTCGACCGCTGGCGCGCGGCGGGCGTGAGGTTCGAGACCCCGGGGCATCGCGGTCCCGGCGCCGCGTCGGCCGGGGGCGGCGTCCTCGACGGGCTCACGGTCGTGGCGACGGGCTCGCTCGAGGGCTACAGCCGCGAGGGTGCGCAGGAGGCGATCATGAAGGCCGGCGGAAAGGCGGCCTCGAGCGTCTCCAAGAAGACCGACTTCGTCGCGGCGGGGCCCGGCGCGGGCTCGAAGCTCGCCAAGGCCGAGCAGCTCGGTGTCCGCATCCTCGACGCGGCGCAGTTCCACATCCTCGTCACCGAGGGGCCCGGCGCACTGCCGCCGGCCGCCGAGGCCGGCGCCGGCTGACGCTCACTGCCCATCGAGCTCGTCGAGCAGCTCCACGGCGGCGCGCGCGTACTCGCCGATCCACCGGTCATGGATGCGCTTGATCGGCAGGGGAGCGAGCGTCAGACGCCGCTCGCGGCCGACGCGGTGGCCGATCACGAGCTCGGCGCGCTCGAGCACCCTCAGATGCTGCAGTGCCGTCGTCCGGTCGAGCTCCGGGAATCTGCCGCACAGCTCGCCCGTCGAGCACGGCCCCTCCCGGAGCACGTCGAGCATGCGCCGCCGCGTCGACGATGCCAGGGCCTTGAACACCCGCTCGTCATCGGCGTCATCGCTCTTGCGTGGCGCATCAGACATGTTGTAAATATCACATGAACGACACCGAGCCCCTGTCCGAGCTGCGCTTCACCGTCTCGGGTCGCGTGTCGCGCCCCGTCGCCGACGTGTACGAGGCGGTCGCCGATCCCGGCCAGCTCTCCCGCTACTTCACGACCGGAGGGGCGCGCGGGCGGCTCGAGGCCGGCGCGGATGTCACGTGGGACTTCGCCGACTTCCCCGGCGCGTTTCCGGTCACGGTGGTCGAGGCACAAGCCCCGAACCGGATCGTCATCGAATGGGATGGCGCAGAGACGGCCGGGGGCCGCGGCACAACGCGCACGACCTTCGAGTTCGCGTCGATCGATGACGGCACGCGCACCCTCGTCACGATCACGGAGGAGGCCTGGGCGGCGACGGCGTCCGGCGCGAAGAGCGCGTTCGGCAACTGCGAGGGCTGGACCGGGATGCTCGCCGCGCTGAAGGCCTGGGTCGAGCACGGCATCAACCTGCGCGAGGGGTTCTACCGCTGAGCGGCGCGCCGGCGCGGGTGGCCGAATAGGCTCGGAGACATGGAACCGCGCACCCTCGGCCGCACCGGCCGCGACGTCTCGACGATCGGCCTCGGAACCTGGCAGCTCGGCGCGGATTGGGGCGATGTCGCGCAGAGCGACGCGTTCGCCGTGCTCGACGCCGCCCACTCGTCCGGCGTCACGATCTTCGACACCGCGGATGTCTACGGCGACGGCCGCAGCGAGCAGACGATCGGGGAGTGGCTGCGCGCCAACCCCGACTCCGGTGTGTTCGTCGCGACCAAGATGATCCGCCGGGCGGACGCCCCGGATCTGGCGCACGCGACGCTCGAGAACTTCCGCGCCTGGACCGACCGCTCCCGCCGGAACCTGGGCGTCGACACGCTCGACCTCGTGCAGCTTCACTGCCCCACGAGCGACGTGTACGAGACCGACCGCGTATTCGACGACCTCGACACCCTGGTGGCGGACGGCGCCATCGCGAACTACGGCGTGAGCGTCGAGACCGTCGCCGAGGCCCTGCGCGCCATCGAGCGCCCCGGCGTGGCGAGCGTGCAGATCATCCTGAACGCGTTCCGTCGCAAGCCGCTCGAGGAGGTGCTTCCGGCGGCGATCGCCGCGGGCGTCGGCATCATCGCGCGCGTGCCGCTCGCGAGCGGGCTGCTGAGCGGCCGCTACACGCGGGAGACGACGTTCGCGGAGAACGACCACCGCAACTACAACCGCGACGGGTCGGCGTTCGACGTGGGCGAGACGTTCTCGGGCGTCGACTACGAGACGGGTGTGGACGCCGCCCAGCGCTTCTCCGCCCTTGCGCGCGAGGCGGGCCTCGAGCCGGCCACGGCGGCCCTCGCGTGGGTCGCGCAGCAGCCAGGGGTGACCACGGTCATCCCCGGCGCGCGGAACCCCGAGCAGGCTCGCGCGAATGCCGCGGCCGGTGAGGTCGGGCCGCTGCCGCAGGACTTCCTCGACGCCGTGCGCGACCTGTACGACGAGGCCATCCGCCCGCTGGTGCACGACCGCTGGTAAGCCCGAAACGAGGAGATCCGCGCTCCTGAGGAGGATTCAGTCCGAAACCTCCTCGCGAGCGCGGATCTCCTCGCGAGGCGAGGTGCCGTCAGTCCTTGCGGTGGCGGGGCTTGCGGGGCCCGCGGTCGTCGCGGTCCTGACCGTGCGCGTCGCCGTCGCGCGAGGGGCGCCGGCCGCGGGGGCCGCGATCCGGGGCGATCTCGATGAGCTTGCCCGAGATGCGGGTGTCGCGCAGCTTCTCGAGCACACGGCGGTCGAGGTTCGCGGGCAGCTCGACGATCGAGAAGTCCGGACGGATCTGGATGGCCCCGAAGTCGTCGCGCCCCAGGCCGCCCTCGTTCGCCAGCGCGCCGACGATCTGGCGCGGCTCGACGCGGTGACGACGCCCGACCTCGATGCGGTACGGCTCGTAGTCGCCGCGGCCGCGGCGCGGCGGGCGATCCTCCCGGGTGCCGCGATCCGATGCGGTGCGCTCGCGCGGGGGCCGGTTGTCGGCGGCGACTGCGGCGGCGAGCTGGTCGTTCTCGGCCTCCATGAGCAGCGGCTTGTCGCCCTGGGCGACGATCGCGAGCGCGGCGGCGACGTCCACCTCGGGCACGTCGTGGTTGCGCACGTAGTGGGCGATCACGTCGCGGTACGCGTCGAGCCGGCCGGTGTCCTGCAGCGCCTCGGTGATCGCGTCGTCGAACCGGGCGAGGCGCGTGCTGTTGACGTCCTCGGCCGTGGGCAGCTGCATCTGGGCGGGCTGCTGACGCGTCGCCTTCTCGATGTGGCCGAGCAGGTAGCGCTCGCGCGGGGTGATGAAGCTGATCGCGTCGCCCGTGCGGCCCGCGCGGCCCGTGCGGCCGATGCGGTGCACGTACGACTCGGTGTCGGTCGGGATGTCGAAGTTGACGACGTGGCTGATGCGCTCGACGTCGAGGCCGCGGGCGGCGACGTCAGTGGCGACGAGGATGTCGAGCTTCGCCTCCTTGAGCTGGTTCACCGTGCGCTCGCGCAGGTTCTGGGGGATGTCGCCGTTGATCGCCGCGGCGGAATAGCCGCGGGCGCGCAGCTTCTCGGCCAGCGTCTCGGTCTCGTTCTTCGTGCGGACGAAGACGATCATCCCGTCGAAGTTCTCGACCTCGAGGATGCGCGTGAGGGCATCCACCTTCTGCGAGTACGACACGACGAGGTAGCGCTGGGTGATGTTGGCGTTCGTCGCGGTCTTCGACTTGACCGAGATCTCCTGCGGGTCGCGCAGGTACTGCTGCGCGATCCGGCGGATCTGCGCCGGCATGGTCGCCGAGAACAGCGCGACCTGCTTCTCCTCGGGCGTCTGCGACAGGATCTGCTCGACGTCCTCGGCGAAGCCCATCTTCAGCATCTCGTCCGCCTCGTCGAGCACGAGGTAGTCGAGCTCCGACAGGTCGAGCGTGCCCTTGGCGAGGTGGTCCATCACGCGGCCGGGGGTGCCCACGACGATCTGGACGCCGCGGCGCAGCGCGGACAGCTGCACGCCGTAGCCCTGGCCGCCGTAGACGGGAAGCAGGCGCACGTCGGGCATCTGCGCCGCGTACGACTCGAAGGCCTCGGCCACCTGCAGCGCGAGCTCGCGGGTGGGGGCCAGGACGAGGGCCTGCGGCACCTTGCGGTTGACGTCGAGTCGCTGCAGGATCGGCAGCGCGAACGCCGCGGTCTTGCCCGTGCCGGTCTGCGCCATGCCCACCACGTCGCGCCCGCTCAGCAGCGTCGGGATCGTCGCCTGCTGGATCGGGGAGGGGGTCTCGTAACCGAGGTCGCGGATCGCGGACAGGACGGATCCGGTGATCCCGAGCTCCTCGAAGCCGGGGGTGGCAGCCGTCTCGGTCAGAGTGTCATCTTCAATAGGCACGTGGCCACGGTAGCCCCTGCCCCTGTCAGTACGCCTGACTCGCCGACCGGGCGCCCGCTGATCAGGACGCGCTGGCGGTGAGCTGGAGGATCTGCTCCTTCACCTGCCGGCGCAGCACCTTGCCGATCATCGACTTGGGAAGCTCGTCGACGATGAAGATGCGGCGGGGGACCTTGTACGGGGTGAGGGTGTCGCGCACGTGCGTGCGCACCGCCTCCACGTCGATCTCGGCGCTCCCGTCGGTGACGATCGCGGCGACGACCTCCTCGCCACTGCGCGCGTTCGGCAGGCCGACGACCGCGGCGTCGGCGATGCCGGGGTACTGCCGCAGGGCGGTCTCGACCTCGGTGGGCGCGACGTTGAAGCCGCCCGTGATGATGAGCTCCTTGATCCGGTCCACGATCCGGACGAACCCGGCGTCGTCGATCGTGACGATGTCGCCGGTGCGGAACCAGCCGTCGACGAACACCTCCTCGGTCTCCTCGCGCTTGCCGTAGTAGCCGCCGAACACCTGCGGGCCCCGCACGATGAGCTCACCCGGCTGACCCTGCTCCACGTCGCGCGTCGGCTCATCCGGGTCGACCACGCGGCACTCGGTGCCCGGCAGCGGCAGGCCCACCGATCCGGCGACACGGTGGGAGGCGACCGGGTTCGCCATCAGCACGGGCGAGCACTCGCTGAGGCCGTAGCCCTCGACGAGGAAGCCGCCCGACTCGGCCTCGAAGGGCTCGACGAGGTCGGCGGACAGCGCCATGGCACCGGAGATCGCGATCTCGGTGCCCGCGAGCGACACTCCGCGCTCCTTCGCCCGCTTGAGGAGGCGCTCGGCGATGGGAGGAACGAGCGGCAGGAACGTCGCCGGGTGCTTCTTCACGACGTCGAGCACCATGTCGGGGTCGAACTTCGGGAACAGCACGAGCCGCGCGCCCATCGACATCGCGAAGGTGAGGCACAGCGTCAGTCCGTACGCGTGGAACATCGGCAGCACGGCGTACACGTTCGTGCCGCGGCCGCGCGTGATCGTCGGCACCCAGGCGCGGGCCTGCGCGGCGTTCGCGAGCAGGTTCCGGTGCGTGAGCGAGGCGCCCTTCGGCGTGCCGGTGGTGCCCGACGTGTACTGGATGATCGCCAGGTCGTCGGTCGCCGGGCCGGGATGGGAGGCCGGCAGGGGAGCGGCCCGCAGCAGCTCCTCCCACTGCGGCACGCCGTGGACCCGTTCGGTCAGCTGCGCCCGCGATTCGCGGGCCTTGGGGATCGGCAGGCGCAGCGCGGCGCGCATCGGCAGCGGCATCGCGCGGGTCACGTCCACGGAGATCAGGTTCCTCACGGCGAGGTCGGCGGGGAACTGCTGCACGGTGCCCACGACCTTGCTCCACACGATCGCGTGCTTCGCGCCGTGATCCTCGAACTGCTTGCGCAGCTCGCGCGGCGTGTAGAGCGGGTTGTGCTCGACCACGACGGCACCGAGGCGCAGGATCGCGTAGAACGCGATGATGTGCTGCGGGCAGTTGGGAAGGATGATCGCGACCGGATCGCCCTTGCGCAGGCCGCGCGCGTGGAGGCCGGCAGCAGCGCGATCGATCGCCGCGTTCAGATCGGCGTAGCTCGTTGTGCGGCCGAAGAACTGCAGCGCCGGCGCGTCGGCGAACTCGCGCCCGGAGGCGGCGACGAGGTCGGGAAGCGACCCGCTGATCTCGTCGAGGTCGGTGGGGACTCCAGCGGCATAGCTGCTCACCCAGGGGCGCGGCGGATCGAAGGTCGTCACGCGACCAGCCTAGCCGTCGCCGGCCTGGTGCCCGACCTCTTCGCCGCACTCATCGACGTGCCCTTTCTGTGTCATTTCCGCCGGGCGGTCGATATCGGCGGCCGTGATCCCTACGTCGAAATCACGCGATATCTCTCGGTGAACCGTGAATCTGCCAACCAGGTCTTCGCGGTCCTCTCCGCTTTCGACGGCGTGAACTTCGCCAAACGCGCGACCGCTCCCTCGCTGTACTCGGTCGGACTCATGGACCCGACATGCCCGCCGTCGACCGTATTCGCTGCCTACAACCATCACGCCGCGGCTGAGAAGGACATCGCCGTGTACCCCTTCAACGGGCACGAGGGCGGCGGGTGGACCCAGAAGATCCGCCAGACCGAATGGCTCAACAGTCTCCTCACGCGCGAGGGCCGGTAAGTCGTCGCGCGTGACATCGCACTCGCATCCATCCGCATCATCGAACAAAGGAGTCCACGATGGACAGCGCAAACAGACGACGTAGGGGCATGGGGGTGCTTGCGACCCTCGCCCTGGCCATCGGGCTGGTGGTGGCCGGGGGTGCGCCCGCTCAGGCCGCGCCCGCCACGATCCAGCCCGTGCCGATCACCGCGGCGCATGCCGTCTCTACCGTCTATTCCCTCACCGTCAACGGCACCCCGGTTCCGGTGAACGGATACGCGAACTACGGAGACGGTTACGACTACGCCGAGTTCGCGATGGGTACAGGCATCGCGCAGATCACCATCACCAAGCTCGACGGCACGGCGGTGTCGAAGACCTACATCACCCCGATCAAGGACAGCCACGTCGCGACGCACAGCGGTGCGAGCTCGACCTTCACGATCTCCGCACCCAAGTACCTGATCGTGAAGCTCGACACCGGGCGCAGGATCATCATCTCCGCCGAGGCCGCCGAGACCAACGTCCCGGCCGCCAGCGGGCCCGGTATCTTCCGCGTCGGCTCTGCCGCATATCCCGCGGATCCGTCGGGAAACACCCTGTCCACCACAGGTGTGCAGGCCGCGATCAACGCCGCTAGCGCGTACGGCACGGCAGGCGGGACGCGCGGGATCGTCTACGTGCCGGCCGGCGTCTACACGCTCGCGAACATCGAGCTGCGCAGCAACATCGACGTGTATTTCGCGCCGGGTTCCGTGTGGCGCATGCGGGCCGACAAGAGTCTCTACACCGTCGATGCGCACAAGAGTTCGCAGAACCGGGACCTCACATGGTGGATCCAGACCGAGTTCGGGTCGGAGAACATCACGATGCGCGGTCGGGGCACGCTCGACGGCAACGGGAAGGCGGCGTTCGCGTCGGGCTTCGGTATGAACATCCTCGCGCCGATCGCCACGAGCAACTTCCGCCTGGACGGCCTGACCATCCGGGAGGCCGCAAGCTGGGCCGTCATCCCGACCCGCTCCGACGACCTCGAGTTCACCCACATGAAGATCTTCAACCGGTTCGACATGGGTGAGAACGACGGCATCGACGTCATCGAGTCGCAAGACGTGCTCGTGCAGTACGGAATCGCGATCGGTCATGACGATCCGTACAGCACGAAAAGCTGGCCGAAGAGCGTCGGCATCACCATCAACTGGCCCGGTGACCCCGAGGTCGTCCAGAACGTCGCCTTCGATCGCCTCATCTCGTGGACCGGATGCTTCGGTTTCAAGGTCGGCCAGGGCGTCGTGTCGAGTCACACGGACGTCCGGTTCACCAACAGCGTTATTCACGACTCATCGGTCGGGAGGGCGTGAGGAACGAACTGGTGACAGGTTCGGTTTAGGCCGCGAGTGTGAGCGGCTCGGCTA
>NZ_BAAANG010000005.1:0-5674 GCF_039529675.1 Microbacterium paludicola
TCACAGCCTGACCACGACACGAAGGATCACACGATCACCGATACACCACGTCCCAGGACTTGACCCTTTACCCCCCACCGGTTGCTGAGCGAGCGCCAGCGAGCCGAAGCGACCCACCTCAAGCCGCCCATCCGTGCGAGCCGTCATCTCGACTCGCTCCGCTCGCTCGATAACCGGGGTGGAGCACAGACCTGTGCCCCTGTGCGAACGAAGTGAGCGTGGAGCGAAGCGACCTCGCAGCGCGAAGCGCTGCCGCAACGGAGCGCCAGCGACGGTGCCTCGCTCGCAAGGGCGCCGCTTGCGGCCCCGAAGCGTGCGAGACGCTTCTAAAGAAGACTGCGAAGCGACCTCGCAGCGCGAAGCGCTGCCGCAACGGAGCGTCAGCGACGGTGCCCCGCTCGCGAGTGCCGGCGCGGAGCGTCGGCGCGAGCGTGCGAGCCTCTTCTAAATGCGAGCCTCTTCTAAAGAGAACGCCGGCGACGCAGCGGGGCCTGCACCGAACCTGCCGCGGGAAGCGAACCCTCCGGCGCCGGCGCCGTGGCCGGCGCGGCGATGATCGCCTCGCGCTCCGCGGGGTCGGTCGGCTCGGGATCGCGGTGCTCGGGCGGCAGGCCCTTCTTCGCGCGGCGGCGCTCGCGCGCCCCCTCGACGAGGTTGTAGAGGGTGGGAAGCACGATGAGCGTGAGGACGGTCGACGACAGCAGGCCGCCGATCACGACGATCGCGAGCGGCTGCGAGATGAAGCCGCTGTGCCCGGTGATGCCGAGCGCCATCGGCGTGAGGGCGAAGATCGTCGCGAGGGCCGTCATCAGGATGGGCCGGAGACGGTTGGACGCGCCCGCGACGGTCGCGTCGTGGCTCGTCAGCCCCTTCTCTCGGTACTGGTTCACCAGGTCGACGAGCACGATCGCGTTCGTCACCACGATGCCGATCAGCATCAGCACGCCGATGAGCGACGCGACGCCGAGGGGCACACCCGTCGCGATCTGCAGCAGGATGGCGCCGGTCGCCGCGAACGGCACGGACACGAGCAGCAGCAGAGGCTGGCGCAGCGACTTGAAGGTCCCGACCATGATCACGTACACGATCAGGATGGCCGCGAGCATCGCGAGTCCGAGCTGGGTGAACGACTCGGCCTGGTCCTCGGCCACGCCGCCGACCTCGGCATCCGCACCGTCGGGAAGGTCGACCGCGGCGAGCGCGGCGTCCACGGAGGCGGTCGCCTCGGCGAGATTGTCGCCCGCGGGCGGCACGGTGATGGTGGCGGTGCGGCGCCCCTGCTGCGTTGTGATCGACGTGGGGCTGTCTGCCATCTCCACGGTCGCGACGTCCTGCAGCTGGACGAGGCCCGCGGGGGTCGGGATGGCCATCGAGCGCAGCTCGTCGATCGTGGCCGGGGGCTCCTCGGCCGCGATGTAGACGGTGAGCGACGTGCCGTCGATCTCGATCGATCCGGCCTGCTGGGGGCGCATCGCGCCCGAGATCATGCCGCCCACGGCGACCTCGGAGAGGCCGTACGCGGCCGCCTCCTCGCGGTCGACCTCCACGGCGATGTAGGGCAGGGCTGCGGCGAGGTCGTCGGTCACCTGGCCGATGCCGTCGCGGCCGTCGAGCTCGGCGACGATGTCGGCGGTCGCCTGCTGGAGCTCGTCCTGACCCGGGGCGGTGACGGTCACGGCGATATCGGTCGACCCGAAGCCGGCCGCCGCGTTGAGGGACAGCTCGCCCACGTCGTCGAGGCCGTCGAGCGCGTCCTGCACGTCGGCCTTCAGGGCCTCCTGGTCGGCATCCGCATCGGTCACGATCGAGTACGTCACGCTGCCGCCCCCCGAGAAGGCGTCGCGCAGCGGAGATCCGCTCGACCCGATGGAGGCCTGCACGGTCTCGATGCCGTCGATCCCCTCGAGCGCCTCCTCGACGCGCTGCGCGGCGGCATCCGCGGTCTCGAGGCTCGCGGTCGGCTCGAGCTCCTGCGAGATGGTGAGCGTGTTCTGCCCGGAGTCGCCGAGGAAGTTCACCTTCATCAGCGGGGCGGCCGCGACCGTGCCGCCGAGCACGAGCACGGCGACGAACAGCGTGACCCACGAGTGACGCAGCGTCCAGCCCAGGATCGGCAGGTACGCCTTCTGCAGCGCGGACGGCGGCGCGTCGGGCGATTCGGGGTCGATCGGGGCGCCGTTGGCGTCGAGCACGGGCTTGCCGGGGCGCAGGAACCAGTACGCGAGCACGGGAACGATCGTCAGCGCGACGAGCAGCGACGCGACCATCGCGATGGTCACGGTCATGGCGAACGGGCGGAACAGCTCGCCGACCATGTCGCCCACGAAGACGATCGGCAGGAACACCGCGACCGTGGTGAGGGTCGACGCGGTGATCGCCATCGCGACCTCGCGCACGGCGAGGCGGATCGCTGCGCCCTTGTCTGCACCCTGCACGTAGTGCCGCTTGATGTTCTCGATGACCACGATCGAGTCGTCGACGACGCGGCCGATCGCGATGGTCAGCGCGCCGAGCGTGAGCATGTTCAGCGAGTACCCGAACGCCTGCAGCCCGATGAAGGTGATCAGGACGCTGGTCGGGATCGAGATCGCGGTGACGAGTGTCGACCGGATCGACAGCAGGAACACAAGGATGACGACGACAGCGAAGATGAGGCCGAGCACGCCCTCCGTGGCGAGGGTCTCGATCGACTGGGTGATGAACGGCGCCTGATCGAAGACGACCGTGAAGGCGGCGTCGGGGAACGTCTGCTCGAGCTGCGGGATGACATCCAGCACGCCGTTCGAGACCTCGACGGTGTTCGCCGCCGGCAGCTTCGTGACGGCGATGGACAGTGCGTCCTCGCCGTTCACGCGCGAGATGGAGGACACCGGATCGGTCGTCAGCTCGACGCCGGCGACGTCGCCGATGGTCGGGACGGAGCCGGGCGGGCCGGCGGCGCCCAGCAGCGGCAGCGCCGCGAGGTCCTCCGCGGAGGTCAGCTTGACGCCGGTCTGCACCGTCAGGGTGGAGCCGTCCTCGGTGATCTCACCGCCCGGGAACAGCACGCCGTTCTGGTCGAGCGCGTCCCGGATCGCCTGCTGCGAGAGACCGCGCGCGGCGAGCTCGGCGTCATCCGGCGTGATCGTGATCCGCTGCCCGATGCCGCCGACGATCGACGCCGAGCCGACACCCTCGATGTCCTCGAGGTCGGGGATGGCGACGGCCTCGAGGTCTGCCTGCGCCGTCTCGGCGTCCTCGAACCCGGTGACCGCGATCTGGATGACGGGCAGGTCGTCGATGCTGACCGACAGCACCTGCGGGTCGACGTCCTCGGGAAGCTGGCTCGAGATGCGGTTGATCGCCTGCTGCAGCTTCTGCTCGGCCGTGGCGAGGTCGGTGCCGTACGTGAAGGAGGCCTGCACGATCGACGAGTTCGTTGTGCTGGTGGCGCTCGTGCCGTCGAGGCCCGCGACCCCCTGGATCGCCGTCTCGATCGGCGTCGACACGTCGTTCTCGACGACCTCGGGCGAGGCGCCGGGGTACGAGGTCATCACGAGCAGCTGAGGCAGCTCGATCGCGGGGATGAGCTCCTGCTTCAGAGTCGTGAGCGAGAGGCCTCCGAACACGGCGGCGCAGATCGTGATGAGCGCGATCAGGGCGCGGTTCTTCAGGCTGAGGACGGCAAGTCTCGACACGGGAGTCTCTCGTTCGGGGGGGCACGATCGGGGTCCACCGACGGCGACACACGCCGATACGGTGCTGTATCCCCGGCTCATTCTGGCATGCGCCAGGCACCCCGCATCGGCCGTTGCGCTATGGCCTTGCCGTGAATCCGGCGGTGAGCGCCCAGCCGAGCGCGAGCCCCGCCATCGCGGCCGCCACGCACAGGATGAGCGTGCCGAGCGCGTTCGCCCACGCCGCCTCCGACCGCCCGTGCCGCACGAGCAGCTGCGTGTCGACGGCGACGGTGCTGAAGGTCGTGTACCCGCCGAGCAGACCCGTGCCGAGGATCGCGAGCCACACCTGGTCGAGCGCGAGCCCGGTCAGCAGGCCGAGCGCGAGCGATCCGGTCGCGTTGACGATCAGGATCGCCCAGGGGAAGCCGCGCGGCAGGACGCGGGAGAGCAGCATGTCGGCCGTCCAGCGCAGCCCGGCGCCGACGCCTCCCGCCAGCGCGACGCCGACGAACAGCAGCGGCGTCATGCGGCCTCCTCGCCTCGGGCCCGCCGCGCGAGGGCACTGCCCGCCTGCAGGCCGAGGATGGCCGCGACGCCCGCGGCGAGCAGCGCGACGCCCGCGAACAGCACCATGAGGACGACGAGGCCGTAGCTCGTGAACTCGGCGATCAGCACGGCGAACCCGCTGTAGGTCGTGAACCCGCCGAGCAGTCCGGTGCCGAGGAACGAGCGCCGCGCGGGGCTGCGGTCGCCGAGACGTCCCGCGACGAAACCGAGGACACCCGACCCGAGCGCGTTGACGAGGATCGTGCCCACCAGTGCGCCGAACGACAGCCCGCCCTCGAACGTCAGCATCATCGCCTGGCGCAGCGCCACGCCCACGACTCCGCCGGCCACAACGAGCGGCAGGAGCTTCCACGGGATCACCCGGTCAGCCTATTCGCGGCGGCCGACGGCCCCGCGCCGGCAGCCAGCGGGTCGAGAGGCGTCTCCCATGTTCCGCATAACCCGCCCCCGTACGTTCGAGCGCACAGAGGGAGTACTTCCCCGCGGTGGGCCCGTCAGTACGGATTCGACATCGAGTCCCGGGCGGTCGGCTCCGATCCGTCGGAGCGAAGGAGACTCTGGCAGACGTCGGTTGCGCCGACCCTTCCGGAAGGACCTCATGAGCAAGCTGAACCGGCTCGTCTCGATCGCGAAGAAGGCGATGGACGCCGGCTCGTCCTCCTCGCAGCACCGAGGAGCATCGAGCCAGGGCGACTGGATGACCAAGGCCCGCGGGGCGGTCGAGTCGCTCCTCGGCGACGAGCGGTCGACCGACCGCCGCCCCTCCGGCTCGTCCTGGTCGCCGCCGAGCACTCCCTCCGCGCACCGGGGCGCCGGGGCCTCCGGCTCCCCGACCGCCCTGCAGCCGCCGGCCCCCCACTCGTCCGCGGGCCGCGCGGCACCGTCCGGATCCGCTCAGGATCGCGCCGCCATCGCGCGGTACGACTACCTGCTGAAGACCGCGCACCCCGAGCAGATCGAGCAGGTGCACAGGGAGGCCTTTGCCCGCCTCACACCTGACCAGCGCGCGCAGGTCGCCGCGCGCCTGCGGTCGGAGCTGCCGCCGCACGAGGGGCCGCGCTCGTCCGACTCCCCCGAGCTCGCGCGCGTCGCGGCCCGCACCGAGGCGATGCAGCCGGGCCGGCTGCGCGGGATCCTCGCCCGCAGCGGGGGCATCGCCGGCGGCGTGGCGGCGGGTGGCCTGCTCGCCGCCGTCGCGGGCGGCGCGATCCTCACCGGGGTCGGCGCGTCGCTGATCGGCGAGGCGCTGAGCGAGGGAATCGACTTCGAGGCCATCGCCGGCGGCCTGGACGTGTCGACGATCGCCGAGAACGCGGGCGGCTTCGTCTCGGGCGCGGGCGAGTACGCGCAGGGCCTTGGCGACCACGTGTCCGAGGCGGGCGGCGGTCTCAGCGACCTGGCGTCGGGCTTCGGTCTTCCCGGGCTCGACGACCTGCTCGGGCGCTGAA
>NZ_BAAANG010000005.1:5697-24604 GCF_039529675.1 Microbacterium paludicola
ATGTGCGGGCCCGGGGCGACGATTGCGTGCCTCACGCTCAGAGGCTGCGGTCGGCGTACAGGCGCAGGGCGTCGCGCACGAAGGTCGCACCCTCGGCGCCGCCGTAGTTGCGCGCGAATCGCTCGTCGGCGACGTACATCTCGCCGAGACCCAGCACGTAGCCCTTCACGTCACCGCGATCGCCGGCGGGCGTGCCGGGGATCCCGGTCAGCCACTCGACGTGGCGACGCGCGAGCTCCTGCGCCTCCTCCGACGCCGGGTCGACCCCCGCCTCGGCGGCCGCCGTCCAGTCGCGCGACAGCGCAGCGGTCTGCTCCTGCCAGGCGGTGCGCTCGTCGTCGGTCATGCCGCACCACCAGGCGTCGCCGCGCGCGTACGCGTCGCGCCCCCAGCGCTGCTCGACCTCCTCTTTGTACTGCGTGTTGTCGAAGCCGTCGAACATCTTCTCGGCCATCAGTTCCTCCTCTCCGTCGAGTCCGTGGATGGTGCCGGCCACCGCGGCGATCTGGCGCGCGATCCGATCCTGCTCGCCGCGCAGCCACTCGAGATGCGCCTCCAGCGCCCGCCGTTCGTCGGTCTCGCGCTCAAGGATCTCCCCGATCTGCGTGAGCCCGAGCCCGAGCTCGCGCAGCAGCAGGATGCGCTGAAGGCGCACGAGCGCGCGCTCGTCGTAGTGGCGGTAGCCGTTGCTGCCGATGCGCGTGGCGGGCAGCAGCCCCAGCTCGCCGTAGTGCCGCAGCGTGCGGCTGGTGGTGCCGGCGAGCTTCGCGATCTGCTGGATCGACCAGTCCATCCCGTCTCCTTCTCTTGTCGCGTTCGACGCTAGAGGTTGACGTCACGTCAAGGTCAAGCGCGGTGATCCTGCGATTTCACCGACAGGGATGGACAGTCGAGATATATCGTGTTCTACTCCCTGTATCGAGATATATCTCGAGTTCATCCTGAAGGGATCGCACCACATGGAGAGTGAAGCCGTGGAGAAATGGATCGTCCAGCCCGGCCAGACGCGGGTGATCGACGTCGAGGGCATCCGCCGCCTGAAGGTGGGTCTCGTCGGCGGGCAGATCGACATCATCGGACACGACGAGCCGGGCACCCGGGTCGAGGTGCACGGCGTCACGGTCAAGGACCTGCGGATCGAGGTCACCGGCGACGAGCTCGAGATCGACCACCCGCAGCTGCGCTGGGACAACTTCCTCGAGGTGTTCCGCAACTTCGGCGCCGGCGGCCCCCGCGCCGAGATCAGCGTCGCAGTGCCGCGCCATGTCGCCCTGAACCTCGGTGTGGTCAGCGCGGGCGCGCTCGTCGCCGGCCTCGGCGCCGACACCCGCGTGAACACGGTCTCGGGCGACGTGCTCGTCGACGGCCTCACGGGCGACCTCACCGCCAACGCGGTCTCGGGTGACGTGCAGGCCCGCGGCCTGGACGGCGAGTTCTCGGCCAACACGGTCTCGGGCGACGTCACCGTCACCGGTCGCGTCCGCCGCGCATCCGTCGACTCGGTCTCGGGCGCGACGATGCTCGACGCCGAGGGGCCTGTCGACTCGGTCGCCGTGAACACGGTCGGCGGCGCGGTCACCCTGCGCCTCGACGAGGGCCTTCCCGCGAACTACGTCGTGCGTTCGGCGAGCGGCCGCATCGCGCTCGACGGGGTCGTGCGCTCGTCGGGCGGCCCGAGCAGCGTCGCCACGTCGATCGGCGAGCTGTCCGGATCCTTCGTCGACGTGCGCGCGAACACCGTCTCCGGAGACGTGACCGTGCTGCGTCGCCCTGCTCCCGCCCCGGCGGAGCCCGCGACTCCTCCCACGGAGGAGGCGCTCTGATGCCCCCGGTCTTCTCCCACGGCGATCTGCGCCTGTACCTGCTGAACCTGCTGGCCGAGGCGCCGCGTCACGGCTACGACATCATGCAGTCGCTCGCCGAGCGCACCGGCGGAACGTACACGCCGAGCGCCGGCACGATCTACCCGCGGCTGTCGAAGCTCGAAGAGGAGGGTCTCGTGACCAAGACCTCGGACGGCCGGAAGACCGTCTACGAGATCACGGATGTCGGCCGCGCCGAGGTGCGCGACCGCGCGGACGACATCGCGGGCATCGAGGCGGGGCTCGCCGACACCGTGCGGCTCATCGCCGACGAGGTGCGCACGAGCGTCCGCGAGGCGATGAAGAGCCTGCGCGCCGACCTCGCCGCGGCGGCCAACGAGTCGCCCCGCGCGTCGGCGGCCACGCCGCCGCCGGCACAGGAGGACGCGCGTGCCCGGGCCCGCGAGGAGCTCCACCGCGCCGAGGCGGCGATCGCCGACTTCCGCGGCCGCGTGCGCGCCGAGCTGCGCTCGCACGTGGCCCGGGGCGGCGACCTCCCGGCCGCCGTCGTCGACGCACTGCAGGCGGGGCTGGAGGCCGCCGCGTCCTCGCTCAGCGAGTCGCTGCGCCGCTGATCCCGCACACACACGGATGCCCCGGGACTCGACGGTCCCGGGGCATCCGTGCGCGGTTCAGCGATCCGTCACGCGATCCGTCACGCTTCTTAGGTTTCGACTCGGTCGCTTCGCTCCCTCGCTCAACCTTGAACCGCGCCGCATCAACGCCTCCTTCGTCGGCATTGATCCGTCACGCTTCAACCTCTGGAAAGTCCTCGTGGTCGTGAAGCAGCTCGCCCTGCGGGACGACGAGGATCGGCCGGTGCTGACGGTGAGAGAGCCGGGCGGCGACTGATCCGGTGAAGAACTGCCGGACCGACTCGCCGAAGCCGCGCTTGCGGGTTCCCACGACGATCAGCTGGGCGTCGATCTTGTCGGCGAAGTGCTTGATCGCCAGGGCGGGGTCGCCCACGAGCTGGCGCACCTCCCAGGTCACCGGGCTGTTCACGAGGTGCGTCTCCGCGTCGCGGCGCACCGCCTCGAGCTCACCCTCGCCGGCCTGCACGTTGATGTCGACCGGCGCCGAGTGCACGTAGCCATCCGGATCCTCGTAGGTCACGAAACGCGTGACATCCACGTGGACGACGGCGAGCGGCACGCCGAGGAGCGCTGCGAATCGAGCGGCTTCCTGCAGGACACGCGGCGACTGATCCGGGTTGACTCCCGCGATCACCGCGCCGCGCAATGCCGCGTCCACAGCCGCCTGCTGCGCCTTCGCGCCCTCCGACCGTCCATCGACGAACGACTCATCTGTCATCCTGCGACCCCTTCCCGGTGTCGCGGCCGGCCGAGGCGCCGAGGCCGCGTGGTAATCTGAACTCTACTCTTCACCGGCTCTCGTGCCGGATCCAGACAAGCGCATCGGGGCAGCGATCCCGGCAGCTACACGTGAGGGGGTCTCGCCCATGGGCCGTGGCCGTCAGAAGGCGAAGCACACCAAGCTCGCCCGCGAATTGAAGTCGTTCAGCCCGACTGTGAACTACTCGGCGCTGGAGCGCGAGCTCGCGCACCCGAGCGACGAGAACGACTACGTCGACAAGTGGGCCGACTTGTACGGCGATGAGAGCGACGAGGACGAGGACGAGTATCAGCCTCAACAGGCCTGAGCCACCCTCATCTCTCGCACTGAAGCGCCCGGAGCCGACGCACCGGGCGCTTCTGCATGCCTGAGCGACGTCCCGTCAGGACGTCTGCGTCCCCTCGACCCATTCGAGGTACTCGGCCGACACCGTGCCCGTGACGTAGCGGCCGTCGAAGCAGCTCATGTCCAGATCGGTGAACGTCGCCTCGGCGCGCGCGCTCTCGACGATCGCGTCCCGCAGGTCGTCGACCTCCTGGTACACGAGGTAGTCGGCGCCCAGCTCCTGCGCGATCTCGTGGATCGTGCGGCCGTGCGCGATCAGCTCGTGGCGCGACGGCATGTTGATGCCGTACACGTGCGGGTGACGCACCGGCGGCGCCGCCGACGCGAACGTCACCGACTTGGCACCGGCATCCCGGGCCATCTGCACGATCTGCTTGCTCGTGGTGCCGCGAACGATCGAGTCGTCGATCAGCAGCACGTTCTTGCCCTGGAACTCGCTCGACATCGCGTTGAGCTTCTGGCGCACGCTCTTCTTGCGCGCCGCCTGGCCCGGCATGATGAACGTCCGGCCGACGTAGCGGTTCTTGTAGAAGCCCTCGCGGTACTCGATCCCCAGCACGCGCGACACCTCCATGGCCGCGGGACGCGACGAGTCGGGGATCGGCATGACCACATCGATCAGCCCATCCGGCACGTGCTTCGCGATCGTCGCGGCGAGCTTCTTGCCCATCCGCAGGCGCGACTCGTAGACGGGAACGCCGTTCATGATCGAGTCGGGGCGGGCGAGGTAGACGTACTCGAACGAGCACGGCAGCAGCTTGGGGTCGTCGGCGCACTGCTTGCTGAACAGCTCGCCCTCGTTCGTGATGAACACCGCCTCGCCGGGCTCGACCTCGCGCACGATCTCGTAGTCGGCGTTCTCGAGGACCAGCGACTCGCTTGTGACGACCCACTCGTCCTTGCCGGTGGCGCCGGCGCGGCGGCCCAGGATGAGCGGGCGGATGCCGAAGGGATCGCGGAACGCCAGCAGACCGTATCCCGCGATGATCGAGATGACCGCGTACGCGCCCTCGATCCGGCGGTGCGTGCGCGAGACGGCCTCGAAGATCCGCTCCGGCTCGAGGTCGACCGGGCTCGTCGTCGCCTGCAGCTCGTTGGCGAGCACGTTCAGCAGCAGCTCGGTGTCGCTCGACGAGTTCAGGTGGCGGCGGTCGCGCCGGCCCATCTCGAGGGTCAGCTCCCGCGTGTTCGTCAGGTTGCCGTTGTGGATCAGGATGATGCCGTACGGCGCGTTCACGTAGAACGGCTGCATCTCCTCCTCGCTGGAGGCGGTGCCCTTCGTGGCGTAGCGGACGTGGCCGAGGCCGACGTTGCCGAGCAGCGAGCGCATGTCGCGCGTGCGGAAGGCCTCGCGCACCATCCCCTGCGCCTTGTGCGTGTGCATCACGCCGTTGGGCTCGGCCGTGGCGATGCCGGTCGCATCCTGGCCGCGGTGCTGGAGAAGGAGAAGAGCGTCGTAGATGTCCTGGTTGACCGGGGAGCCCCCGACCATTCCGACGATGCCGCACATGGAGGTGTCAGTTGTCCCGTTCTGTCACTGGCCGCGGGCGCTGTCGGCATAGGTGCCGACAAGTCGCACGGCGCCGCCGTCGACGCCCTTGGCGCCCTGTTCGAACTCGTCGCCGCCCGAGGGCAGCGCTCCGTCGCACACGACGCCGACCTGCCAGGCGGGGATGCCGGCGGTCTCGATGTGCGCGATCACGTCGGATGCCCGGTCGGCCGCGACGACCGCGAGGAAGCCGATGCCGAGGTTCCACGTCCCCTCGCTCGACGCGAGAGAGGTGCCGGCGATGTCGCTCAGCACGCGGAAGACCGGCGAGGGCGACCAGGTCGAGCGGTCGACCTCGGCCCACGTGCCCTGCGGAAGAACGCGCGCGAGGTTCGCCGCGATGCCGCCGCCGGTGACGTGGCTGAGGGCGTGGATGCCGTCGCCCGTCTTCGCTATGAGGTCGAGCAGCGGCGCCGTGTAGAGACGCGTGGGCTCGAGGAGCGCCTCGCCCCACGTGGTGCCGAAGTCGGCGGCGTGGTCACCGTACGAGATGCCGTGGCGCGTCACGATGTGGCGCACGAGCGAGAACCCGTTCGAGTGAAGACCGCTCGAGCCGAGGGCGATCACGGCGTCGCCGGGGCGCACCCGATCGGCGCCGAGGATGGCGTCGGCCTCGACCACACCGGTCGCGGCGCCCGCGACGTCGTAGTCGTTCGGGCCCAGCAGGCCGGGGTGCTCGGCGGTCTCGCCGCCGACGAGCGCGGTGCCCGTGAGGGCGCACGCCTCCGCGATGCCGCGGACGATGTCGGCGATCCGCTGCGGGAACACCTTGCCCGTGGCGATGTAGTCGGTCATGAACAGCGGCTTGGCGCCCACGACGACGATGTCGTCGACAACCATGCCGACGAGGTCGTGGCCGATCGTGTCGTGCTTGTCGATCGCCTGCGCGATCGCCACCTTCGTGCCGACGCCGTCCGTGCTGCTGGCGAGCAGCGGGCGCGTCATCCCGACAAGCGCGCTGGCGTCGAAGAGACCGGCGAAGCCGCCGACGCCGCCCAGCACCTCGGGGCCGTGGGTCGCCTTGACAGACGCCTTCATCAGCTCGACGGCGAGGTCGCCCGCGGCGGTGTCGACACCGGCCTCGGCGTAGGTCGAGGATGCGCGGGAGGGGGATGGGGTGGGTTCGGGAGCCACGCGCCCAGCCTACCCGCCGAGATACTGGGAAAAGGCCACCGTCCCGATGCGGGCGACTGCGGGCCGCGGGCCCGGGCGGGCGACCAGCCGGGGATAATGGCCGCATGACGGAGCCCGACTGGCATGTCCGCGAGGACTGCAGCCCCTCGGTGCTCGTCGCGCTCTACCTGCGCCAGGCCCTGGGAGTCCGGCACCCCGACGAGCTGCCGCAGCTGCGCGGGGTCGAGCGCGGGCCCGAGGCGAGCGAGGGCATCGAGCGGCTCTGGCGCCGCTACTGGGACATGACGGTCGAGCCCGAGGCCCACCGCTCCCCCGTGCCGCTCGAGCTCGTGGAGGGGTTCGGCACCCATGTCGCCCTCCCCGCGTATGCCGAGGTGCTGCGCGGCGCCGCGGAACCGCATGCCGCGCAGGCACTCGCCTACGCCCACGATGCCGCCGTGCGCTACGACAGGATGCGCCGCTCGTACCGCGGCTACGCGGGCGCGGTCGTCGAATTCGAGAGGGGCGCCGGGCGCCGGGCGCACGCCTTCCGGCTCGACGTGCAGGTGCTGCCTCTCGCGCAGCGCGGCATCTGGTGGATCGGATCTCTCACGGTCGCCGTCTCCGACAGCCTGCGCGGCGACGTCGCCGCCTTCGATGCGGCGATGCAGCCGATCCTGCGCGAACTCGGCTGACGCCATCCCGACGAACGGCGGGCCCGGTCTCTCGGGGCCGCTGGATCAGGCAGGGCCGACCTGCTCGCTCGCGCGCAGTGGCCGGTGGCTCCAGGCGACTCCGTCGCGCACGTACGCGACGCGCACGTGCTTGCGGTCCTCGGTCGCCTGCAGAAACTCGAAGCGCTCAGGGCGCAGCGCCCACACCTGCCAGTGGGGGTTATCCCGTCCGTCGTAGCTCGGCCGCTCCCGCCAGTCGGCCTCCGACTCCTCGCGCGAGAGGGCCTCGACGGGGCCGCCGACCTCGACCTGCCGGCCGAGCGCGCGCCAGAAGAACAGCATTCCCGCCCATGGTCGCGCCGCGAGATGCCCGGCCTTCCGGCTCGCCAGCGAGCTCGAGACGTGGATGCCGCGCTCGTCGATGTCCTTGACGATCAGGGTGCGGTGCGCGGGTCGTCCGTCGTCGTCGATCGTGGAGAACGTCATCGCGTGGGGCTGCCGCTCGCCCGAGGCGATGGCATCATCCAGCCACGCACGGAACAGTTCGAGCGGATCGGCGGGGGCGTCATCCGGATCGAACCCGGAGAGCTCCGCGGGGAACGACGGCAGGGTGCGCAGAACGTGTCGCAGCTCGGTCACGCGCCAAGCCTACGGAGCGATCGGGCCCGGGGTCACTCGGCGACGGTCTCGTGAACGACCGCAACGCGTCGCGTGCGACGGCCGATCGTCCACTCGAGCAGCAGCGCGATGCTCATCGTCACCAGGATGCCCGCGGGCACACACCACAGCAGGATGAACCCGAACGCCTGCGAGGGCGAGTACACGACCTCGGTGAAGGGGCTGGGGTCGCTGGTGCCGTCGAACGCGGTCGCGAGGATCAAGGCGACGATGACGCCCAGCGCGGCCCCCAGGGCCGCGAACACGCCGTAGCGGGGGGATCGGCGCACCGTCACCTGCTCGGCGGCGAGCGGTTCTGCGGGGGCTCCCCCTTCGGCGGGGAGCGGCGCGCGGGAGGACATGACGTCGATGATTCCACCGGTTCCTGAATAGCGGTCGTACGTCAGCCGCGTGGAGCCTGCGGCTTCCGCGGTCACGGCCGCACGGGCAGCACGCCCGAGAGGTCGGCGCGCACACCGGATGCGTGCACGCGCCCTGCGGAGGCGGCCTCACCCCAGTCGAGCGCCCCGGTGGCGAGCTCGATCCAGGTCTGCGGATCCATCTCGACCACGTTCGGCGGCGTGCCGCGCGTGTGGCGGGGGCCCTGGATGACCTGCGCCGCGCCGAACGGCGGCACGCGCACCTCGACGCTGTTCCCCGGCGCCTTCTCCGCCAGCAGCTGCAGCAGGTAGCGAACGGCGGTCGCGTGCGCGGGGCGAGGCGGCTTCTGCCCCGCCGCGGTCGCGGCGGTCACCGCGGCGAGCGCGTCGCGTCCTTCGCCGGTGTCGATCCTGCGCGCTGGCATGGTTCAAGGTTAGGTCGGGTCGACCCGGGCGGTCGCCTCGGCCGGGAGCGAGGAGACCGGGACGACGACGACATCCTGCATCTTCCAGTCGATGCCGACGATCCGCTCGCGGAGGCGCTCGAGCTGTTCCACGTCGGCGCGCCGGCGCCGCAGCACGACGAACACCTCGACGTGCAGCACCTGACCGAGATCCCGCACGCGCACGGCCGCGTCGGCGACGCCGCGCGTCCCTCGCACGAGGCCCAGCACGTCGGCGATCACCGGGAGCACGGCCTTCGTGTCGTAGGTGGTCGCGCGCTTGTCGATGAGGTCCCCGACGGCCGTGACGGTGTTGCGCCATCCGTCCCACAGGATGCCCAGCGAGATGAACAGGGCCGCCGCGGAGTCGAGCCACCAGATCCCGAGGCCGACCCCGCCGACGCCCACGATCGAGGCGACCGTCGTCTGCCAGTCGGCCTTCGCCATCGCCGCGTCCGCGTGAAGCAGCTTGTTGTGGAGCGGCCCCGCGAGCTTCGCCTTGTAGGGCCCGTAGAACAAGGGTCCGATCACGATCAGCGACATCACGCCCATCATCAGCCAGCCCAGCCAGATGGTGTGGCCGAACAGGTTCACGGTGCCGATCGTCGGATGCTCGCCCCGCACGAACCCGACGACCGCCTCCACCGCGAGGTTGCCGCCGACGATCAGCAGCGCCACGCCCGCCACCAGGTGACCGACGCCCATCGCACGGTGCATGCCGAAGGGGAACGTGCGGCCGGGACGGCGGCGGATGAAGACGAGCGCGACCAGGAACGCGATCTGCGGCAGGAGCGACAGCATGTCCTCGATCCACGCCGTGCGCATCGCCTGCGAGCTGCCGACGACCAGGGCGATCAGCGCGATGGTCACCACTGTGTAGCAGATCGTGAAGATCTCGATCCGGACGGCCTTCCGCAGCGCGTGCTGCTGCTCGGCCGGAAGGTCCGTGCGTCCGAGGCGGCCGGTCATCCGCTGACCTGCTCGTCGAGGAAGGTCTCCAGTGCGCTGACGAATCGGTTCTCGCCGAGCGGCGCGAGGAAGACGACGGGATGGTCGCCCTCGACACCCGGGAGGTCGGGGAAGGAACGCGTGACGGCGGCACGATCGCTCCACGGTGTCTGGTCGGTCATCCCTCCCACGGCGAGGTCGATCTCGCCCTGCTCGAGCGCCGTGACGAGCGTCTCCTCGCCCGCGACCGTCCAGACCACCTCGGCGTCGAGCGAGGCCGCGAAGTCCTCCACGAGCTCCGGGAGCGGCCCGCTGACCTCGTCCCCGGTCACGCTCACCCGTCCCGGATCGGCCGATGCCCCGACGCGCAGCTCGCCACCGGTGACGCGGTCGATCGTCCCCTCCGGATCGGACGGGACCCGGATGCCGCAGCCGGTCGCGAGCCCGGCGACGAGGGCGACCGCGACCGCGGCTCCGGCGAGCCGGATGGCGCAGCGCTGCATGCTCACGATCCGACCGTATCGATCATCCCCGGCGACGCGCAGGGCCCTTGCGGCGTGTGAGCGACGGCCGGTATGGCCGTGGTTTCCGCGTCGATAGGCTGGGCGCGTGAAGATCCTGGTCCTCGGTTCCGGCGCGCGTGAGCACGCCCTCGTCCTCGCCCTGCGGTCGGAGGAGACCGGCAACGACGTGCTGGCCGCCCCGGGCAACGCGGGCATCGCGCGCGACGCGACGATCGTCGACCTCGACATGGTGGATCCGGCCGCCGTCACATCGTTCGCGCTCGAGAACGCCGTCGACCTCGTCGTCGTCGGCCCCGAGGCGCCCCTGATCGCCGGCGTCGCCGACGAGCTCCGCGAGCGCGGCATCCCGGTGTTCGGCCCGGGCCGCGCCGCCGCGCAGCTGGAGGGCTCGAAGGCCTTCGCGAAGCGGATCATGGCCGCCGCCGGCGTGCCCACGGGTCGCGCGACGCACGCCCGCACGAGCGAGGAGGTCGCCACCGCGCTCGACGAGTTCGGCGCCCCGTACGTCGTCAAGGCCGACGGTCTGGCCGCGGGCAAGGGCGTCATCGTCACCGAGGACCGCGCCGCCGCCCTCGCGCACGCCGAGACCTACCTGCCGAGCGGGCCCGTGCTGATCGAGGAGTTCCTGTCGGGCCCCGAGGTGTCGCTGTTCTTCCTCAGCGACGGCGACACGGTGCGGGCGCTGAGCCCCGCCCAGGACTTCAAGCGCGCGCTCGACGGCGACGCCGGCCCGAACACCGGCGGCATGGGTGCCTACTCGCCGCTGCCGTGGCTCGCCGAGCAGTTCGGATCGGAGGCGGACTTCGTCGCGGAGGTGACCGAGACGGTCGCGCTGCCGGTCATCCGGCGCCTGGACGAGGAGGGCACGCCCTTCATCGGCCTGCTGTACGCCGGGCTCATCCTGACCCCGTCGGGCGTGCGCGTCATCGAGTTCAACGCGCGCTTCGGCGACCCCGAGACCCAGGTCGTGCTGCCGCGCCTGAAGACGCCGCTGTCGCGCCTGCTGCTCGCTGCGGCGACCGGGACGCTCGAGAGCGAGCCGGAGCCGGAGTTCTCGAGCGACGTGGCCGTCACGGTCGTGCTGGCCAGCGAGGGCTACCCCGAGAAGCCTGTGACCGGCCGCGCGCTGACCGGGCTTGACGAGGCCGCCGAGGTCGAGGGCGTGCACCTCGCCCACGCGGCGACCGCCCGCTCGATGGACGGGCTCACCGCCACCGGCGGCCGCGTGCTGAACGTCGTCGCGACCGCCCCGGACTTCCGCGCGGCCCGCGAGCGCGCCTACGAGGCGATCGGCCGCATCCGCCTCGAGGGCTCACACCACCGCACCGACATCGCCGCGCGCGTCGCGGAGTAGGGCTCAGGGCGCCGGCGGAGGCGTCTCGCCGGCGCGGTCGATGAGGATGCCCAGCTGCATGCGGTTGTCGAGTCCGAGCTTCGCCAGCGCCTGCGTCAGGTGCGTCTTCATCGTCGACTCGGAGACGTGCATGGCGGCGGCGATCTCGGCGTTCGTCCCGCCGGTCGCGACAAGCCGTGCCGTCGCGCGCTCGCGCTCGGTGAGCAGGTCGAGGCGTGCGAGCGCCTCGCGGCGCTGATCCGATCCCCCGACGCTCGTCGAGCGCTCGATGACCGCTCGCGCGTACCGGGGCGGCAGGATCGCGTCCCCCCGCGCGGCCGCGAGCACGTCATCGACCAGCTTGACCGGGCCGTCGCCCTTGAGGATGTAGCCGTCGCCGCCGGCGTCGAAGACCCGCAGCACCGTGTCGAGGTCGACCATGGTCGTCAGGGCGACCACGCGGGTCTTCACCTCGGCGAGGACCTGGCGGGTGGCCTCGATGCCGTCCATCCCGGGCATCTGGAGATCCATCAGGACGATGTCGGGGCGGGTGTGCCGCACGAAGGCGACAGCGGCCGCGCCGCCGTCGACGGCTCCGATCACCTCGATCTCGGGGCGGAGGCTCAGGATCGTCGCCACCGGCTCGCGCGTGAAGGGGTCGTCGTCGACGATCAGCACCCGAACCGGGCGGTCCGGCGCGGGGGTCGAGTCGGCTGTCGTCGGGGGATCCGTGAGCACCTGGCAACCCTAACGGCGGCCACGGACGCGGATCAGGCGGGGTCGCCCCAGGGCAGGCTGACGTCGACGATGAACTCCCCCTCGTACGGGCCGATCCAGGCGGTGCCGCCGACCGCCGCCGCGCGTTCGCGGATGCCGATGAGGCCGGTGCGCGATCCCGGCACACCCGCCCCGCTCGCGGTGAGCGGGTTCGTCACTCGGATCCGGATGCCGCGCTCGGGAGCGGCATCGAACGTGACCGAGACCACCGACCCAGGAGCGTGCTTGATCGCGTTGGTGAGGCTCTCCTGCAGGATGCGGAATGCCGCGGCGTCGAGCGTGGCGCCCACCCGATCCGCGCCCTCGACCATGACGTAGGCCTCGAGCCGGTGGCCGGCCGCGCGCAGATCATGGACAAGCCGCCCCACAAACCGGATCGACGCGGGTATGAGGGGAGCGTCGCCGGCACTGGATCGGAGACCGCCGACCACACCGCGCACATCCTCGAGAGCCGCATGCACCTGCTCACGGGCGATGCGTGCCTGCGCCGGGTCTGGGCTGACCCCTGCGCTCGCCTGCGCCTCCAGGACGCCGAGCGTGAGGGCGGCGGAAGACAGCCGATGGCCGAGGCCGTCGTGCAGGTCGCGCGCGATGCGCTCGCGCTCTGCCTGGCGCGCTACCTGCTCGCCGAGAGTCTCGGCGCGGCGATGCTCGGTGGCGGCGACACTCCTGCTCCGGGCCGCATCGACGGACGTGCGTCGGTAGGCGACGAGGCCCGCCACGAGCGCGAGCGCCAGCGCGGCGATGATCCACGGCGCGACCGTGCCGGCGAAACCGGGCGGATCGGCCGGCGTCTCGGAGCCAAGCCAGGGCAGCGCCGCTCCCCAGTCGGTGAGGCTCTCACGCAGGGCGTACAGCAGCACCAGCCCACCGGCCGTGCCGCCGATCCACCACTGTCGACGCGGCCATCGGATCAGACACTGATAGACGCCGACGAGAAGCAGCGCGTACGAGATCCCGGCGACGGCGAGCACGGCGCCCGCGATGGCAGTGACGAGCGGCCTTCTCCTGCGCGTGTAGACGCTCCCCCAGGCGATGACGGCCACGAGCCACAGCACGACCCCGCCATCCGTGATCCCCAGGGACCCCGCACCTCGGTCACCGCCGAACTCGGCGGCGCCGGGGACGTTGACGACGCAGTAGGTGTCGAACAGCGCGCCGAAGATGAACAGCCCCGTCGACCTGCCGCCGGCGAGCAGCTGCTCGACGAGCCCGCGCACGGACGGCGAGGGCGGCGTCGGGGCGGTGGTCATGATCCGAGCGTAGATCCGGGGACGGACACTCCCCTCGACCGATCGGACGCCGGGAGCCGGCCGATCGGTCAGGGCACTCCGCCCGATCGGACGATCCCCCGCCGTGGGCCGCCGGCGGAATCTGGGTTCACCGCCGGGGTCGCCATGGGCCTGTGCGGCCCCGGCGGCTCCGCATCCACGCGGAACCGTCCCAGACGACACACAAAGGAGCCCTCACATGTCGTTCGATCACACGCAGCCCCCCTCCCCGCAGCAGGGGCCGGCCGTTCCGCCGCCCACCGCGGCACCCGCCCCGGCGCCTGCCGCGAAGCCGAAGAAGTCGATCTTCCGGCGCTGGTGGTTCTGGGCGATCGCCGCGGTCGTCCTGATCGCGATCATCGTCCCGAAGGGCGGCTCTGACGAGGCGACCGATCCCGCGCCGACCGCGGGCGAGCAGCAGGCGCCGGCCGAGGAGGCACCCGCTGAGGGAGCACCGGCCGAGGAGGCACCCGCGGAAGAGGAGCCGGCGGCCCCGGCCACCGCGCCGATCGGCACCGCCGCCCAGACGGGGAATCTGGCCATCACGGTGACGAAGGTCGAGCCCGGCGTCGCGCAGGTCGGCACGGAGGTCGGCGGCACGCTGCTCGGCGAGAAGGCCCAGGGGCAGTTCGTCCTCGTGCACGTCTCCGTCGAGAACGTGGGCGCCGAGGCCGAGTCGTTCTCCGACATGAACGCGAAGGTCTACGACGCGGAGGGCCGGGAGTTCGAGGCGAACAGCGCCGCCGGCATCTACATCGAGGGCAACGACTCGCTCTTCGGCGAGATCAATCCCGGCAACACCCTGCAGGGAGTGCTCGTCTACGACCTCCCGGCCGACGCGGTCGCCGAGCGCCTCGAGTATCAGGGCATGTTCGACTTCCTCGGCGAGCCCGCGGTGTTCTCCCTGAAGTAAGCGGTCCGGCCACATCCATCCCGCGAGATCACATGCACCCGCGTGTGATCTCGCGGGATCGGTGGGTGCCCGGGGAGCTGCAAGTGCGCTCGACGAACGGAATGCGCACCCCTGCCGATAAATACATGCAGGCGGATACGTTCGCCGCGGTCAAGTAACCGCGACCGACCCCACAGACGCCGCCGGAGCTGCCACGGGCCTGTTGCAGCTCCGGCGGTCCCCTTTCCTGCGGCTCCGATGTCCCAGCCGCACGGGGCGGGCCACCGGAATGGGATGATGGGCGCGTGACTGTCGAGATCCCCGGTTGGAAGCACACGTACTCCGGCAAGGTGCGCGATCTGTACCGCCCCGCCGATGAGGCCGACACCCGGATGCTCGTGGTCGCGAGCGACCGGGTCAGCGCCTTCGACCACGTCCTGTCCCCCGGCATCCCGGGCAAGGGCGAGCTGCTCACGACGCTGAGCCTGTGGTGGTTCGACCAGCTCGCGGGCGCCGACGGAGGCACGCCGGTCCCGAACCACCTGACGGGCGAGCCCGCGCCGGACGAGGTCGCGGGGCGGGCGATGATCGTCCGCTCGCTCGACATGCTGCCCATCGAGTGCGTGGTGCGCGGCTATCTCACCGGATCCGGGTGGGCCGAGTACCGGGCCGAGGGAACGGTGTGCGGCATCGCGCTTCCCGAGGGTCTGCAGGATGGCGACCGCCTGCCCGAGCCGATCTACACCCCCGCGTTCAAGGCGCCGATGGGCGAGCACGACGAGAACATCTCGTTCGAGCGGTCGGTCGAACTCGTCGGCGCCGAGCGCGCGGCGCAGCTGCGCGACGCCTCCCTCGAGATCTACCACCGTGCGGCGGCGACCGCCGAGGCGCACGGCCTGATCCTGGCCGACACCAAGTTCGAGTTCGGCCTCGACGGGGACGGCGTCCTGCGCCTTGCCGACGAGGTGCTCACGAGCGACTCGTCTCGCTACTGGGACGCCGAGGCGTGGCGCACCGGCACCACGCCCACGGAGCGGATGGCGAGCTTCGACAAGCAGATCGTGCGCAACTGGCTCGCCGCGAACTGGGACAAGCAGGGCACGCCGCCCGCGCTTCCGACCGAGATCGTCGAGCGCACCGTCGCCCGCTACCGCGAGCTGCTCGCCCAGCTCACCGACTGATCCGGATCGCGCTCGATCCGCCGGCAGAGCCGGAGACGCCGCGAGGCGAGGCGAGGACACCCATCCCGGGAAGTCCCCGCCTCGCGGCGTCTCGCCTCGCGTCAGTGACGCTCGCGCTTCGGCCGGTCCTCGCCGACGACGAGCGACGCATCCCCCGAGGCCGTGTGCTCCGGGTGATCCGGTCCCTTCGGCTGGATGTGCCCGGGCTCGAGCGTTCGGGCCACGTCCTCGGCCGTCACCAGCGGGATCTGCTCGGTCGCCGTCGCGTACCACTCCGTGAGCGCGGGATCGTCCGTCTCGATGTTCGCGCCGGCGCCCTCGTGGGCGGCCACCTCGGTGGCCCCGAACACGAAGTCGTCGCCGTGCTCCTCGATGCCGAGGCGCACACCCTGAGCGATCGCCGCCCGCGCGAACCGACGGCGCATGATGTACGGATCCGTCGAGAGCTCCTTGGCCCACGACACCATCACGCCGATCACGATGACCGCGAACGGCAGCGCCGTGACGACCATGATCGACTGCAGCCCGGACAGCGCGGTCTGGCCGCCGGCGAGCAGCAGCGCGAGCGCCGCCGCGCCCAGCAGCACGCCCCACGTGATCGTGACCCACGTAGAGGGCTCGGGCTTGCCGCGCTGGCTCATCGAGCCCATGACGATCGCGGCCGAGTCGGCCGAGGTGACGAAGAACAGGATGATCGAGATCATCGCCAGCACCGAGAGCACGCCTCCCAGCGGGAGGTTGTTCAGCACGGCGAACAGCACGGCCTCCGTGCCGCCGTCGGCCATCGCCTGTCCCACGGCGCCGGTGAGCTCGTCGAAGTACATCGCCGAGCCGCCCATGATGCCGAACCACACGATGCAGACCACGGCGGGGACGATGATGACGACCGTCGTGAACTCCCGCAGCGTGCGACCGCGCGAGATCTTCGCGATGAACATGCCGACGAAGGGCGTCCACGAGATCCACCACGCCCAGTAGTAGTTGGTCCAGCCGTTCACGAACGCCGCGGCGTCCTCTCCCTGCGCGGGGTTGCGCATGAGCATCGTCCACAGCTCCGCGAAGAACGTCGACACGGACGCGGGAACCATGTTCAGCAGCAGCAGGGTCGGGCCCAGCACGAACAGCATCACACCGATGACCAGAGCGATCACCATGTTGATGTTCGAGAGGATCCGGATGCCGCGCTTGACGCCCGACACCGCCGAGACCACGAACGCCGCGGTGAGCACCGTCACGATCACGATGAGCGCTCCGTTGCCGAGGGGACCGATGCCGGTCACGAACTCGGCGCCGCGGGCGATCTGCAGCGCGCCCATGCCGAGCGTCACCGCCGTGCCGAACAGCGTCACGATGATCGCGAAGACATCGACGATCGCCCCGGCCCAGCCCTCGGTGCGCTCCTTGAAGATCGGCGCGAAGATCGCCGAGATCAGCGGGGCGCGACCGCGGCGATAGGCGACATACGCGATCGCCCCGCCGACGAGGGCGTAGAACGCCCAGGCCATCGGGCCCCAGTGAAGGAACGACTGCGCCAGCGCGAGGTGCATGGCATCACGCGATCCCGCCTCGGCGTCGAATCCCGGAGGCACTGTCAGGAAGAAGGACAGCGGCTCGGCGGGCCCCCAGAACAGGAGGCCGATTCCCATGCCGGCCGAGAAGAGCATCGCAATCCACGAGACGGTGGAGAACTCGGGCGACTCATCGTCGGAGCCGAGCCGGATGCCTCCGGTGCGGCCATAGCCGACCACCATCATGAACACCACGGTGACGATCGCGAGCAGCGAGAAGAGCCAGCCGAAGTTCTCCATGACCCAGCCGAGGGAGGCGGATCCGGCTTCGCTGATGCTGTCCGGGGCGGCGAATCCCCAGATCACCACGCCGAGCACGAGAGCTCCGGCGAGTCCCAGCACGAGCCAGTTGGTCGAGAACGTCCTGCCGGTGTCCTCGACGCCGATACCGGGGATCAGCGCAGGGTGCGTCACCTCCTTCACGAGGTTGGTGACGGGCTTGTGCTTGGGTGGCGCCTCGTTCTCGGGGCGCTGCTGATCGGGCATATTTCAACTCGCTTATCGATCGATGGGTGCGTTACGTATGGGAATGGGTCCTTCCACGCTACGTCTATACGGCTCCACAGCGCATGCATAGGAATCGATCGTGCCCGGGCTGTGACCACCGGTCGCGCCGTTCACGGTGCGGAAACACGCGGGGAAGTATCGTTGATCGATTGCCCACCCGACCCCCTCTCCCAAGGAGCCTCATGCCCCTGTGGACCCTCCACGGCAACGGCCGCACGGTCGAGCCCGGACGCGTCGTCGCGCCCGGCGAGCGACTGAACTGGCCTGCGACCATCGCCATGGGCGCGCAGCACGTCGTCGCCATGTTCGGCGCGACGTTCCTCGTGCCGACCATCACCGGCTTCCCCGTCTCGACCACGCTGTTCTTCAGCGGAGTGGGCACGCTGCTGTTCCTGCTGATCACGAAGAACCGCCTTCCCAGCTACCTCGGCTCGTCCTTCGCCTTCATCGCGCCCGTGACCGCCGCGACCGCGTCCGCCGGGATGGGATCGGCGCTCGCCGGCATCGTCGCCGTCGGCGTCCTGCTCGCGGTGATCGGCCTCGTCGTGCAGTTCGCGGGCCTCGGCTGGGTCGACAAGCTCATGCCCCCGGTCGTCGCCGGCGCGATCGTCGCCCTGATCGGCTTCAACCTCGCGCCCACCGCGTGGAGCAGCTTCGCGACCGACGCGCTCACGGCCACGATCACGCTCGCCGCCGTCATCCTGTTCGCGGTGCTGTTCAAGGGCTTCCTCGGCCGCATCTCGATCTTCCTCGGCGTGATCGTCGGCTACATCGTCGCCGTCGCCCGCGGCGCCCTCGACGTCGTGAACCCCGCCACGGGCATGAGCCCCGCCGAGACGATCGCCGACGCCGACTGGCTGGGCGTTCCCGAGTTCCACCTGCCCGACTTCGCCTCGGGCGGCACGTGGTCGGCGATCGCGATGTTCCTGCCGGTTGTGCTCGTGCTGGTCGCCGAGAACGTCGGCCACGTGCGCGGCGTCGCGACCATGACCGACAACTCGGTGAACCAGCACACGGGCCGCGCGCTCATCGCGGACGGCGCCGCGACCACCCTCGCGGGCCTCGGCGGCGGATCCGGCACGACCACCTACGGCGAGAACATCGGCGTCATGGCCGCGACGCGCGTGTACTCGACGGCGGTCTACTGGGTCGCCGGCGTCGTCGCCATCCTGCTCGCGTTCTCGCCGAAGATCGGCGCCGTGTTCAACTCGATCCCCGCCGGCGTGCTCGGCGGCGTCACGACCGCGCTCTACGGCCTGATCGGCATCATCGGCATCAAGATCTGGGTCGACAACCGCGTGGACTTCTCGCGCCCGGTGAACCAGTACACCGCCGCCGTCGCGCTCGTGATCGGCATCGCCGGCTTCGCCATGAAGTGGGACGGCTTCGAGCTCGGCGGCATCGTGCTCGGCACGGTCACGGCGCTGGTGATCTACCACCTCGGCAACCTCATCGCCCGCGCGCGCAAGACCGGCGCCGACGATGGCGGCCCGATCCCGGCGGTGGGCCAGCTCGGCGGCGACCCCC
>NZ_BAAANG010000005.1:24700-41817 GCF_039529675.1 Microbacterium paludicola
GCCGCCGGGCCGCCACCGCGCATCCGCGCCGAGCAGGCATCCGCGCCGCCATCAGGCATGCGCGCCCATGCCTGCTCGCGGCCGAGATGCCTGCTCGGCACAGATACACGTGTGCCCCGTCCCTCGCAGGACGGGGCACACGTCGTTCGGCGTCAGTCGATCCGGACCGATTCCGACACGGCTGTCGCGGGCTCCAGCCCGTCGACCGAGCCGGTCACGGCGACCGCGATGTCCACGCCCTTGTGCTTTCCGAGCAGGTGGAACGCCTCGCCCGTCGCCCCGGCGATCGGCGCACCGTCGGCGAGCCACTGGTACGAGAACGTCGCGCCCTCGGTCCACTCGCCCTCATCGACCGTGACCTTCGCGCCGGGCTTGATGCCCCGGTGATGCGTCGAGACGATCTCGGGTTCACCCACGACGACGTTCGGCGACGCCACCGTCTCGCTCGCGACGAGCGGGTTCGGGATGGTCACCTGGCGCAACGGGGTGGAGCCCTCACCGGCGAAATCGTGCGCCGTCACCACGAGCCGATCGGCGTACGCGTCGACGGTGAGCCCCTGGTTGATGTCGCGGGTGACGACCTCGCTGATGCCCTCGGTGTTCTCGCCGCGCGCATCCCACTCGACGTGCATCGCCACCGTGTTGACGGCCCAGAACCCGTCGGCGTGACCGTCGGCGGTCCGGCGCTGCACGGCCCAGTCGCCGAGCTCGGCGGGATAGTGCGTGTGACCGGAGAAGACGACGGCGTTCGGGTAGTTGCCGAGGATGCTCGTCAGGCGGTCGTTCATCTGGTGATGCTCGCTGTACCAGGGGATCCAGGACGCCGAGACCGTGTCGCCGAGCGGGAAGTGCGTCAGCACGAGCACCTGCTTGTCCTGCGCGGTCCAATACGCGAGACGCTCCTCGAGGAACTCGACCTGAGCGTCGCTCATGGCGACGTCGCTGGGGCTCGCGAACTCCTGGCCGAGCGCGATGACCGGCACGTCGCCGGCCGGGCCCTCGACGACGTACTCGTCGTAGATGCCGGCACGCTGCGCGAAGGCGAGGAAGCGATCGCGGTTCGCCTCGAATCCACCGGCCGCGTAACGCTCGTGGTTGCCGATCGTCGCGATCGTCTGCTCCGGACGGATGCCCGCCGTGGCGTCCATGACTGCGTAGATCTCGTTCCACTCACCGACGGTGCCCGAGTTGACGACATCGCCGACGATGACCATCGCGTCGGCATCCGGAGCGATCTGCGCGTAGTCGCCGAGCGCGTGCTGCCAGTCGGCCGGGTGCCCCTGGATGTCGCTCATCACCCACGCCTGGGTGGGGAGGCCCTCGGCCTCGGTGAGCACCTCATGCACCGTGACCGAGTCGATCGCCCAGTAGTGGTCGTCGCCGTCGCCCGCGAAGTCCCACGTGAACACCGCCTCGCGCGCGCCGGCCGGCACGTCGACCGTGAGGTCCTGCGCATAGTTCATCTGGCGCATGTCGTAGCCATCGGCGACGGTGGACGAGTCGAGGCGCAGGATCTCGGTCGCCTCGCCACCGTCGAAGCGCACGGTCACGACGCCCGACTGGCTGTCGGTGCCGCGATAGTGGCTGTCGAACGTCAGTCGGACGGTGCCGAGCCCGGCGACCTCGACCGGAGCGGACGTGAGCGTCGTCTCGAGCGACCCGCCGAACTGCCGTGCGTCGGCGACCGCGAAGGCGCCCTGCGCGCGGGCGAAGCGGCGGCGCATCTCGTCGATCTCCGCGACGTACTCGTCGCGTGCGCCGACCCACTCATCCTCGGTGGTGAAGGCCCAGCCCCCGTATGCCGCATCCGCGTCGGCGAAGTCGACGCTCCAAGACTCTGCGCCGTCCAGCCCGAAGGGCTCCCGGGCGATGACCTCGTCGGTCTCGTTCGTCGCAATGGGGTCGATCGCGACCGGGGCGTCCGGATCGCCCGGCTGCGGAGCGTCGGGGGCGGCGGCGATCGTGACCTCGACCGGCGCCGTCAGCTGGCCGTACCCGTCCTGGGCGAGGAAGTAGACGAGCCACGTGCCGGCAGGCAGGCCCGTGAACGTCGCGGTGCCCGAGGCGCCCGCTGTGTACTGCCACTGCGTGGATCCCGGGTTGCCGTCGGGTGTGCCCGCGCTCGGGGCGTAGATCCCGATCCAGTTCTTGTCGTGGGGGCGGTCCGTGGCCCACGACACAGTGAGCGGCTCGCCGACGACGAGGTCGGTCGCGGTTGCGGTGAGCGTCGAGCCTGCCTGCGGGGCGACAGCGCCGACGGTCGACGGCACTGCGGTCGCGGGAAGCACGGGCGAGACCAGCAGCGCGCCGGCGGTGGCGATCGCAGCGAGCGCCGGCACGCGGCGTCGTGAGCGACGGGAAGCAGGGGAAGACATATCGGGCGGTCCTTCCGAGAAGTGGATGGGGATGGTGCGCACCGCCACGCGGGGCGCCTCCGCCTCAGACGGAACAGCGCCCCGATGTCCAGGCGGTGAACGCGCCGCGACCGACAGCTTGACGACCCGCGGGATGGCGAGGATGCGCGCGCCCACCGCGCGAACCTGTCCCGAAATCGGTCAGGAGTGCGCGCGCCCGACGACCTGCGCCGAGGCCGAGGCGTGAACCTCGAAGGTGACCGTGTCGGGGGCGTAGCGGTCATCGCCCGCCTCGATCGGCCGGCCGTCGCGCGCGTAGGTCACGCGGCGCACCCGCAGCAGCCGAGTCGAGCGGCGCACCTCGAGCAGCTCCGAATCCTCAGACGAGGCGGCGACAGTGTCGATCCGATGGGTGCCGTAGGACATCGCGATCCCGTCGGCGAGCATCGCCTTCGTGACCGAGGCGACGTCGGCGGGAAGGGACTCGATCGACGGGATCACCCACGGCGCGTAGACCGCCCTCTCGACCATGACCGGACGGCCGTCGAGAGTGCGCACGCGCGTGACGCGCAGGACGTCGTCGCCCGCGCGCATCCGCAGGCTGCCCGCATCCGTGGCTCCCGCGGGCCCCCGCTCCTGGCGCACCACGTGGCCGCCGGGAACGAGGCTTCGCGCCTCGGCCCACTGCGCGAACGAACGCAGCCCGGCGAACTCCTGCGTCTGGAAATCCGGCCGCACGCGCCATCCCGCTCCCGGGTGCGACGCGAGCAGCCCGCGCCGCTTCAGCATCGCGAGAGCGTTGCGCATCGCACCACGCGAGACGCCGTAGCCCGCCGCGAGGCGCTCCTCGCCCGGAAGCCGCTCGCCCGAGTGGAACTCGCCCCGCAGGATGCGTCCCCGCAGGTCGTCGGCGATCTCGCGATAGCGCGTCACCATGGGACCCGCGATCCGGACACCGTGCAGTTCACGATGCACAGAGTAGAAGATGTCGGGAAACAGTCCCCCGAGTTTCCGAGAACGTCCCGCGCTGCCGCCGCAATCGCGGGTCAGCGGCGGCCGCGCACGAGCCAGTCGCCAGGCGGCGTCACCGGCTCCCAGCCGTGGCGGGCGTAGAGGGTGTGCGCGTCATCGGTCTTGAGCACTGTGCGCTTGAGGCCGAGGCGATCGATCTCGGCGACGATGCCGGAGAGCAACAGCTTTCCAATCCCCTCGCCGCGGCGGTCGGGATCCACGATCACGTCGGCGAGCCAGCCGAAGGTCGCGCCGTCCGTCACGAGGCGGGCGAATGCCACCTGCCGCTCGCCGTCGTACACGCCGAAGCAGCGGGATCCGGCGTTGGCCGCATCCTGCAGCTCGCGCGATCGGCCGCGCGCCCAGTAGGAGTGCTCGCTCAGCATGCGATGGACCCACGCGCCGTCGAGCCGCGCCGCGTCTCCGGAGAACTCGTACTCGCCCACGTGCCGATCCTGCCAGCGCGGGGCGCACCCGCGCGCGGGCGGCGCCGACGCGAGGGCCAATCGGCGCCTCGCGGCACCGTGCCTACGATGGCGGGATGGGCGCCCCTCGCATCGCGGACCACGACCCGGCGTGGGCCGCCGAGGCGGAGGCGCTGCTCGAGCGCATCCGCGCCGCGACGACGGGCCTGCCGGGCAGCGACGCGTTCGTGCTGGATCACATCGGCTCGACCTCGGTGCCGGGGCTGGCGGCCAAGCCGATCGTCGACCTTCAGCTGCTCGCGGCCGAGCTCCCGTCCGCGGCCCCACTCTCGGCGGCGATCGCCCCGCTCGGCCTCGCGCGCGCGCAGGGGTCGCGTCCCGACTCCCCTGGCGTCCACGCGGACATCCCCCGCCCGCAGACCGATCCCGACCCGGCGCTTCACGCGAAGCTGCTCTTCCACCGGGCGGAGGGACCGGGCGGTCCCGAGGTCATCCTCCACGTCCGCCGCGCCGACTCGCCGTTCGCGGCCTTCGTGCTGGCATTCCGCGACTGGCTGCGATCCGATCCGGACCACCGCGCCCGGTACGAGACGGTCAAACGCGACCTTGCGGACCGCTTCGCGGGCACCGCCGACTACGACGACTACACCCGCGCCAAGTCGGCGTTCATCGCGGAGGCGCAGCGAGACATGGGGTGGCCGGGATGAGCGCGGGCCTTCACCACGTGGAGATCTGGGTCGCCTCGGCCGAGCGCGCGGCGGCCGAGTGGTCGTGGCTGCTCGAGAGCCTCGGCTGGGAGCGCGGCGACGAGTGGCCGGGCGGCTTCACCTGGAGGGCGGGCGGCACGTACCTCACCTTCACCGAGGCGCCGCGGCAGCAGGGCGATCACGACCGGCGGCGCGAGGGGCTCAACCACCTCGCGTTCCACGGCGGATCGCCCGAGGACGTCGATCGGATCCTGTCGGAGGCGCCCGCCAACGGCTGGACGCCGCTGTATCAGGATCGCTACCCGCACGCCGGCGGGCCGGATCACTACGCCGGCTGGATCGAGAACGCCTCGGGCTTCAAGGCCGAGATCGTCGCGGACCGGCCGTAGCGCCCGCGAGCAGGCATCCGCGCCGCGAGAGGGCATGCCGATGCATACCTGGTGGCGGCAGGGATGCCTGCTCGGCGTTGGCCCCTCGGCACCGGCACGCGGGCACCCGGGCGCGGGGTCAGGCCTCGCCGCGCTCGGCCTTGCGGCGGGCGATCTCGGCGCGCAGGCGGTCGGCCTCGATCTCGCGCTCGAGGTCGGCCAGCTGCTGCTCGGTGCTGCGGCCCTCCATCCGGCGGTCGTCGACGATCCGGATCGACGGGGCCCGCAGCGGCTCGGAGCGCGGCGCCCGCGCAGGGCGCTCGGGGTACTCCCGGCCGGCGGCCCACCACGCGATGCCGCCGACGATCGGGATCACGATGGCCAGGATGATCCATCCGAACTTCGGCAGGTGCTTCACCTGCCAGTCCTGGCGCGTGATGATGTCGATCAGCGTGACGACCGAGAACGCGAGCACGAGCAGCGAGAGCACCAACGGCATGTGCTCAAGCTAGCGATCGGCGGCGCGCCGCGTCGAGAGCCGATCAGGCCCGGTTTCCGCCGAAGGGCAGCAGCCGCTCCTCGGGACGCCCCTCGTCGAACCAGGCGCGGAGGGTGGCGTTGAACAGCTCGACGTCCTCGATGCTCCAGATGTGGTGCATCGAGGGCGCGAGACGCAGGCGCGCCTGCGGCATCCGCTTCCCCAGTGCGGTGAGCGAACGCCGGATCTCTCCCGGCTCCTTCTCGCCCGCGATCGCGAGCAGCGGGCGATCCACGGTCTGCAGCGCCGCGGGCACCCCGCCCGCGTAGACCTCGGCGAGCATGGCCGCGGCGGTCTCGCGCCGCACCGACAGCCCGTGCGAGACGTAGAGCTCGCGCGCATCCTCCGGGATCCGGAACGCCGCGGCCTGCGCCCGCCAGAACCACGGCGCCCGCCACGCGCTCAGCTGCGCGCGCGACGTCAGCCGCGCCGCCGCCCCGACGCCGACGAGCGCCGCGCCGGTCACGAGGGCCGACCGCACGCGCTCGGGATGCCGCGCGAGCAGCCGGATGGTCGTGACCGCGCCGAGCGAGAGGCCCGCGACGTCCACGGGACCGGTGACGCCGAGCCCGTCGAGCCGGCGGATCAGGTCGTCCGCGACGGCGTCGAGCCCCGGCCATTCCTCGGCGACCCTGGCGCCGAAGCCGGGAAGGTCGGGCGTGACGACGACGCGGTCGCCGAAGGCCGCCACCTGCGGCTCCCACATCCAGTTCGCGACGTTGCCGCCGTGGAGCAGCACGAGCGGCGGCCGGGTGGACGGCTGCCCGGGCCGGTGAAGCTCGGGGAAGGCGGCGCTCGCGGTCGTGGCGGCGGTCATGCCAGTTCTCCCTCGATGCGGTCGAGCCAGGCGGCCTCGGCGCGCACGTGGGCGAGCCCGTTCTCGAGGGTCCACAACCGCACCCGCTCGGCGCGGCTCGTGGGCTCGGGCAGCTCCTCGCGCATGCGCTCGAAGGTCGCGAGCGCCTCCTCGACGGCGGTGCGCCGGCGGGCGAGCAGCGCGCCAAGTTCAGCGTCGCCGAGGTCGCCGGCGAAGAACAGCCGCGCGAGGAACGGATCGCGCTCGGCCGAGCGCTCGAGGTCGGAGACCAGCCACTCGGCGAGCACCGCGCGGCCGGCCTCCGTGATGCGGTGCTCCTGCCGCACCGGACCGCTCTGCCCCGGCACGGTGTGCACCGTCGCGAGCCCGTCGCGCACGAGCGCGTCGAGGGCCCGATAGATCTGCGCCTTGTCGGCGGTCCAGAAGTGGGTGACTGTCGTCTCGATGTGCCGCTTGATGTCGTACCCCGTCATCGGGGCGAGCGACAGCAGCCCCAGGATGATGCGCGCGAGTGTCATGCGGCTAGTCGACACCACACCTAGGTGATTTGTCAACTAGTGACTATGCGGTCTCGCGGATCACCAGCTCGGTGTGCAGGATCGTCGCGTGCGGGGGCTCGGCTCCCGCGAGTCGGGCGAGCAGGACGTCGACCATCGCCTCGCCCTGTTCGCGCGACGGCTGGCGCACGGTCGTGAGCCGCGGCGTCATCGTCGTCGCGACCGGGGAGTCGTCGAAGGCGACGATCGCGACGTCCTCCGGCACGCGCAGCCCCGCCGCGCGCAGCACGCCGATCGCGCCGCGCGCCATCAGGTCGCTCGCCACGAACACCGCCTCGGGCACGCCGGCGGCGAGGATGCGCTGCATCGCCTCCGTGCCGCCGTCGACCGTGAAGTCGCCGTCCTCCGCGGGGCCCGGCGTGAGGCCTGCCGCCGCCATCTCCGCCCGGAAACCCTGCAGTCGGTCGGATCCCACGGGCATGTCGAGCGGGCCGGTGATCGTGGCGATCCGGCGGTGCCCGCGGTCGATCAGGTGCCGTGTGCCGATGCGGGCTCCCTCGACGTTGTCGACGTCGACGAAGTAGTACCCCGACAGGTCGGCGACGAGCGGGCGGCCGCCGAAGACCACGGGGACGGCGCGATGGATCCGCTCGAGGAACGTGTTCGACGCGTGGTGCGAGGCGATCAGTGCCCCGTCGACGTTGCCGCCCACGAGGTAGTTGGTCGTCTTGTCGCCCGGGTCGCCCGACGCGATGAAGAGGTTCAGCAGGTAGTCGGTCGAGGCGAGCTTCTCGTTGATGCCGGTGACGAGCGAGGCGAAGAACGGGTCGCCGAAGAAGCGGGTGGTGTCCTCGGGCACGACGAGCGCGATCGCCAGCGTCTGCCTGCTCGCGAGCGAGCGCGCGGCTCGGTTCGGCACGTAGTTGAGCTCGTCGATCGCGCGGCGCACCGACTCGAGCGCCGCCGGGCTCACCCGGTCCCCGCCGCCCAGCACGCGCGACACCGTCGAACGTGAGACCCCGGCCCGCGCCGCGACCTCCTCGATCGTGGCCGCCGCCGCTCCCCGCGGGGATGCGATCGTGCTGGGCTGTTCCATCCGTCTCCTAGCTGAGGACCGAGGCGCCGGCCGGCGCCGCGGCCGTGTCCGCAACGCTGCGCGCTGCGATGATCCTCGCGTACTCCTTGCCGCTTGCCTTCACCGTGCGCACCTGCGTGTCGTAATCGACGTGCACGATGCCGAAGCGCTTCTCGTAGCCCCAGGCCCACTCGTAGTTGTCGAGCAGCGACCAGTAGAAGTATCCGCGGACGTCTGTGCCGGCCTCGATCGCGTCCAGCACCGCCGCGACGTGGCCGCGGACGAACTCCACGCGCTCGGTGTCGACGACCTCGCCGTCGACGAGCACGTCGTCGTAGGCGGCGCCGTTCTCGGTGACGTACAGCGGCACCTCCACCGCCTTGGCGTAGTCGGCCCAGACGCGGTTCAGCAGGTTGGTGAGGCCGGCGAAGTCGACCTCCCAGTTCATCGTCGTGCGCTTGTAGCCGCGCTCGGCCCAGTGCACGCCGTCCATCGCGGGGAACGGCGAGCGCTTGGGCCAGGCGCTCGGCGCCTCGCCCACCGGCGCGGGGTTCGCCGGCACGTGGCCGGTGACGAACTCGCCGTGGTAGTAGTTCACGCCCAGGAAGTCGAGGGGCGTCGACGCGATCTCGAGGTCCCCGTCCTGCACGGCCGCCTCGAAGGCGTCGACGGCCTCGGCGTCGACCGCGCGGATGTCCTCGACGATGTCGGCCGGGTACTCCCCGCGGAAGATCGGGTCGAGGAACCAGCGGTTGAACTGGCCGTCGACGCGGCGCGCGGCATCCTGGTCGGCGGGATCGGACGGATCCACCGGCTCGCCGTTGGTGAGGTTCAGCGTGATGCCGAACTCGAGCGACTCGTCGCGGGCCCGCAGCTCGCGGACCGCGAGACCGTGCGACAGCAGGAGGTGGTGCGAGGCGAGCAGGCCCTCGCGCACGCTGCGGTGACCCGGCGCGTGCTCGCCACCGGTGTAGGAGAGGAACGACGAGCACCACGGCTCGTTGTGCGTCGTCCACTTCGTGACGCGGTCGCCGAGCGCATCGTGCACCGCCAGCGCGTACTCGACGAAGCGGTCGACGGTGTCGCGCGACGTCCAGCCGCCCTTCTCCTCGAGCGCCTGCGGCATGTCCCAGTGGTGAAGCGTCAGCCACGGCAGGACGCCGGCGCCGAGCAGCTCGTCGACGAGGCGGCTGTAGAAGTCGATGCCCTTCTGGTTCACCGGGCCGCCGTCGGGGCGCACGCGCGACCACGACGTCGAGAAGCGGTAGGTCTGCAGACCCAGCTCCTTCATCAGCGCGACGTCCTCGCGGTAGCGGTGGTAGTGATCCGTCGCCACATCGCCGTTGTCGCCGTTGATGACGGCGCCGGGGATCCGGCTGAAGTGATCCCAGATGGACGCGGTGCGGCCGTCCTCGAAGGCGGCGCCCTCGATCTGGTACGCCGCCGTTGCGGCGCCGAAGAGGAACTCGGAGGGGAACGTGCGAGTGGTCATGGGTGTCCTTCGGAAGAGCGCAACCGGTGCGCGCAGGAGTGTATCTCTGTCAGCGGTTGCGGGTCAGCCCTTGACCGCACCCGCCATGATGCCGCTGATCAGCTGCTTGCCCGCCACGATGAACAGGATCAGCAGCGGGACGGTCGCGAGCACCGCTCCCGTGAGCACGATCGAGTAGTCGACGTAGTAGCCCGACTGCAGCTGGCTGAGCGCCGTCTGCAGGGTCGGGTTCTGCGGGCTCAGCACGAGCATCGGCCACAGGAAGTCGGTCCACGCGGTCATGAACGTGAACAGGCCGAGGATCGCCATCGCGGGACGTGCCGCCGGAAGGCCGACCGTGATGAACGTGCGGATCTGGTTGGCGCCGTCGACGCGCGCCGCCTCGATGAGCTCATCCGGGATCACGTCGACGAGGTACTGGCGCATGAAGAAGACGCCGAACGCCGTGACGAGCATGGGAACGATGACGGCGCCGATCGTGCCGGTCCAGCCGAGCTGCTTCATCACCATGAACAGCGGGATGATCCCCAGCTGGGTCGGGATCGCCATCGTCGCGATCACGAAGATCATCAGGCCGTCGCGGCCGCGGAAACGGAGCTTCGCGAACGCGTAGCCGGCGAGGGTCGAGAAGATCACGACCGAGATCGTGATGACCGTCGAGATCAGGATCGAGTTGCCGAGCGCCTTCCAGAACGGGATCGCGTCGAACACGGTGATCGCGTTGGCGATGAAGTTGCCGCCGGGGATGAGCGGCAGCGTCTCGGCGCGGGTCGCGTTCGTGCCGGAGCCGACGACGAACGACCACCAGATCGGGTAGATGCTGCCGACGAGGAAGGCGGTCAGCAGGCCGTAGACGAGGAACCCGGGGCGGCTGCCGAGCCCGGCGAAGCCTCCCCCGGCACCCCTGCGACGCTTCACGGGCGCGCGCTCGGCGCTGCCGGTGACGATGAGATGGGTGGAGTCGGAGACCTGGGTGCTCACTTGGCGGCCTCCTTCGCGGCACGGCGGGACTTGCGGGTGGGCCTCGGCCCGTCGCCGGCGGCGCTGATCCGCTGGGACAGGAAGAAGTTGAACAGGCCGATCACGACGATCAGCAGGAACAGCAGCCAGGCGACGGCGGACGCCTTGCCCAGGTCGCGGTTCATGAAGCCGAGCTCCCACATGTAGAGCACGGTGGTCTGGAACTGGCGGTCGGATCCGCCGATGCCACCGGCACTCGACGGGTCGAACAGCTTCGGCTCCGCGAAGATCTGCAGGCCGCCGATGGTGGCCGTGATGATCACGAAGATGAGGGTGGGGCGGATCGACGGAAGCGTGATCGAGAAGAACCGGCGGACGCTGCCGGCGCCGTCGATCGCCGCGGACTCGTAGAGATCACGCGGCACGGCCTGCATCGCCGCGAGCAGGATCAGAGCGTTGTACCCGGTCCAGCGGAAGTTGACCATCGTGGCGATCGCGATGTGGCTGAGGAAGCCGTCGCGCTTCCAGTCCTGATCGCTGATGCCGACGAGGTTCAGCAGGTTGTTGACGAGGCCGTCGGCCGGGTTGAACGCGCTGGAGAAGATGATCGCGACCGCGACGGGCGTCACGACGAACGGGATGAGCACTCCCATGCGCCAGAAGGTGGGGGCGCGCAGGCCCTGATCGAGCAGGTACGCGACGACGAGTGCGACGGCGAGCTGCGGGATCGAGGACAGCAGGAAGATGCTGATCGTGTTGCCGATCGAGTTCCAGAAGAACTGGCCCTGCAGCAGATCGACGAAGTTCGCGAGGCCGACGAAGTCGCCCTGGCCCTTCAGCAGATCCCAGTCGTGCACCGAGACGACCGCCGTGTAGAGCAGCGGGAACAGCCCGGTGATCCCGAACAGGATGAAGAACGGCGAGACGTAGAGGTACGGCGACGCCTTCAGGTCGAAGCGGGAGAGCTTCTGCCGCGTCGTCGCGCGGGGCTTCTGCGGCGAGGCGCCGCCGGGCGCGCTGCGCCGCTGGGGCGGTGCGGAGATCGTGCTTGTCATGACGGATGCGTCCTCGATCGAGGGATGGGCGGAGAACACGGCACGGAGCACTGACGGGCCGTACCAGGGGGCGCGTGCCGGGGAGCGGATGATCCGTCCCCGGCACGCGCCGGGTTCCTCAGCGGAGGGGCGTTACTCGACGAGCTCGGCGAGGAGCGACAGCGCCTCGTCCCAGGCGGCGTCGGCGTCGGCCTCACCGTGGTCGAGCTTGTTCAGCGCCGGGCCGAACACGTTCTCCTGGATGACCGAGTCCTGCGGGCCCTTGAACTGGGCGACGACGCCCTCGGCGCGGGCGGCGAGGATCGCACCCGTCGGCGCGCCGTTGAAGAACTCGTTCGGCGTCGCCTCGGCGGCCAGGGTCTCCTGCGCCTCGAGCGTCGACGGGAAGTTGCCGGCCGCGGCCGACTGCTTCACCTGCTGCTCGGGCTGCGTCAGCCAGTCGGCGAGCGCCGCGGCCTCGGCCTTGTGCTCGCTGGTCTCGGGGATCGACAGCCAGGCGCCGCCCCAGTTGCCGGCGCCGCCGGGGAACACGTCGGCGAAGTCCCAGCCGGTGGACGCGTCGCCACCGCCGGTCTCGACCTGACCCTGCACGACACCGAGCATCCAGCCGGGGCAGACGAAGGTCGCGAACGTGCCGTCGACGAACGACTTGCCGCCGTTCCAGTCCCAGGCCGCCTGCGCGGCCGACTGGCCGCCCTCGACCGCGGCGGCGAGCATGTCGAAGTTCTCGCGCAGCTCGGCGTTGCCCTCGACGTTCAGCTCACCGGCCTTGGTGTAGTACCCCTCGGGGAGCTGGTTGACGATCGAGTTCCAGACGAAGCCCGAGTGGTCGAACCAGGCCTTGCCGGTCTTGTCGACGTACTCCTGGCCGACCTCGAAGTAGTGCGCCCAGTCGCCCTCGAGGAGCTTCGCGACCTCTTCGCGCTCGGTGGGGAGACCCGCCGCCTCGAACGCCTTCGCGTTGTAGCAGAGGCCGGTCGGGCCGATGTCGGTGCCGTAGCCGATCACGCGGCCCTCGGGGTCGGTGCCGGTCGCGTACTTCCAGTCGACCCAGTCGGCCTTGCGGTCCTCGATGCCGTGGTCGCGCAGGTCGACGAACTGGTCGGAGACCTCCATGACCGCGCCGAGCCAGCCCTCCTCGACGGCGACGATGTCCGAGACACCCGAGCCCGCGGCGAGCTTGGTGAACAGGTCGGTGCGCGCGTTGCCGCCCGTGTCGATGTTCGTCGCCTCGATCGTGACGTTCGGGTGGGCGTCCTCGTACTCCTTGTACAGCTCGTCGTAGCCGAACGTGCCGAACGTGGTGATGGTGAGGGTGACGGGTTCGTCCGAGGGCTCCTCGCCGGTTCCGCCGGTCGAGGCGGGGGCGCAGCCGGCGAGCGCGAGCGCGGAGACGGTGCCCGCCGCGGCGATGGCGCCGAGGCGACGCCAGGTGTGTGCCTTCACAGTTCACTCCTTTGTGGTGGGGAAATCAGCGCGCCGCCGTGGCGCATCCCTGTGGTGAGAGGGACCTCCGCGGAGAGCATGGGAGCGCTCCCACGTAGGGCGTGACCGAGCATATGGGAGCGCTCCCACGATGCGCAACCTCGTGACCAGGTTGTGATGTGGTCCGCTGCGCGGGCCCATCCGGACCCCCGCTAGGCTCGCCGCGTGACCCAGACACCGCTCGCCGACGAGCCCACATCCGGCCGCACCACGCGCTGGGGAATCCTCGCGCCGGGATCCATCGCCGAGTCCTTCGCCGCGGATCTGGCGGTGACGCCCGGCGCCGAGCTGGTCGCGGTCGCCTCGCGCGACGCCGGGCGCGCGGCCGACTTCGCGACCCGCCATGGCGCGCAGCGCTCGTACGGCTCGTACGACGAGCTGCTCGCCGCTCCCGACATCGACGTGGTCTACATCGCCTCGCCGCACGCGCTGCATCTCGAGCAGGCGACCCGCGCGCTCGAGGCGGGAAAGCACGTGCTGTGCGAGAAGCCGCTGACCCTCGACCGGGCCGGCGCCGGGGCGCTCATCGCGACGGCGCGAGCGCACGACCGCTTCCTCATGGAGGGGATGTGGATGGCGTGCAACCCGGTCATCCTCGACCTCCGCCGGCGCCTCGCAGCCGGCGAGTTCGGCGCCCCGCGGCACCTGTTCGCCGAGTTCGCGTTCCGCGTCGACGCGGGCCCCGAGCACCGGCTGCTGGATCCCGCGCTCGGCGGCGGCGCACTGCTCGACGTGGGCGTCTATCCGCTCGCGCTCGCACACCTCCTGCTCGGCGAGGCCATCGAGCTGCGGGCGACCGGCGTCTTCGACCGGGTGGATCTCGACGTCGCCATCGCCGGGCGCTACCCGGGCGGGGCCCTCGCCAGCCTCGCCGTCGGCCTGACCCGCCACGCGCCGGTCGCCGCCCGCATCTCCACCGAGCGCGGCTGGATCGAGATCGACCAGTTCTTCGCGCCCACGCACTTCACGTTCCACGGCGACGGCGGCGAGCCCGTGCGCTTCGACCCGCCGCAGCCGCTCTACGGGCGCGGCTTCGGCAACGAGGCCGCCGAGGTCGCGCGCTGCCTGCACGAGGGTCTGCGCGAGTCGCCACTCGTTCCGCACGCCCAGACCCTGGCGATCCTGGGTCAGGTCGACCGGCTCCGCGCGGAGCTGCGCGGAGAGCCCGCGTAGAATATCCCTATGCCCACCATCGTCGTCGACGTCATGCCCAAGGCCGAGCTGCTGGATCCTCAGGGCAAGGCGGTCACCGGATCGCTCGCGCGCCTCGGTCACGGAGCCTTCCAGAACGTGCGCATCGGCAAGCGCATCGAGCTCACCGTGGAGGGCGAGGTCACGGACGAGCTGCTCGCGCAGGCGCAGCAGGTCGCCGACGACATCCTGTCGAACGGCGTGATCGAGGACGTCGTGGGCATCGAGGTCGTGGAGTGAGCACCTCCGCTCCCCGGATCGGCGTCATCACCTTCCCGGGTTCGCTCGACGACCGCGACGCGCAGCGCGCCATCCGCCTCGCCGGTGGCGAGCCCGTCGCCCTGTGGCACGGCTCGCACGACCTCGACGGCGTCGACGCCCTCGTGCTTCCCGGCGGCTTCAGCTACGGCGACTACCTGCGTGCCGGTGCGCTCGCGGCCCTCGCGCCGATCATGTCCGAGGTGAAGGACGCCGCCGCCAAGGGGATGCCGATCCTCGGCATCTGCAACGGCTTCCAGATGCTGGTCGAGGCGCACCTGCTGCCCGGCGGGCTCATCCGCAACGCGCACCAGCAGTTCATCCGCCGCGACCAGCGCCTGCGGGTCGAGAACGCGTCGACGGCGTGGACGAGCGAGTTCGAGGTCGGCCAGGAGATCGTCATCCCGCTGAAGAACGCGGATGGCGGCTACACCGCCGACGCCGAGACGCTGGCGCGCATCGAGGGCGAGGGCCTCATCGCCTTCCGCTACCTCGGCGTGAACCCGAACGGCTCGCTGAACGACATCGCGGGCCTCGCGAACGAGCGCGCCAACGTCGTCGGGCTCATGCCCCACCCCGAGCACGCGGTCGAGCCCGGCTTCGGCCCCGGCACGCCCGCCGCGATGCGCTCGGGCGTCGATGGGCTCGCGTTCTTCACGAGCGCCATCGCGGCGACGGTCGCCCAGGCGGCCTGATCCGCCCGGGTCCGCGCCGCGGATCCGCCGATAGGGTCGGAAGGGTGAGCGACTCTCCTCAGCCCGTGGTCCTGTCCGTCCCGACCCCCCAGCTCGCCGAGGACGTGCGTGCCCTGCTCGATCCGGCGCTGCCGATCGAGGTCATCGAGTGGGACGGCGGCGTGGACCCCGCACCCCGCGAGCGCATCGACATCGTGGTGCCGCCGTACATGAAGCAGGGGAAGGCGCTGAAGGCCCTGAAGCAGGTCGAGCACCGGCTCGTGCAGGGCCAGTCGATCGGCTACGACGGGGTGCAGGATCGCCTTCCCGCCGGCACGGTGTACGCCAACGCCGCCTCGGTGCACGAGACGGCCACCGCCGAGCTGACGCTCGCCCTCATGCTCGCCGCGCAGCGCGAGCTCCCCCGCATGGTGCGCAACCAGGATCAGGCGAGCTGGGAGTCGTTCGAGGCGACCGGCCTCGCCGACACGCGCGTCGTGATGCTCGGCTTCGGCGGCGTCGCCAAGGCGATCGCCGACCGGATGCTGCCGTTCGAGGTCGAGCTGATCCCCGTCGCGTCCCGCGCCCGCCGGGAGGACGGCATCGAGGTGCGCGGAATCGACGAGCTGCCCGAGCTGCTGCCGACCGCGGACATCCTGGTCATCGTCCTTCCCGGCGGGCCCGATACCCAGCACCTGATCGACGACGCCGCACTGTCGGCACTGCCCGACGGGGCGCTCGTGGTGAACGTCGGGCGCGGCACGATCGTCGACACCGACGCCCTCGTGGACCACGTCACCCGCGGTCGCCTGCGCGTCGCGAGCGACGTGTTCGACCCGGAGCCGCTGCCCGCCGACCACCCGCTGTGGTCGCTGCCGGGCGTGATCATCGCCCCGCACGTCGGCGGTCGATCGGCGGCAATGCGCCCGCGCGTCGCCAAGCTGCTCGCCGGTCAGGCCGAGCGGATGGCGCGCGGCGAGGAGCCGATCAACGTCGTCATCCGCACCTGACGCCGCGCGATGGTGTGCGCCTCAGCGGGCGTCGCGCAGGATGTCGCGCAGCAGCGTCGCGGTCTGCTCGTCGGTTGTCTCGTACCCGGCAGTGCCCGCCGCCGCGCCTGAGCCGAGGGACACCGCGAGCCGCTCGGTGACGACGGCCTTGGCCGAGGCGTGCACGGCGTCGACACCGGTCGCGGCGACCGCCGCGGCGTTCGAGGGATCCACGCCGCCTCCGGCCATGAGCTGAATGCGCCCCGCGGCGTGCGTCGCCAGGGCGCGCAGCTCGGCCCCGGCGTCGGCGGCGCGGGAGGCTCCGCCGGAGGTGAGGATGCGCGTCACGCCCGCGTCGGCGAGCGCATCGATCGCGCGGCGGCGGTCGCGCAGCGTGTCGAACGCGCGGTGGAACGTCACCTCGGCGCCCCCGGCGGCATCCACGACGGCCCGCGTCAGGTCGAGGTCGACGCCGTCCCCTGCCGTGCCGCCGACCACCACGCCCGCCGCCCCGGCGCCGAGTGCTGCCCGCACGTCCGCGAGGATCACCGCCGCATCCGCCTCGTCGTAGGCGAAGCCCCCGGCACGCGGGCGCACGAGCACGTGGACGGGGACGCCCGCGGCGACCGCCGCCTCGATGAGCCCCGGGGAGGGCGTGAGCCCGCCCGTCGACAGCGCCGCCGCCAGCTCGATGCGGTCGGGCCGGACCCGCCCCGCGATCGCGACACCGGCGGCATCCTGCACGGCGAGCTCGAACGCCGTCACGAATCCGCTCCGCGCCCGCCGCGGCCCAGGGCATCCACTCGCTCGATCATTGCGCCATCCTCCCATCGGCGGCCGCCCCTCCGGCACACTGGCGACATGGCCATCGCACCGATCGACGTCGCCGCCGACGCCAACTTCGAGGGATACCTGCACGGGTCGCACGTGAGCATCATCCGGGAGCACGCGCCGCGCCCCGGCACCGGGCCGCGGCTTCACCGGCATCCGTACAGCGAGACGTTCCTGATCCATGCGGGCAGTGCGCTGTTCACGGTCGGCGAGGAGCGCGTGGTCGGCCGGGCCAACCAGGTGCTCGTGGTGCCCGCCCTCGTCGCGCACCGGTTCGAGGTGCTCGACGGCGACGACTACATCGCGACCCACATCCACGCGAGCGATCGGTTCATCACCGAATGGCTCGAGTGACGCCCTGCACGGACATGCGGACGCGGACGACGCCCC